>CAZSTZ010000041.1:21365-34250 GCA_964609515.1 uncultured bacterium | reverse complement strand
CGGGGTTTGTCTATCGGGGTGCATCTACCATTTTTATCTCCTGGAAAACTTTTACTAACTCCGGAATATTTTTTGGAAAATAAAAAACCCCCCGCCAGAATTGGCAGGGGTTATCCATCAGGGTGCATCTACTGTTTATTAGTTCTCTGGGGGAGGGCGACATTCGGGAAAAAATTTAAAATTTTGTTTAAGGGCTATTTTTGCTCAAAAAAAAACCCTCCGCCAGAATTGGCAGAGGTTTGTCCATCAGGGTGCATCTACTGTTTATTAGTTCTCTGGGTTCCGGCGACATTCGGGAAAAAATTTAAAATTTTGTTTAAGGACTGCTTTTGCAAAAAAAAAACCCCCGCCAGAATTGGCAGGGGTTATCCATCAGGGTGCATCTACTGTTTATTAGTTCTCTGGGGGAGGGCGACATTCGGGAAATAATACCATTTTAATAAAGTTCTGGTAGGCTTTAATTCTTAAGCCCCCCGATGTTTTGGGGGGTTTGGGGGGATCCAAGTCTTTCACATCTTTAACAAATTGGTATAATTTAAAATTTTGTTTAAGGGCTATTTTTGCTCAAAAAAAAACCCCCGCCAGAATTGGCAGGAGTTTGTCCATCAGGGTGCATCTACTGTTTATTAGTTCTCTGGGTTCCGGCGACATTCGGGAAAAAATTTAAAATTTTGTTTAAGGACTGCTTTTGCAAAAAAAAACCCCCCGCCAGAATTGGCAGGGGTTGTCCATCAGGGTACACTACTATTTATGTTTCCAGAGGTGCTTCGATTGAATCCGGGTAGTTTTTTTAATAGCCAAAATAAAAAACCCCGTGCCAAAATTGGCTAGGGGTTATCCATCAGGGTACACTACTGTTCGTTTGTTCTGGGGGAGATGGCTGCTATCGGGAATATTTTTCCCTTTTTACAACTTCTCGCCTCTTGCCTATTGCCTTAATTTGTAGGTTGTGCGGACCTTCGTTAAACCCAACACAATTTTTATTGTGACGTGCCAACTCGCTAAAAGATGTTGGGTTGCGTTTCACGGGCGCCCTACCTACTGCAGGCTAAAAGATGTTGGGTTGCGTTTCACGGGCGCCCTACCTACTGCAGGCTAAAAGATGTTGGGTTGCGTTTCACGGGCACCCTACCTACAAAAAATGGCTATTGCCTCTACCTCAGAAACCCGGTAATTTCGGCAAAACCGGGTTTCTTGACCGATCGCCTACAGTCTATTGAGACATACCCGGTTCTAAAACTCGCAGGCGATGAGTATCAATAGTAATGCCACCTTCCCTCATAAAAATTGTAGAAAGCCATCTACCTTCAGGCTGTGGCGGTGCAATGCCAATTTTAAAAATTCCGCCCGATCGCAACTCTTCTAATTTAAAAGAAGCCGGCTCAAAATAAGCATCTTCGCTGACAGGTTCCTCCACTGCAACTCCTATCATCATTTCATCCCCCAAAGGTTCTGTCACAATGGCATCAAAGTTATATTGTTCTCGAACAAACACTTCTTGCGGTACGGACACTTCTACTTCTGGAGGTTCTTCTCCTAATGTTTGTTGGTTGCGTTCGGCTAATATTTCTTGTTCGACAATTTTTTCGCCTTCGTAACGCTGCTTCGATCTAATAGTAGCAGTTAAACTCATATTTCGATCTTCCATTCGCCGAACGCCAGTGATATAAGTAACAGTTTCGGCAATAATGGCATCGCCATCTCGTTCCCAAGATTCAATTGCTGTACGATATCTCAGAATAGGATAAAGCTCCCAAAACTCCCCGATCGCCCGTTCCAAACTGTCGCGATCTAAACCGTCGGAATTGCTAAAATCCTCGCTATAAAAATCCATTACCCTGTCAATTCTCTGACGGTTGGCAGCTCGATCGAGAGCTTCAATTAAATCTAGCAGTTCCTCTGGGGCATCGTTCCTCGTTTGGGCCTTGACGAGTTGAGGATGGAGCCCGCCGCTACACCAGAGGGCAATGCCCAAGAGTAGAGAACAAGCGAAAGTGGGGGCTAATTTTTGCAGGAGAAACTTTTTTTGAAAAATACTCATAAACACTTTTTTAGGGACTTGGCCAGTTTTTGAGACTAAATTCTTGTTAGGGACGGGGAATTCGTTGTAAATTGGTGTTGAATTTAACGACTAAAAACAAATATGCGATTATTAATTGCGGCAAGCGGGACGGGAGGGCATTTATTTCCAGCGATCGCTACTGCCAAACAACTTAACGACTGTCAAATCGAATGGTTGGGAGTCCCAAATCGCCTAGAAACCACATTAGTCCCAAAAGAATATCCTCTCCATACTATCTCAGTTGAAGGTTTTCAACAGCGATTGGGCCTCGGCAGTCTGAAAATAGCGATCGGACTCATCGGTTCCATTGTCCAAGTTAGGCGACTCCTCAAAGAGGGAAATTTTCAGGGAGTCTTTACCACTGGAGGTTATATTGCGGGGCCAACAATAATCGCTGCTCGTTCCCTGGGTTTGCCTGTCATTCTCCACGAGTCCAACGTTTTACCCGGGAAAGTCACGCGGTGGTTGAGTCGTTTGGCCGATACGGTGGCCTTGGGGTTTGAAGAGACGACCCAATATTTGCCGGGTAGGAAAACGGTTTATGCGGGCACTCCAGTTAGGGAGGAATTTTTATCTCTTCAACGGTTAGATTTACCAATACCAAATAACGTGCCGCTAATAGCGATCGCTGGCGGTTCTCAAGGGGCAGTTGCCGTTAATCAGTTAGTTAGAGACTGCGCCCCATCTTGGTTAAAAGCCGGTTTCTGGATAGTTCATCAAACGGGAGAAAACGACCCCGACGCGAAAAGTTTCCAACATCCCCACTATTTGCCCCTGCCTTTTTATGACAATATGGCGGGGTTATTTCAACGGGCAAATTTAGTTATTAGTCGGGCGGGGGCGGGCACTTTAACGGAGTTAGCAATAACTGAAACTCCGTCTATTTTAATTCCCTATCCTTATGCGGCAGAAAAGCATCAAGATTATAATGCTAATGTCTTTGCTGCTAAGAGTGCGGCTTTGGTTTTTCTTCAAGATAAATTGACGGCTGAATTGTTAGAAAATACGGTTTTCGATTTATTAAAGTCTCCAGAGGAATTGCAAAAGATGGCTGCTGGTGCTAGGAGTTTGGCGGTTAGAGATAGCGGGGATAAATTGGCTAATTTGGTGAGGGAGTTTTTGAGCAAATAAAATGTTTTTAGGAGATAAAAAATGGTGGCAGTCGATGGAATTAAAAGCAAAATAACGCTAGAGGATTTTTTAAGCTTTTCTGAAACTGAACCTGCTAGCGAATACGTTAACGGAAAAATAATACAAAAAGCAATGCCACAGGGAGAGCATAGTATTCTTCAAGCTTCTTTATCTGCCAAGATTAATGAAGTAGGAAAACCGACTAAAGCAGCTTTAGCTTTTACAGAACTAAGGTGTACTTTTGGGGGACGTTCTTTAGTGCCGGATGTTGCGGTTTTTAGTTGGCAGCGCATCCCTAAAAAAGAAAATGGGAGAGTTGCCAGTCGTTTTGAAACTTACCCAGATTGGGTAATTGAAATTCTATCTCCCGACCAATCTGCAAATCGAGTTATCAAAAAAATCATTTTTTGTCTAAAGCAAGGAGCGCAATTGGGATGGTTAATAGACCCAAAAGATGAATCTATAATGATATATCAACCAGAGCAATTTCCAGAAATAAAGTCGGATGAAGAAATTTTACCGGTTCTAGAATGCGTTCGAGAATTGCAATTGTCGGCAGCAGAAATTTTCGATTGGCTTAATATTGAATAAAACGATGCTCAAAAAACTGAAAATAGAACGATTTAAGAATTTAAAAGACGCCGAATTGAACTTAGGAAATTTGACTTTATTGGTGGGAACTAATGCTTCTGGTAAAAGCAATATCAGAGATGCGTTTCGATTTCTTCACGGTATTTCGCGAGGTTACAGCTTGCCAGAAATTATTGGAGAAAAATGGATTGAAGGTGGGGTGCTTCAATGGCGAGGAATTAGGGGAGGAACTAAGGAAATTGCTTTTAAAGGAGAAGAGACTTTGGCATTAGAGATTTCTTTATTAATTGAAAATGAAGGAGTAGAAAAAGAAGCTATTTACCGAATAGAAGTAGATGCGGGGATATCTGAAAAACCACCTATGGTTCTTGCTGAAAAGTTGCTTTTATCGGGAAAAGATATTTTTAGTTTCAGACAAGTTTTTAATAAGTTCGCAATTTTACCGGAATTTTCAGATAATTACGATGTGGAAAAAGAGGCTAGAGAAACGGCAACTATGGTAATTTCCGATTTAAGTTCGATGGGATTTTTAGACTTAAATCCAGAAGCTATGCGTTTACCTTCATTCCCGGGGCAAACTGTATTGGGCGATCGCGGCGAAAATTTGTCTTCTGTTTTACAGGAAATTTGCCAAATTCCAGAACAAAAACAAGTCTTATTAGAATGGATAAAAGAATTAACTCCAATGGACGTTAAAGACTTAGAATTTCCCTCAGATTTTACTGGTAAAATATTACTAACTTTAATCGAGTCTAATGGAGAAAAAATATCTGCTTATAGTGCCTCCGATGGAACGTTAAGATTTTTAGCCATGAGTGCAGTTTTATTAGGTTCTAATCCCGCAAAGTTTTATTTTTTTGAAGAGCTAGAAAACGGAATTCATCCCAGTCGCTTGCATCTGTTAATACAACTAATCGAACAACAAGTCGAACGCCGAAATATTTGTCTTGTCGCTACTACTCATTCACCGCAGTTACTCAGACTTTTAAGTAAGAAAAATTTGGAATTTGCCTCCTTAACTTATCGCCTTCCAGACAGAGTTGATGGGGGAATTAAAAGAATTATGGATATTCCCGATGCCAGGCGAGTTATTGAAGAACAAGATTTGGCAAGGTTGCACGAAGCGGGATGGTTGGAGGATATTATTTATTTTGGGGAGAATGAGTTAAAATGGGATTTAACGTACTTGTGATTCCCGAAGATTTTCCCATGGCCCAACTTGTTAACTTATTCCTTCTTAATTAAAGTAAAAAAATGACTGAAACCGTTACGATAAAACTGCCTGATTCTCTGGCACTAAAAGCTAAAGAAATAGCATCCTTTAGCCAAAAGCAATTGGAAGATTTGTTAGTAGAATGCATCGACCGCGCTATTAATGAATTACCGGTAGAATCTCTTCCAGACGAACAAGTTTTAGCTTTGTGCGACCTGGAAATGGATAAACAAAAACAACAGCTTCTTAACGATTTACTATCTCGAAATCGCGACGGTCAAATTAACGATTCTCAAATCGGTCAATTAGACGAACTCATGCAAATTTATAGGCAAGGGATGGTAAATAAAGCTCGCGCTTGGAAAGTTGCCATAGAACGGGGTTTAAAATCTTCTATTAATCAATAAATATGGCTCGAAATTATATTCCAGTAGAAGTCGATCGCCGCGTTCGTAATGCTGCTCGTAATCGTTGCGGTTATTGCTTAAGTCCGCAACATTTGGTGATGGCTAGATTAGAAATAGAACACACAATTCCTATTTCTAAAGGAGGTAGTAATGATGAATCTAATCTGTGGTTAGCTTGCCCTATTTGCAATCGCTACAAAAGCGATAAAACTACAGCAGTTGACCCGGAAACTGGCGATAATGCCGAACTTTTTAAGCCGCAATCGCAAGTTTGGTCAGACCATTTTTACTGGAGCGAAAATGGTTTGCAAATTATTGGCAAAACACCTATTGGTAGGGCGACTGTTGCAGCTTTACATCTTAGCGACGATCCAGATGTTTTGGTAGTTAGGAGTTATTGGGTACAGGCGGGTTGGCACCCGCCAACTGATTAAAAATCACCCTATCTCCTAATCCACCCGTTAAGAGTAAATCGACTATCTTCAAAAGCTTTTGACGGACAAACTACAGGTAAAACTTCGTGGCGAGAACGACTGTTAAAAAAGACAATTCTATTATTCTGGGGTTCGATGACTTTGTAATTTTTATGAGTAGTAACTACATTGCTTTTTAACTCCGTATCGTACAGTTTTAATTCTCCTCCAGAAAACGGTTTTGGTTCCTGATGAAAATAATAAACGTAGGTCAATTCCCGAGTAGCAGTTTTCTCGCTGCCTGCATCGTTGTGCATTTTATAAAAACAACCGTCGTTATGGGCGGTTAGTTGTATTTCGATTTCTGAAATGGCGAAAGGTCTCTGGTTTAATTTAGGCAAAATTTCGGGTAAAATTGCTACTAATTTGCTTTTGAGTATTTCGGATAATTCGGGATAATATTGAGCAAAGAGAACGTAAGACTTGCGGTAATTATTAGCTTGAGTAGTCGTACTAGATTCGATATAATCGTGTTGCCTTTGCAGGGCGATATCTAGGGCATATTGATTTTCTTCAGGGGTTAAGAAATTATCTATTTGAAGGTAGTTACTACAGGGGATAAAGATGGATGGCGGCTGTATTAAAGTAGGTTGAATCCCGTTTGTTTGCATTCCATTTGCAGGTGGGGCAGCGATTTTGGTATAGCTTCCATTTTGCGGATATCTATTTAATTGCTGACTTTCAACTTCCCCCGATGTTGCCGGGGATATTTGAGGAGAAACTCCCCCCATTTCTAAGATTTTTAAAGCAATACTCGCTCTTTCTGCGGCGGGGAATTCTTCGTTATTAATAATCGATTCCAAAACGTCCATCGACTGCACGACTAAATGTTTGAATTTGTCTGGTAAAAGCAGATTATTTTCAGTATTTTTGTTAGTTAAAGGTTGTGGCGTCAGCATAATTGAATTTCTATTAGCAGATTTTAGGTTTGATGAAACTTGGCTATGGCAATCCTATTTTACGCAAGAGAGCCCCTCGTCTCCAAGAACGACCATAAGACGTCCAGGGTGGAGATAGATGGCCTCTGCCGGACGAACGTAGATTCGGTCCCAAAATGGGACATTTTAACTAAATCCCCAGAAAAAAATCTAAAACACAGGACCGATTTTCAAAACTTAAATAAAATCTTAAAGATTACCTAAGAAAATTGCCAGGCATTGCCTTATAAACTAAGGTCATCGGCGGTTAGGTTGCCTTAACCGTCAAAAGTCCAAGCAATTAAAGTCAAATCAACTAGGAAAATAGATTATGGGAGAACGCAAACGTATTGGCATCCTCACCAGTGGGGGAGACTGCGCGGGTTTAAATGCTGTAATTCGTGCGGTAGTGCATCGCGCCGACACTTATGGTTGGGAAGTTCTAGGCATTCGCGAAGCAACCATGGGATTGATGAGTCGTCCCCCAAAAGTAATCAACTTAGATATAGAAAAGGTCGATCCTTACCTGATGACGGGGGGTACGATGCTGGGAACTACTAACAAGGGGGATCCCTTTGCCTTCCCGATGAGTGATGGAACCACCATAGATCGCTCCGAAGAAATCATCGAAGGCTATCGTCAACTAGAACTCGACGCCCTCATCGGTATCGGTGGCGATGGCAGTCTGGCAATTTTACGCAAACTGGCCCAGCAAGGCGGTATGAACCTAGTTGGGATTCCCAAAACTATCGATAACGATGTTGACATCACCGAACTTTCCATCGGTTTTAATACTGCCGTGAGCATCGCTACGGAAGCGCTAGACCGATTGCATTTTACCGCTGCCAGTCACAGTCGCGTGATGATTCTGGAAGTCATGGGACGAGATGCCGGACATATTGCTTTGAATGCTGGAATTGCTGGTGGGGCAGATGTGATTTTGATTCCCGAGATACCTTACACTATCGACAAAATCTGCGAGCAGATCGGGAAGCGCCAACAGCAGGGCAAGAACTATTCTTTAGTCATTGTAGCTGAAGCTGTTCGCACCGAAGACGGAGAGCAGGTAACTAATACTTTTTCTGCCGGTCAACTTCGCTACGGCGGTATCGGTCATTATTTGGCCGCTCGCATCGCTGCTTGTAGCGCTGCGGAAACTCGGGTTACGGTGTTAGGTCACATCCAGCGCGGGGGTACTCCTTCGGCATTGGATCGGGTTATTGCTGCTGCTTTTGGGGTGGCGGCAGTCGATCTAATCGCTCAAGGCAAGTACGATCGCATGGTAACTTGGCAAAATCGTCAGGTGGCGAGCGTTTTGATACCGGATGCGATCGCTAAATACCGCGCTGTTGATTCTAATGATAGTCTCCTCAAGACTGCCCGAGCAATGGGTATTTCTTTTGGCGATTAAAATTAATTAGGTAATAGGTAATGGGTAATGGGTAATAGGGAACAAGTAAAAGTTCGCGAGGCATTACTCATTCCCTATTACCTATTACCTATTCCCAATAATTATGAAGCCTTTTTCAATTAACAAAAAATTAACCAAACTCATTTATTTAGCCATTATTTTTTTAGTAGCTATTGCCCTGGCATTTGTCGGCCAGCAAATGATGGAACCAGATAGAGTTAATTATGTGACAGTAGAAACAAATTTTGCTTCAGTTAAAGAACCAATTAAACCCATTCCTTTAGAAATTAAACTCAACGAACAAAAGGTGGCATTGGGAAAAAATTGTTTGAGGATAAAAGCCTATCTGGAGATGGGAAAGTTTCCTGCGCTAGCTGTCATAACTTACAGATGGGGGGAGTGGATCGAAAACGTTTATCTGAAGGCGTTAACGGTCAATTAACTGCTGTTAATACCCTCACTGTTTTTAATAGCGGACTCAATTTTCGACTGAATTGGAATGGAGAATATAAAAACCTTTACGACCATCTGGAGGAACCTTTGGTAGGTTCGAGAGTAATGGGTAGTAGTTGGCCGGCAATTCTGGAGGTTATCGGCAATTCCTCCGAGTACCTTCGCGATTTTTCCTCCATATATGCCGATGGTGTAACTAGGGAGAATATTAAGGATGCTATTGCTACTTATGAGATGTCTTTAATTACTCCCAATTCTCCGACGCGATCGCTTTTTATTAGGAGATAGTAATGCCATAACGGAAGAAGAAAAACAGGGCTATCAGATTTTTAAAGATTATGGGTGTATCAGCTGCCATCAGGGCGTTAATGTCGGCGGCAATATTTTTCAAAAATTTGGGGTTTTGGGAGATTATTTTCGCGATCGCGGTAATATTACTGAAGCGGATTTAGGTCGTTTTAATGTCACCGGAGAGGAGAGCGATCGCCATGTTTTTCGAGTTCCCAGTTTGCGGAATGTCGAACTTACTCCACCTTATTTTCACGATGGTTCTGCTGAAACTATAGAAGATGCTATTCATGCTATGGCTAAATATCAATTAGGCCGTCCTCTTTCTGAAGAGCAAATGAATCTCATAGTTAAATTTTTAAAAACGCTAACTGGAGAATATCGAGGGAAACCGTTATGATTTTTCTAATTTTTATTAAAGCAATCTACTATAATTTTACCTTGTTGAAAAATGAACGCAAGTTTAATAAAAAATGGAACTATTGCCCTCCTTGGCTTTTCTCTATTTGCCTTTTTCTTTGTAAAATCTCAGGCTATAGACTTTGACCGACATAATCTTTATCTCAGCGATTTGCGCTTAATTAATGAAATAGATGCCAGAATAGATCGAAATATTTTACAAGCGCGATACGGTTTGATAACTTCTTACGATCCTATTACTGAAGACTTGAAAAAGTTGGATCTAACTTTAGAACGTTTGCAAAAAACGCCGGATTTTTTGGATGCTAGCAGTCAAACAAAATTGCAAGAATTGTTAGCAAATTATACGAAATTACTGCGGGAAAAAGAACGATTAATAGAAGATTTTAATGCTGCTAATGCTTTAGTTAAAAACTCTCTGGCTTATTTACCGATCGCCGTCGCTAATACAGTTGGAAACAGTTCTGCTGCTAGGAACAATGAAGGATTTTCTTTAATAAATAACCTTTTGCGAGATATTCTAATTTATAACGCTTCCCCCAGAGACGAGGTAGTTAATAAAATTGCAGGGGATATTGAGAGCATTCTGGAAGAGCGATAAAAATTTTCATCTATTATAAACGATTCCGATTTAGATATTGTCTTGAGTCATTCTCAAATAACCTTAGAAAATTTACCTCGCGTTAATAGTTTGATTGAAAAAATCGTCAAACTACCTACCACGGAAGTTAGCGAACAACTTTCAAATAGTTACGATCGCTCTTATCAAGAGGCGATAAAAACTACCAACATTTATCGTTTTTTCTTGTATTTATTATCGATTTTACTGTTGGCAGCTATCTCGGCATACATTATTAGAAAAATGCGAAAATCTGCCGCAGCTATTCAGGAAGCAGAACAAAAATATCGCAGTATTTTTGAAAATTCTATTGACGGTATTTTTCAGATTACCCCAGAAGGAAGGTATCTCAGCGTTAACCAGGCCTTGGCAAAAATTTACGGTTACTCTTCCCCAGAAGAATTAGCAAACAAGATAACAGAAATAGAGCGCCAAGTTTACGTTTTTCCCCATCGGTGGGAGGAATTAAAAATGGCAATAGAAAAAGAAGGTTATGTGTCGGGTTTTGAGTCTCAGGTTTATCGCCAGGATGGCAAAATAATCTGGATTTCTGAGGGGGCAAGTGCGGTGCGCGATCGCGATAATAATCTCCTTTATTATGAGGGCATAGTTACCGATATTACGGCTCGCAAACAGGCCGAGTTGGCTCTAAAAATGGAGCAAAGAAAATCAGATTTACTGTTATTAAATATTCTTCCAGAACCTATTGCCAAACGCCTCAAACAAAACGATAAAGCTTCTATTGCAGAACATTTTGATAATGTCACTGTTTTATTTGCAGACCTTGTAGGTTTTACTCATCTATCAACTCAGATGTCGCCTACGGAATTAGTTAATCTTTTAAATCAGATTTTTTCTGCTTTCGATTTGTTAGCAGAAAAGTATGGTTTGGAAAAGATTAAAACTATTGGAGATGCTTATATGGTGGTGGGAGGTTTGCCGATGCCGCGAGAGGATGGTGGGGAGGCGATCGCTGACATTGCTCTCGATATGCTGACAGAAATTGCCCGTTTTAATCAAGAAAATAATCAAACTTTTAATATTCGCATCGGCATTCATACGGGTTCGGTGGTTGCAGGAGTTATTGGTCTGAAAAAGTTTATTTACGATTTGTGGGGAGATACGGTTAATACCGCTTCTCGCATGGAATCTCATAGCGTTACCGGTCGCATCCAGGTTAGCGATGCTACTTATCAACTTTTGCAAAATAAATATGTCTTTGAACCTCGGGGCACTATTTCTATTAAGGGTAAGGGTGAAATGATGACTTATTTTTTAAACGGTAGGGTTTAAAGGAAAGGGCAAGGGACAGGCAAGATGCCTGTTCTACGGGGTGGCTAATGGCGCTTTAGGATTTAACGGAGAGGCAAGATGGGGAGCATCTCAATTTTGTAGAAACCCAAAAACGCGAAGCGTTGCGAGGCAACGTTGCCAATCCCGCTTTTTGTTAGTGGTCAGTTGTTAGTTGTTAGTTGGGCAACTGACTCCAAGAACAAACTAACACAGATAGTTAATTTTTTGGTTTTTTTACAAATATGGGATGCTCCCGCAAGATGTCTGTTAGGATTGCTATATGTTTAGCTTTTAAGACTGATTAAATAAACTTATGTCCGAGGGCGAAAACTGCCTCTGACCTATTATTAACAAGGATTGGAGAATTAACAATTAACAATTCATTGTTGCAATTTCCTAAATTCTGTAGTAATATCTAACTGACGGGCATTTCAGCCAGTCTTACAGCGCGGTCCATAGCGTTTTTTAACGCTCAACTATTCTCAAAAGCTCTCTGAGGCAAAATGACAACACAATTAAAGCTAACTTCGCGATCGAGCGTCCGAAGCGAAACCCTAATGGCTATAGGGGCGCTTTTGGGCGCTCTTGCCTTTTATACATTTCTTCCCGTCTTAGTCAAGATCTGCGAATCCGAAATCAGTCCCAATGCTACCATATTTAATCGCTTCTGGATCGCGACCGTAGTTTTGGGGTTGTGGAACGGACTGTTAAGTCTAAGGAAACCCGTTCGACTTTTGCCTAAAAATCGCCATAACCTCTTGTTGCTGTTGCTAATGGGAGTATTTTTTGGAGGGCAGCAACTACTCTACGCTCAATCCCTGACTCGAACCAGCGTTGCTAACTCCGAAGTTTTGCACGGCCTCACCCCACTATTTACTACCTTCCTTGGATGGATGTTGCTAAGTCAAAAGTTCGATCGCAGATATCTTCTGGGAATAGCGATCGCTATTGTTGGTTCTCTCACCCTGGCAGCCAATGACTTCTCTATAGCAGCTGATAAATTACAAGGCGATGGACTGGCTTTAGTTTCTGCTGCCCTCTGGGGCGGATATCTACTGGTAACAGAACAACTGCAAACCAAGTTAAGTATTACAGCAATAACCACTTGGAACTGCGGGCTATCAGCTCTTTTTGTGTTGCCTCTTTTCCTGCTTGGTAATAACGAACTATTCCCCCATTCCGCTACCGGTTGGCTGACCGTCGCTACTTTGGGAATCGGTATAATTTTTACCACCACTTTAATAACTTATAGTTTTAAACGCTTATCTTCGGGATTGGTGGCGACAATTTTGCTGGTTCATCCGGCAATTAGCGCCATTCTCGCTTGGGGGATATTTTCAGAAACTTTAAACCTGCTTAACTTACTAGGATTTTTTATCATTTTGTTCGGTATATACTTGACAATATCGGCCAAAGGATCGGTTAAGGCTTCAGAAGATTAAAAGTACATCCCGTAGGTTGGGTGAAGTGCAACGGAACTTTTGGCCCCAGCAGAAACCCGGTTGGCAAAAAACCGGGTTTCAGTTTGGATGTGGGTTTGAGCCACAAGAAAAGAAACCCGGTTGGCAAAAAACCGGGTTTCAGTTTGGATGTGGGTTTGAGCCACA
>CAZSTZ010000041.1:9730-21265 GCA_964609515.1 uncultured bacterium | reverse complement strand
AGAAACCCGGTTGGCAAAAAACCGGGTTTCAGTTTGGATGTGGGTTTGAGCCACAAGAAAAGAAACCCGGTTGGCAAAAAACCGGGTTTCTTGACCGTTTTAAATGTTTCCTCCCGCACCTTCTAACAATTCCATAAAATCCTTTAAAAACTGTTTCATAGTTTCAGCTTTAAAAAGGTCGGTATTGTAATCGAGGTCCAGATGCAGGCAGTCAGACTCGGGGATAACGTTCAGACCGATCGCATACCTGGCAGAAGAGACCGGCTGAGAAATAATCCGAGATTGCAAACCCGTTAGGTTGGGAAGGGTCATATCTATATCCAAATTGAAAGTAACTTGGATAACCTCTTCTCGTCGCGATCGCGGCAGTCGCCCCAACAACCGAGCGAAAGGCACGTTCTGATGCTTCAAAGCTGCTCCCAGTGCCGTTTTGGTTTTTTGCACCGAGTCGCCGCAAGCTCCCGTCTCCTTGAAATCGAGAACGATCGGAATAAAATGGGAACAATACCCCACCAAATGTTCGGCAAGATGCGTAGGACGACCGCCCACCGAAATGCCAACAGTTACTACATCTTGCTGGCAGAACCTTTTCATTTGTTGGGCGTAAGCGCTCAACAGCGTGTGGAATAGGGTTGCATTCCAGCCCATAGAACGTTCTTTGAGGGCCCGGACTAACTCGGGTTCGACTCGGACGCTGACGCGGGCCCCGTTGTAGGTTCGCCGTTCCGGTGGGGGGCAGTCAAAAGGCAACTTCAAGGGTGGTGCTTCGTCTATACGTTCGAGCCAAAACCTTTCCGAAGCCTTAAACCCCTCGCTTTGGGATTCGCGATCGTACCACTTCAAATAATCTGCAAATTGTTGTACTGGCGGTAGCTCCGAACTGCCAGAATACAACTTGCAGATTTCTGCCAAAACTACCACCAAAGACCAACCATCGGAAATAATATGGTGGGTGCAAACGTTCAAAACGTGGCGTTCGCGTAGCGTTGCGGATGCAACATCGCTCCCCAACTTGACGACGGAGACTCGCATCGGCGGCCCTTGATAAAGGTCGAAAGCTTTTTGACTCTCGGCGAAAAGCCATTGCTGGAGCGCCTCATCGGGATTTCCCCCAGACAAGTCCAACAATGGCACTTCAAGCTTTACCTCAGAAGCCACAACCTGCTTGGAGCCATCCGCCGCCATGTAAGTCCGCAAGGCATGGTGTCGGTTGACAACAGTATTCACAGCATACCGCAAGCGATCGACATCCAACGTTCCCTGCAACTCAAACGAAATCGACTCGTTATAGGCAGTGGAGCCTCGTTCGTCTCGGGCAATCTCAAGTAAGCGTTGCTGTTCCTCCGTTAAAGGATAAGAGAGTTTTTTTTTAGCAGAACTATTTTTGCCTCCCGAGTTTCCTCCAGAATTTTTGCCCCCTGATTTTCCTGCGGAATTTTTGCCCCCGGATTTTCCCCCGGAAAAATACCCCACGGAGCGAAGTTCTTCTACACTCTCTTTTACAACCGCAACGATCCGGTTAACATCCTCCTGGGTGTGGGCCGCCGAGAGGAAACAAACTCGACCTTCCCAAACATAAACCCCCTTGAGTATCAGCAAGTAGAACAAAAGGTCCATCTCGATTGGAAGGTATAACTCGCCAAACGGACTTTGGAACTCGATGCGAAAAATTGACGAAAAACAATCCACCCGAAGCATCAGCCCTTCCGTTTGAAAATAAGTATTCAACTCCAGAGCCAAACTAGCGGTAGCGTCGTTGAGTTTCGTTTGCAACGCTCCACCGCCATCTTTAAGATGGAGCAACACCGCCTTAGCTGCCGCCATCGCTAGGGGATGCTTGCAAAAAGTCCCTGCAAAATAGGTGGGCTCGGTTTGCGGATAGGACTGGTCTCCGTATTTCCAAGTGCCGCCGTCGATGTAGTCCAGATACTTTGCCTTCCCTGCCACAACTCCGATGGGCATACCGCCGCCGACGGCTTTGCCGTAAGTGGCAATATCGGCCTCAACGCCGAAGTATTCCTGAGAGCCCCCAGAAGCGGCCCGGAACCCGAGAATCACTTCGTCGAAAATCAAGATGATGTTTTCCTCGCGGGTAAAGGCGCGGAGCTCTTGCAAAAACTCCTTGGGAGCGAGACTCAACAATCGACTCTGGACCGGCTCGACAATAACTGCGGCTAATTCGTGTTTGTTGCGCCGAATGGTCTCTAAACTTTCTGGTTTGCCGTAATCTAGAACGATGACATCTTCAACCATTTTGGGAGAAGTGCCGGGAAACATCGGTTGCCCGTAGGCAGCTCCGTCGGTTTCGGCGGGAATTGCGAGGGTGCCGTCAAAGTGACCGTGATAGGCTCCTTTAAACTTGACTATTTTTGACTTGCCAGAAGCCGCCCGGGCAATTCGCAGGGCTGTCATCACCGCTTCGGTTCCCGAATTGCAAAACGTAACCCGCTCCTTTCCGGTCACTTCCGCGAACAGTTTGGCGACTTCTCCCGCCAGAGGGCTTTGGGGGCCCACTTGCACCCCTTTTTCCATCACCTCCTTTACTGGTTCCATAATAAAATCGGGATTGTGACCGAAAAGGTGTACTCCAAATCCCATCGTGATGTCAACGTACTCGTTGCCGTCGAGATCCCAGATGCGGGAACCTCGGGCGCGATCGGCAACGATGGGATAGAAAATCTCCTTTAGCTCTGGACGCAAGCCTCGTATGGAGCGCCGGTCTGCCAGATAATCCCGGTAGGCTGCCGCGTTTGCTTTGGAGCTTTTGCTGCGCTCCGCGTACTCTCGTATTAGTTTGTCGATGAAAGCCTGTTGCTCTGCTGTGGGTGGTTTGCCCGCGTTGCCTTTGGCTCCCCAGAACGAGAAGGGGGCGGGTGTTGTGCTTTTCTCAACTGTTTTTTCTGTTTTCTCAACAGTCTGCTGCTGGGTTTCTTGGGGAGTTGCAGCAACGGTTGGCATCGGAGAATTGACGGAATTATTGGTCTTCCCCTGCAACAGTTCTAATTGTTTCGCCATCAAGCTCAATTGCTGCTCGACGATGCGCTCCATTCCAGAAGCGTTGCCAGATTGGGGGGGCGACTGGGGAGCGATCGCCGCTACTGGTGGAGCAGTTGGGATTGCTGCCTTCATCGAACCGTTGGCTTGCACGGGTTCCAGAACGGGCTCTGGTTCTGGCTCCTCTGGCATTTCTTCGATTGGCATTTCTTCGATTAAGTAATCTATAAGTTGTTGCAAATCGGTCAGTTCGTCGAAGAATTGATGGACTCCCAAGGTAATCCCATATTTTTTCTCAATTTCGGCTATGATGTTGAGCAAAGTTAGGGAGTCTAAACCCAGAGCTAGGAACGATTTTTCGAGGTCGAGCTGCTCCTCATCGACGCGCATCATTTTAGCGATCGCCTGGGTCATTTCCCGTTTGATTTTGGCGGCTGCAGGCGATCGCTCCTCTTTCAGAAACCCGGTTTTTTCAAAAAACCGGGTTTCTTTCTCGTTGCTGGTGGTAGAAGTTGTCTGAATCATAGTTTTTTCCGGCCAATAAGTTTTGCGTTGAAAAGCATAAGTAGGCAGAGGTATTTTTAACCTCCGTTCGTCGGCATGAAAAGCTTCCCAGTCTATGGGAACGCCGCAGGTATAAATTGTGCCCAGAGCATCTAAAAGATCCTCTTCAGAAACCGGGTTTTTAACATCTTCAGAAACCCGGTTTTTTGAAAAAACCGGGTTTCTAGTTAGGGAAGGGATCCAAGTCAAACTAGGAAAGGTTTTTTTGCCCAACCCAGATAGAATCGGTTTCGGACCGATTTCTAGAAAAAGATTAAAGCCCGAATTTACCAGAGATGTCAGCCCGTCGTTAAACCGAACTGCGCTCCGAATTTGTTGGGTCCAGTATGCGGCATCGAGGGGTCGATCGCAAACCGTACCAGTAGCGCTGGAAACAAAGGGAATCTCGGGGAGACGGAAATCAAACTGGGAGGCAAACCCCTCGAACTTCTCCAGCATGGGTTCCATCAAGTGGGAGTGAAAGGCATGGGAAACCACTAACGGTTTGTAAGGGATTTTGTCTGCTTTCAATTGCTGTAGGATTTTGTCTAGAGCGGCTTTTTCCCCCGAGATAACAACTGCATCTGGGGCGTTGACCGCCGCAAGGCAAACCCCACATCCATCGTCTAAGTAAGTCGCGATCGCCTCTTGGCTGGCGAAGACGTTAACCATTCCCCCGACCCTCGGGAGCTCTTGCATCAGCCGTCCCCGTTCGGCCACCAGAAGCAAACCTTCTTCTAACTCGAATACCCCCGCCATCCAAGCCGCCGCAAACTCTCCGATACTGTGACCAAGAACCGAAGCCGGTTTTATCCCCCAAGTTGCAAACAGGGCGGCGATGCCGCATTCTATGGCGTACAGGCACGGTTGGGAAAATTCCGTTTGGTTAATTAAGTCGTTGCCGTCGCTGCTGGCTTCCGCAAATATGATTTCTCGGAGAGAGCGATCGCGATGCCCTCGAAATGCCTCATCGCAGCGGTTCAAAATTTCCCGGAATATCGGTTCGGTTTCGTATAGCTTCTCGCCCATCCCCGCCAACTGGGAGCCCTGCCCGGTAAATAGGAATGCCAGTTTGTTAGATTCGTTGGAGGGGAACAGGCATCCTGCCTGTTCTACGGTTGTCTCCGCGTCGCGCTCCAACTCTCGAATCATCTCGGCGGTATCTGCCGCAGTATAAGCAGCGCGAACCTTGAAATGCTTCCTCCCCACATGGGTCGTATAAGCTGCATCGGCGAGGGAGACATCTGGGTTTTTTTTGAAAAAGCGGGCGTACTTGGCGGCCAGGCCAACTACCGCACCCTCCGACTCCCCCGAAAGAGTTAGCAAAACTCGCGGCCTGCTGCTGGGGCGTATTTCTTGGCTGTTGTTTGGGGCCTCTGCCAAGACCGCGTGAGCGTTAGTGCCGCCAATGCCAAAAGCAGACACCCCTGCTAGGCGCGGGCTCCCGTCGGTCGTCCAGTCTTTGAGTTTGGTATTGACAAAAAAAGGACTCTCCTCGAACTCAATAGTCGGGTTGGGAGATTCAAAGTTAAGACTGGGGGGAATTTGCTTGTTTTCCAGAGCCAGTACCGTTTTAATCGTACCGGCCACCCCCGCTGCCGAAATCAGGTGTCCCATGTTGCTCTTCACGGAGCCGATCGCGCAGTAGCCCTTATTATCGGTCTCAGTTTGAAAAGCCTGGGTGAGGGCTCTGATTTCTATCGGATCTCCCAACTCCGTCGCGGTACCGTGGGTTTCTACATAAGAAATAGACTCGGGAGAAACCCCGGCAATTCCCATCGCCTCCGCAATAACCGCCGCCTGACCGCTAACAGAAGGTGCGGTAAAACCGACTTTCCTCGAACCATCGTTATTAATAGCAGTGCCTTTGATAACCGCTCGAATTGGGTCTCCTTCCTCTAATGCCTGACTGAGTAGCTTCAAGACGACAACCCCGGCACCGCTGCCAAAAGTCGTACCTTTAGCGTTGCGATCGAACGGACGGCAATGACCGTCGGGAGAAAATATCATCCCTTCTTGGAACAGATACCCCACGTTGTGGGGGTGAAAAACCGAGACGCCTCCCGCCAGGGCAATATCGCACTCCCCATTGAGAATCCCTTGACAAGCGAGGTGAAGCGCCACCAGGGAAGTCGAACAGGCCGTTTGTACGTTAACGCTCGGTCCTGTCAGGTTCAGTTTATAGGAAACCTGCATCGGCAAATAGTCTTTATCGTTGCCCAACATCAACTGAAAATTGGCCGCCGATTCAAAAAAGTTGCCGTTGTTAGGCAAAATCCGATGCAAGTAGGAACTGATGCCCGCACCGGCAAAGACGCCAACGGTCCCTTGATTTTGCTCTGGAACTATCCCCGCGCTTTCGAGGGCTTCCCAAGCGCATTCGAGAAACAGGCGTTGTTGGGGATCCATGACCTCCGCTTGGAGGGGCGGTATGCCAAAAAATTCGGCATCAAATTGTTGAGGATTTTTTAGAACTGGATTGGCTTTGACGTACTTAGGATTTTTCAAGAGTTCGGGAGAAACGCCATTTGCCAGCAGGACTTCATCGCTAAAAAAAGTCACTGATTCGATGCCCTCTCGCAGGTTCTCCCAAAATTCCTCGGGGTCGTCTGCTCCGGGAAATCGGCAGCTCGTTCCTATAATCGCTATATCGGTTTCTGCGATGTGGCTTTCGGTATCGGTTTGATGCATGATTGTCAATTGTCAATTGTCAATTGTTAGTTGTTAGTTGTTAATTGCTATTCCCAATTCCCCATTAACGATTTTTGAGGTTTTTTCTCAAATTTCGGCGAGCTAGGGCGGGGGTGCTTCGCTCTACTCGTTTGGCGACGCGCTCTTCTGACTCCTGGGAGCCATTTAAACTCCCCCCATTGCGTAAGTACGCTGCTTGCTGTTGAATGGTTGGATATTGAAACAGGTCAATAATGTTGGTGTTCTCAGTTTTTTTCTCAAAGCGTTCTTGAATTTTAGCATAGAGCAGGGTTAAGAGTATAGAACTGCCACCCAGGTCGAAGAAATTATCGGTGGTTCCGACACCCTCGATTTGCAGAACTTCGGTCCAGAGTTCGGCTAACAGGCTCTCTTCGTCGGTTTGCGGTTTTTCAAAGTTGTTGGCGAGGGCAGGTCGTTTAATCTCGGGTTCCGGCAGGGCTTTGCGATCGATTTTCCCGTTGGGCGTTTGGGGAAAACGGTCTATAAAGATAAATGCCTTCGGAATCATGTAGTCTGGCAAAAATTGTCGGAGTCGCTTGCGCAACCGAGGCTCTAGCTGCCGCCCCAAACTGAAAAGCATGGGGCAATTTGTGAGGTTTTCCTTTGGCAAATCTCGGCCTTTCTCGGGAAATATTGCCTCGGGAAATGCGGGTTTTGCGCTTTCGTCTTGGAGGAAGACAACATCAAAAATTCCGGTTTCGTCGCTGTTGGCCCAGCTTGCCCGAACTTGATAGTTATATTCTGCGCCTAAGTCGAAACAGTCCGAGGGCTGGATGGCTGCATCGCCCTTGCTTTGGTCGATTAGGGAGTTGGTCGCTGCTTGCAATGCCAGCACTGGAGGTTTCTCGCTGAGAACCTGCCTCAACTTGCTTTTTGTCCAGTTTTCCTCCTGCCAATGCTGCCACTCAACTTCTTTAGCGGGGCTCGAACCGGTGGAGAGTATCGCATCGTAGCGAAAGCTGGTAAATTCGTTGGCAGAATGTTCTGCCTTGGGCATAATTCTCGCTTCGGCGATCGCTGGCATGGTTTTCTTCAAAGCTAAAAACCATTCCGGATCTATTACCAGTTCTTCCTCTTTGCTTACCGACTGTTGCACCTGGCGATCGCTAACTTCTCGACCCGTTGTTGCTTCTAATAGCTTTTTGTGGAAGGCATTTAGCAGCAGAAGATTGCGCACATCTCCGATAAAAATGGAACCTTGAGGTCCGAGTAAAGAGAGCAGTTTTTTAACGACTGCTTCTAGGTAGTCGCCGCTGGGAAAATATTGTACGACAGAATTTAAAATAATGACATCGAAGCTTCCGGGTTCTAACTCTGGGAGAGCATCAGCCGGTCGATGATGCAATTCCACCTTTGGCGACAGTTCGGGATTTTTATCGAGTTGTTCTCGGATATAGGAGAGGGCAGATTGGGAAATGTCCGTACCGACGTAACGCTCTACGTCTGGGGCGATGGCAAATAGCAAAATCCCCGTTCCGCAGCCCACTTCCAGTACCTTTGTCGGGTTAAGCGATCGGATGCGTTGGATGGTGTTTTGACTCCATTCCCGCATTTCAGCTTCGGGCATGGGTTTGCCGGTAAAGCTATTGTTGTAACCTACATAGTTAAATGTGGCATCCGAAATGTCTATTTTCTGACTGTGGGTATTGCTCCAAACTGTTTCCCACTGTTCGACTCTACCGGTTTGCACTTTGGGAACGATATATGCCACCAATCTCGAATCGTTTTCGCCGTAGGATTTGACCGTTACGAGGGATTGCCGAACCCCTTCATCCTCATCTATTTGGGCTTCAATTTCCCCGGTCTCGATGCGAAACCCGTTGACCTTTACCTGATGGTCGAGGCGACCCAGGAAATGCAGTCTGCCGTTGCTATCGATACGACCGCGATCGCCCGTTCGATAAATGCGCTCCCCGGCAACCTCGGAATAGATAAATTTTTCTGCCGTTAGTTCCGGTCGGTCTTTGTAACCCAAGGCGAGACCTTTACCGCCGATACAAATTTCATCATCTTCCAGAAGATAAATGCGGGTATTATGTATCGGCATACCAATGCAAATCTCTGTATCGGTTACGGGAGCGATAGCCGACCAAATCGTAGTTTCTGTTGGACCGTACATATTCCAAATTTCCCCGCACTTGTCCAGCATTTCTTTAGCCAAAGCGGGGGGAAAGGCTTCTCCTCCGACTAATACTTTTAGCTTTGGATGTCCGCGCCAACCGGAATTGAGCATCATTCGCCAGGTCGTGGGCGTTGCCTGTATTATCGTTATCTCTCCACTTTCGGTTAATTGGTTCAACAGAACGCTATTTCGCGCTTCTTTGCGGGTCAGCAACCGCACGCTAGCCCCCGTTACGAGGGGGAGATACAGTTCGAGACCTGATATATCGAAAGAAATAGTCGTGAGAGCGAGCATTCGATCGCCCCGAGAAATCCCCGGTGTAATTTGCATCGACAGCATAAAGTTGGTTAAAGCTGCGTGGGGAACCATCACGCCCTTGGGCTTTCCCGTGGAACCGGAAGTGTAGATTAAATAGGCGGGTAAGTCGGACAAGGATGGTGTAGTGGCGACATCATCGGGGAAAGAGTCTAAGCTCAAACTATCTAACTTAAGAATCTCAACATCAAAGTTAGCAACGACAGGGGCATAATCTGTAGTTGAGAGAACGTACTTAATTCCGGCATCGGCGATCGTATATTTCAAGCGTTCTTCTGGGAAGGTCGGATCCAGGGGAACGTAGGCCGCGCCCGATTTCATAATCCCCAACAAGGCGATCGGCATTTCAAAACTACCGTCCAGACAGACTCCCACAAAGCAACCGACTCCCAATCCTTTAGATTGTAGGAAGTGGGCGAGACGGTTCGATCGCGTTTGAACTTCGCCATAGGTTAGAGTCTCGTTGCCAAAGCAAAGAGCGGTGGCGTTTGGTGTTTCTTTTGCCCGTCTGTCTATTAACTGTGGTATAGTTGCTCGGTCGTCCCCTAAGTTGTTTTCTAAGGGCGGACCGTTAAGGCAAAAGGGTTTTCCTTCCCTTGTTGTATCCTTGGATATAGACATAATCCCTGAGTATATAAAGCGATTAACTGATTACTGGAGAACTTGATATGCGAGATAATAGACAAGAATTTTATCTCCATATTCCGAATGTCCGGGTAGGTAGGCTGTGGGTTCGGAGATATACTTTTTCTGCCATAATCCTTCAGACTCCATTTGCTCGTATTGTTTGCCATGACCGCCTTCTTCAAATAGATCGACTCTTTGGGAAAAGATAATCCATCCAGAAGGGCGAGTCACCCGGCAAAATTCTTGCAAGGGAAAACAATCGGGAAAGTAAGTTAAAACTCCAATACAATAGACCGCATCAAAGGCGTTGTCTTGCCAGGGCAGGGTTTCTTGCAGGTTAGCTTTAACCACTTCTCGATAAACCTGGCGTTGGGAAGCCTTGTCCAGGGATTTTTGGGAAATGTCCGTTCCTACGATGTCGGTAAATCCGCGATCGAACAATACTTGTCCTGTCAAACCGGTGCCGCAACCTGCATCTAGAATCGAGTTTTCGGGCAATAAAAATTGCTTGGCAAGTTCGACACCAATGCGAGGACCGTCGTAAGCCCATTTTTTAATCAGTTCGTCGTAATCTTCTGCCAGAAAATCATAGTCTGCCTCGACTTTGGATGCTTCTTTGGGTGGACTGTGCGCCCAGTTAGAACTGATGCTCTGAGGATTTGGACTCATTGAAAAATTAACAATTAACAATGGACAATTGACAATTGACGATTGACAATACAGGCGATCGACAATTGACAGTTCCAAACTAACACGACATTTTAACCAGTGTCAAGGGGTCTCGCCCCTAACTCTCCTCAATAATCTCTAAAACGTAATCCCCTTGACTGACACCGTAATTAGTCGAAACATCCAAAACCAAACCATCAGCTTCGGCACAAACATCTACCACCTCGGGCAATTCTCCCTTTTTATTAAAACAAAGAAGTTGATAAATTATCTGTTCTTTTTTCGCAAAACTCCCCAACTCCACCCGAGATTTAACCATGCCTCCCGCTGGCGCATAATATCGTTTCATTTTCTCTTTAGACATCACCAAAATTTGATGATTTTTTGTTTCCGCCAAAGGCAAACCATCTATTTTTAATAACCCCTTACTCGCCAAATAATTTTTAACTCCCCGAACTCCTTTAGCCACAGATTCGCGATTCATTTCCATTCCCGAACCTAACTCTAAAGTCCACGATTCGATATCAAAAATAATCGCTTTTCCCAACTCCGCAAAACACTTTTCTAAAGCCAGCCAAGGTTTTAAAAATGCTTCGTCGAAAGCATCCCCATCATATCGATTCATTAAAATTCCATAATCCAGTAAAAATGCTCTGGCACTTTCTTCTCTGCTTCTAAAACAATACAAATAATCTAAGGCTTTATTGGTGGAACTGTGCAAATCTATTACATAGTCCGCATCCAAACATAAAGACTGCATTTGATAGCGATATCTTTCGCCAAAAGGTACGCCGCTGGGAGAGTTGATTTTTGCTTCGAGTTTTTTAAAACTCTGGAGAATTTTCTTTCTATAATTAGTTTTAATTTCCTCTGGTTCTAAATCTATTTGAGATTTTGCAAAAGCTTCGATATCCTCATCTTCTTTTTCGTAATCCCAAAAAATACGGTTCCAATCTTTGCCGTCGTAAGTATGATAGCGACCCGAGGAAAAATGATGCGATCGCGCGTTAGTTCCCTCGGGGTTGCATACTGGCACTAACCAAATTTCTCCTCTTAATTGAGTCTCATCTAAACTTATTAAAAACTCGATTAATTGATGAATGACGGCGTTACCGCTAATCTCCGCCCCGTGCAAATTTGATTGTAAATAGGCTTTTTTTCCGGGTAGGGAACCGATGAATTTATAGACTTGGATAAAGAGGCGATCGCCCGATGCTAATTCTCTTATTGGAATAGTAGAAATCTGCGGTTTCATTAGATTTTGGGAATGGGGAATAGGGAATGGGGAATAGGAAATATTGTTTTTTTGCTTCTATGAGATGCTCCCGTGGCAATCTCATGTTTAATGGTTGAGAAATAGATTAAGCTAAGACGCATTTTAAATGCACAATTACTTTTGCCTCTTGCATGCATGCCTCTTGCCTTTAGATCTAAGAAACCGGGTTTTTGTGAAAAACCCGGTTTCTGGCGGGCGAGTTAGCCTTGAGGGAAAAAGGGCGAAGGTATTGTCAAAAAAACCGGGTTTCTTAGTTTCAATTTTTCTACTTTTGCCT
>CAZSTZ010000041.1:0-9630 GCA_964609515.1 uncultured bacterium | reverse complement strand
TTGCCTCTTGCCTACTCTATTAAGCCATCACCATACCGCCATCAACGTTAAACACTTGACCGGTGATATAAGCTGCCGCAGAATCAGCCGTTAAAAAGACAATTGTACCCGCCACTTCTTCAGATTTACCATAACGACCTAAAGGAATAAATTTGAGAATTTCCTCCGTATTTTTCAATTCTTTAGTCATATCAGTTTCGATAAAACCGGGGGCCACAGCATTAACCGTAATGCCGCGACTGGCGAGCTCTTTTGCCACCGTTTTTGTAAAGCCAATAACTCCCGCTTTCGCCGCACTATAGTTAGCTTGACCCGGGTTTCCCATTTGACCGGCAACGGAAGCTATATTAACAATACGACCGCTTTTTTGTTTCAGCATAATCTTAGTGACAGCGCGAGTGCAGAGAAAAACGCCGCCCAGGTTTAGGTCTATAACAGCCTGCCAGTCTTCCGGTTTCATCCGCATCAATAAAGTGTCCTTGGTAATGCCCGCATTATTGACCAGGATATCGATGCTTCCTAATTTATCTTTAACATCCTTGACCATCGCATCCACTCGGTCAACTTTAGATACATCTGCTTGGAGAGCGATCGCCTGACCCCCCGCCCCAGTAATCGCAGCCACCACTTCTTCTGCGGCCCCGCTGGAACTGGCATAGTTAACAACCACATTGGCCCCCTCCCTGGCCATTGCTAAAGCCGTGGCCCGGCCTATGCCCCTGGAAGCCCCGGTAACGATGGCCACTTTTCCTTTTAACCGTTGTTGCGTTTCTGGTAACAGTTCCATCCAATAAGTCCTTTTTTCTGAAATTGCAAACTAAACTATATTAGGGGATATTGCCCCCATTAAAAATCGCAAAAGCTTAAATTTACTACTATGCCAGTAAAAAAGAAGTTCAACAGTTTTGACGAGATGCTTGTAAATACCAAAAAACCAGTGTTGGTAGATTTCTACGCCACCTGGTGCGGTCCTTGTAAGATGATGGTCCCAATTCTGGAACAGGTCAACTCTCAACTTCACCAAAGGCTCCAAATAGTCAAAATAGATACGGATAAATATTCTGGGTTAGCCTCAAAGTACGGTATTCAGGCCTTGCCTACTTTGGTACTGTTTAAAAATGGCCAACCAGTAGATCGCATTGAAGGGGTGGTCCAACCACCACAACTCGTTCAGCGCTTGCAAAGTCAGCTTTAACCAATTAACAAGTTCCCAATTAAAAATTAACAATTACCCCTTCTTTTTAAGAAGGGGATTAAGTGATTTATCGTTTTTTCCAATTCTCCATTGCCCATTCTCCCAGAAACAAAAGCGCATAAAAAAAATGGCTATTTATCCTTGGAAGCAAATTAAATCCTCTTTGCTTAATCCTAACCAATGGTTACGAAAAAAACCCGAACAAGTCTTAGACGAAGCATATCGGGAAGCAGTGGCGATCGCCGCTTTGGAAAAAGACTATTTTAACGGTCAAAAAATCTCTGCAGAATCTGGCGATTATGGGGATATCGCTCAATCTTATTTTAATTCAGAGCTTGAAAAAAGCTTAAAAAATATCCAGATAAGATTGGCTGAATTTAATGAAAGTCGCCCGCTATTAGATGTTATTAATAAGCCCCAAAATTACGGCGTAAAACCAGTAAATAAAAAATCAAAAAAATCCAAAATAGAACCAGAAGAAGCATCGATTATTTTAAATAAATTAGAGTTTATAGATGAAGTAATCGGTAAATATAGAACGCCAAAATATCCAGTCAACTCCTCTGCTTCTTCCCCTGTAATAGTAGATATTCCGACAACTTCTAAACCTGTCTCCCTTCAAGAAAAAAATCAAATCTCTAAACAAGCTTTGTCAGCCGCTCCTTTAGATTCTCAGGAGAAAAAACCTTTTGAAAAAATCAAAGAAGATAAGCCGGAGACGAGTTTTTTGCCGCGATCGCTCCTGGGCACTCTTAAGAGAATTAAAAAAGAATTAGACCCGGCAGCGGAAGAAGAAGTCATTAAAAAGTTTAGAAAATCTAAGGTTAAAACAATTGTTTCCATTAGATTTATTTTACTTTTAATTCTCGTACCTTTACTGGTTCACCAAATCTCAAAAATTACCGTAATCGGTCCTTTAGTTGATAACTTTATTAGACCTCAAGCGGACATGGAAGAAATCTTTATCAATGAGGACTTAGAAGAAGAAGCTTTAGACCAATTGCACAGATACGAGGAGAAAATAGATTTTGAAATTTTAATAGGTAAAATTCCCGAAATAGAAACCAAAGAAAGGGAGGAACTGCTCCATCACAAAGCAGAAGAAATCGCTGAAGAATACAAACATAAAAGCTCTAATGCTATTAAAAATGTTTTTTGCGACATTATTTCCATTGTCACTTTTTTCTTCATTATTACTAATAACAAAAAAGAAGTTGAGATTTTTAAATCTTTTATGGACGACCTAATTTACGGTCTCAGCGATAGCGCTAAAGCTTTTATCATTATTCTATTAACTGATATGTTTGTGGGATTCCACTCTCCCCACGGTTGGGAAGTGATTCTAACAACTACCTCCAGACATTTCGGACTCCCAGAAAATGAAGAATTTAACTTCCTCTTTATTGCCACCTTTCCCGTTATTCTCGATGCCGTATTTAAGTATTGGATCTTCCGCTATTTGAATCGCAGTTCCCCCTCGGCAGTGGCAACTTATAAGAATATGAACGAGTAGTAGAACAGGCATCCTGCCTGTTATCTGCGTAGTTAAACCTCTGTAGGGTGCGCACTGCGCACCTTACAAAACCGTTAATTCTCGCCCACCAATAACCCAATTATTAATTGTTAATTATCACATCTCTGGCATAACAAGGCCGACAGGGATTTCCCAAACAAACTTGACCTGGGGGCATATTCTTAAAAACGCTACTGCGGGCCCCGATAACAGAATTAGCCCCAATTTTTACCCCCGGCCCCACAAAACAATCTGTCGCCACCCAGACGCCGTTATCGAGAATAATTGGGGCAGTTTTCAAACCAAAAGCAGGATCTTTGATGTCGTGACTGCCGGTACAGAGATAACTTTTTTGGGAAATAACGCAGTGTTCCCCAACTTCAATCCGATCCAGACTGTACAACACCACGTCATCCCCAATCCAACTATAATCTCCGATCGCGATTTTCCAAGGATAGGTAAATCTGGCAGTGGGACGAATTAATACCCCTTTGCCAATTTTTGCCCCAAACAAACGCAACAGCGATCGCCTGAACCCATATAAAGGTTGTGGCGACAGCGGAAAAGCGATCGCCTGTACCAACCACCACAGCAAAATAAACCAACCCGATTTTCCGCGATCGAACCAGGATTGGTCGTATTTCCGTAAATCGACCCAAGATTTTATTTCCTTATCCTCAGACATATAGTTTTTAACTATTACTACTTACAGAATCAGTTTCGGTAACAGATTTTGGAGTGGGGCTTTTTGCTTCTTTTTTCGCAGTATTTAAGTGCCCGCCAAACTTCTGCAATTCATATAATTTAACACCAATTTGATACTCGTATTGACTGAGCAACCTGGCATAAATATATCCTGCTTTGCCATCCAAAAAACCCAATTGGAACCCATAAAACAAAAGAAACCTCAACAGAGGTTTAAACGGCAATCTCACCCAAATTTTTTTCAAAAATCGCTTGCGCTGTACCGCATCTCCAAACAAACTCGCGCCGATAGTACCGCTATCGTCTTTCCCAGTTAAAACATTATAATAAACCCGCGCTTCCCAATTTGAATAACGATTATGTCTTTCGAGCCAGTGGAAGATATCTTTAAAATCTTCATGCATCATGTCGTTTTTAAGATAACCCACCTCACCCTCTAAAACGACGTGTTCGTGAACCTCGTTATCCCCCGTATTTGGTACTCCTTCAGTGCTTAGATTCTCGTAGCGACCTCGTTTGTGTTTGAACAAGCGCAGGTTCCAATCTGGATATTTTCCCCCATACCTTATCCATTTACTGAGGAAAAATACTCGACGGTTGAGATAGTAACCTTCGTATTTTTCGTCCTGGATAGCTACAGCTATTTCTTCCCAAAGTTCGGGAGTAATCCGCTCGTCGCAGTCAACAATTAAAACCCAATCGTTGTTAAAAGGTAAGTTTTCTAAAGACCAATTTTTCTTTTTCGGCCACCTACCATTAAAGTTAAATTGTACTACTTTAGCCCCATAACTTTCTGATATTTCCACAGAGCGATCTTCGCTGTGGGAATCTACGACGAAAACTTCATCCGCCATTGCCACGCTTTCCAAGCAGGCAGGCAGATTTTCTTCCTCGTTTTTAGCAGGAATTAAAACCGAAACTGGAATTTTTGGTTGTGAGTTCATAGCTATTGGGTTAATTTTTAATTGTTAATTGTTTTAGAAGTAGCTAGTCCCTTGATAGCCTCGCTTAAATAACCTATTTGACCGTAAGCATAGACAAAATTATCAAAACGCAGGGCTGGATCTGCAATATATTTAAGACTTTTATAAAGACCTCTGATTATCCGTTCGCCACCTCGCCCCAATTGAGCGAAACCTGCTTCCCCTGAGAGTTGTTCTCGATAACATTCGCTGACACCTTGCCACCATCCCCTCTCGATAAACCAACTCGGTTTTACTCTTTCTGGGGCCACGTTATGACCTACTAGGGCTTCTGGCAGATAAGCTACCTCCCAGCCTTGCTTTAACGCAAGTTCTGTGGTATGGAGTTCCTCGTTGGAGAGGAGTTTTTTACCTACTCTGCCCAGGTTGATATCGAAACCACCGATTTGTTCTAAAAAGGTGCGCCTAATGGAATAGTTTAATCCTCTGGGAGTTAAGCCGGGAGTGTCGATATTTACTGGAGAATCTCCTAAGTCATAGTAACCTAGATTTCCTGCCAGTCCGGGAGATAACCAGGGGGGAGGGCTGATGCCTTCTGGCCAGATTAAGTAAACTTTTCCCCCGGCGATGGCCAATTTTGGGTTATTTTGATATGCTTCGTACAGCACCCCGAGCCACTGGGGACTGGCAACGGCATCATCATCGAGATAAGCGAAAATTTCGCCGTTGGCTTCTTTTGCACCTCGGTTGCGAGCAACTGACAGTCCCAGAGTCGATTCGTAGATGTATTTAAGCCTTGGATCGGTTTCTCTGGTTTCGACTACTTGGCGGGTGTTATCTTCCGAAGCGTTGTCTATGACGATTACTTCAAAACTGCCCGGAAAATTTTGTTCTAATAAGCTGTCGATGGCCGCTCCTAAGTAGCGATCGCGATTGTGGGTGCAGATAATGGCGGAAATTTGAGCCATAATGACATCTGTTAGATTTTAGACTTTAGCAAGGAAAACCTTGTTTGCAGTTTAGACGCTTTTTTTCTTTATGAACGAGCCAGCGATCGCCCCCAAACAATTAATCTTAGTCACCGGTCCGGCCCGTTCTGGTAAAAGCGAATGGGCCGAAACTTTGGCCGTGCGCTCGGAAAAATCGGTTATTTATATTGCTACCGCTAGGGTTGACCCCGCCGATGGGGAATGGCAAACTCGCATCGAAAAACACAAAAACCGCCGCCCTAGCAATTGGACCACCGAAGAAGTGCCAGTGGAATTGTCAGAAGCGATCGCCACTTATTCCCATTCAGACTCCTGTATTTTGCTCGATTCTTTGGGCACTTGGGTCGCAAATCTTTTAGAAACAGACGAGGCCGAATGGCAGAAACAACAACAAGTTTTACTGGAGAGCTTATCTCAAGCTAGGGGCGATGTCATTTTGGTAGCGGAGGAAACTGGTTGGGGCGTTGTTCCTGCTTTCCCCGTGGGACGGTTATTTCGCGATCGCCTCGGCAGTCTCGTCCGTTTGCTGGGGGCGATCGCCAATCCCGTTTATTTAGTAGCGGGCGGCCACGTTTTGAATCTGAGCGCTCTTGGTTCCCCACTTACCAAATCTTAAAAAAAACAAAAATTAAGGGCAGTGTAGCAGGGCTCGCCTCCATCAAAGAAAGATAAAAGCTAAAATAGAGAAAAGTGTCTCCATCCTGCCGCTCTCGCCCTCAGATCCAAACAAACAAATTTAAAAAAAGAATATGGCAGCCGAAGCAAAAATCAAACAATTTCTTGCCTACTGGTTCCAGTTAGGCAAAGGGGTAAAAATTAAAAACGGTCAAGAATTTTTAAAACCGCAATCCGTAATTAGGGGCGATCGCTACAGCGAAGAATTTGAAAAATGCTGGCAGAAGCTTCTATCTGCGGACTCGGGAGATTGTTATTTAGAGGGAACCTGCGAAACCATTGCAGAACTATTAACTTCCGAGTGGGAAATTCTCGCTTGCTCTCGCTGCGAAATGCCCGTACCTCTTCGCAGTCGGGGAATGCCACCTGATTGTTGTCCCTGTTTCGATTTACCAAATTGGCCAGATTACGAAAAGCCCTTGCCGCACGAGCCCGTAGATAGCAAAAGTTATTTATCAACTATTTGTCAGCGGCTTGTTACTAAGGCCACCGACGAAGAAGAACTCGGAAACGAAGAAGAATCGGAACACATTTGTCCTTTGGAACTCTTCTGTCCAAATGAAGCTGGAGCCAATTCTCCAACTTCTGAAGTTAAAGTTTTTCCAAGTAACAAACAAAACCCAGAAGAAGACCGAAAAAAATTTAGAGCCTCTTAATGAGTTCTTCAACCCATTAAGAAGTTCTGTTAATTGTCTAATAAGCTATTAGGGATTAGCAATTAGCACAGATTCGCCATTAAACTTCCTCATCTTCTGACTTTTCAGGGATTTCATTAATTAAAATTGCCACTGGGAAATCCTTGAGAATATCCCTCATCCAAAGAGTATCCTCCGATTGTATTTCTTGATTTGTAATTGCATTTTTCCAAACGAAAGAGGAACCAGAAGCTAGAGAAATGCGAGTCTCCTGCCAGACTTGCTCCCCTAGAGGATACTCTCCCTCTTTAATTAAGTCAGTCAGCAATCGCGGCGCAATAATAATAGCAGCGCGAGCGCCACATTTGCGAGAGAAAGCGACTATTTTATCCTTTAAACTGCCAAGAACTGCTAATTTTTGGTAATCCCCCCGTTGGAACAATTCCAAATTTTCTCCCCGCGCCTTCAAAGCTTGATAAATTAAAAACATCTTAATTTTACCGTCCTCTGGCGCAGCCATCAGCTCTGAGAGCAAGCTCAAAATATCCGTTTCGATCTTTGTTTTAATCTCCTTAAGAAAAGCCTGCCTTTTCTCAAAATCAACCGGACGGCGGTTATCGGGATCCACAAAACTCAAATCCCAAAGTTCCGTGCCCTGATAAATATCTGGCAACCCAGGAGAAGTAATCTTGAGTAAAGTTTGGGATAAAGAATTAAAAACCCCATAATGCTGAATTTTTTGTTGAAACGGTCGAAAAGATGTCAAAAATTCGTTATCTTCCGAATCTTTTAACAAATTATCGACAAACTTAATAAAAGCCTCTTCATAAGCAGTATTAGGACGCAACCAACCGCTATTAACTTTTGCCTCGCGAATTGCCTTAATAACGTAATCTTTCAACCGCTCTATAAAGGCAGAATATTCGCTTTCATAAAAGGGAAAAGCACCCAGCAAAGTTTGGTAAAGAAAATACTCGTCGTTAGGTGCGGGCACGTCCAAACCTTCTATGCAATCTTTCTGAGGGGCATTCATTTCCTGCCACTTTTTCAATTGAGCTTCCCACTCTTCGGGTATTTCTGAAAGTACGTTAATTCGAGCCCTGATATCCTCTCCCCGCTTCGTGTCGTGGGTAGAAGTACAATTCATGGTGTGGGGCCAATAAGCAGAACGGGTCTGGTTAAAGTTATGAAATTCATCGATGGAAATGCCAAACTTGCTTGGAGTAGAACCCACTTCATTGAGAGAAACCAAACGGTTATAAATGTACAAAACCGTATCTTCTACCCCTTTGGCCATTAGCGGACCGGTAAACTGTTGCAACCTCATCACGAAATGAAGCCATTTGTCTTTATCTTCTTGGGAGAGATGGTCGTCAAATTCTAACAGTAAAAACTTTTCAATGAAGTTGAGTTCGTTGACAAACTCATTTAAAAAGAGAGGAATTTTTTCTTTCGTTTTAGCAATTACCTCTTTAATACACTCCCGGTCAATTTTACTGACTCCTTCCTTATTAGTGTAAGTCCGGTAAACCGGGAAAACTGCCATTACTTCCACCAAAGCAGCTTTCAAACCGTAAATAGTAAAATCGCTGGCATACCTGTATTTACTAGAAATGTGTTTCAGCAGGTGAGCTAAATTGTCTATATCTCCTGCCAAATGTTTATCAACAATCAGCCTTTGCTTTTCGTCGATTAATTGGTCGCTGGTAATCAAATCTCCGATGAACCTGGAATAAATTCTGTCAAATTCTTTTTGATTTAAGGCTTCGCATAATAAACCGTTAACGTAGTTCAGAAAATCATAACCGGTGGTGCCTTGCACGGGCCAATTTACGGGCAGATCTTCATGGAGTTCGAGGATTTTCTCGACGACAATATAGGCATCGTTATTTCTTTCCCTCAATCGCAACAAATATTGAGATGGGTCGTAAAGTCCGTCAATATGATCGATTCTCAATCCCGTTATTTTTTCTTCTTTAAACAGTCGTAGAATTAGAGAATGAGTTGTATTAAATACTTTCTCATCTTCTACTCGCAAGGATATTAAATCGTTGACTGTAAAAAACCTCCGGTAGTTTAGTTCTTCGTTTCCTACTTTCCAGAAAGCCAGGCGAAAGAATTGGTCTGCCAGTAGCTTATCTAATAAATCAAAACTTTCGGGCTTTCCGGGGATTCCATTAAAGGTATTGATATTTTCTTCTATGTATTCCCTGATATCTTGATTTTGATTCCACAGTTCCCAAAGCATTCCTTTAATAAAGCTTATTTGGTCGTATCTTTCTCGACCTTCTGCCACGGAGGGAATGTATTTCACTGCGTAAAGCAATCCCAATAACTTAACAAAATCGGGGTCGTTCCTGCCCAGTTTTTTTCTTAATTTTCCTATTTGGTAAGTCAATACTTGGGAGTAAGATTCGATTCTGATCGGAAATTGATGGTCGTAATAGTTAACAGTTAATCCCTGCTGACCGTACTGTAGTTGTAGTTCTCCGCTTTCGAGACAGTCTCCATAAAATTTTCCTAAAAAGGGAGCTAATACTCGTCCTCTAATTCCTTCGTAAGGATGGTTCCAATCGATATCAAAAAAGTCTCGGTATTGAGACTCCGGTCCGTTTTCTAGTACGTCAACGAGTATGGGATTATGACTGTCAAAAGCCATGTGGTTTGGCACGATATCTTGCACCCATCCCAAACCATAATTTTTGATGTCTTCTGCTAGTTCCTCAAATTTTTCTTTAGCTCCCAACTCGGGATTTATTTGTTTGGGATCTACGACATCGTAGCCGTGGGTACTGCCAGACCTAGCTTTAAATATGGGAGAAGCATAGACATCTGAGATTCCAAATTCTGCTAAGTATGCAGCTATGGCTTTTGCTTTGTCAAAATCAAATGAGGGACAAAATTGAATCCGATAAGTTGCTGCTGGTATTTTCATATTGCTAATTGGGAATTGGGAATTGGGAATTGGGAATTGGGAATTGGGAATTGGGAATTG
>CAZSTZ010000040.1:0-34455 GCA_964609515.1 uncultured bacterium | reverse complement strand
GCCAACAATCCATGTTAAACCGGGCGGGAGCAGAAGTAGGAATAGAACCAGATAACTACTGGGACAGCATCCAGGGCAAACCCCATCCGAGTTTTAGTGAAAGCTACGATCGCTCTGGCAGTTCCATGAGCTAACCCGATTTTTCCATTCTTATCTTAAGCAATCAAAAATCAGAACCATCTACTAGAAAACTCAGAAACGGAGGACTTTAATTATGGATATCAAAAATCAAGCTCGCGCCTTAATGATGCGCCACCACAGTACCATTAAAAATCGCCAACAATCCATGCTAAATAGAGCGGGAGCAGAAGTAGGAATAGAACCAGATAATTACTGGAGCCAAATCCAGGGCAAACCCCATCCGAGTTTCCGCGACAGCTACGATCGCTCTGGCAGTTCCATGAGCTAAAACTGATGCCAAGGCATTAGCTCTCGAAATACAAGGTCTATAGCGTTTTCAAATGAGATGTAAACAAGAAAGGGCTATTTACTACCAGCAAAAAATTCTGGAAACCCTCTTACCCATTCCCCATTCCCCATTCCCTATTCCCAAAAAGCGTCAGCCTTTTGGACACATCTCAAATAAAACTGCTATATACAGAATCAGAATCGCAGTTTAGAACCAAGTTAAACTTGAGTTATCGACAAAATCGAATATTGTCCGCAAACGAACCGTCGCGGCTTCCTCTCCCTAAAAATCAAGGGCCCGGAAGCCGCGACTCGTTTTTAATTAACAATTAATAAAAAGCGATCGTGTGGGTCGCGGACCAGAAACCGGGTAATTTCTGCAAAACCCGGTTTCTAAAATATCGCGAATGATTTAGATTTGCTATATAATCCGCTAATTGTCAACCTTGAGAAATAAAAGGTAAAAAATCATGTCAGATTGGCAAGAAATTAGCGGTGGCGTCACTGCCCCCAGAGGATATCAAGCCGCAGGAATTACCGCAGGTTTAAAACCATCCGGTGCCCCGGACTTGGCCTTAATAATCTCCGAAGTCGATGCGATCGCAGCCGGAGTCTTCACCACCACCCAAGTGCGGGCAGCTTGCGTCGAATACTGTCGCCAGCGTTTAGAAGCCAAGGCCAGCGCTAGAGCCATTTTGTGCAATGCCGGCCAAGCCAACGCCGCTACTGGAGACCAAGGCTGGGCCGATGCAGTGGAAAGCGCCCGGGTACTCGGCCAAGCCCTGAACGTTCCCTCGGAGTCTATCCTATTGGCCTCCACGGGAGTAATCGGACAGCGGATTAAAATGGAGGCCCTCAAAGCAGGCATTCCCGAATTAGTGGCGGCGGCATCGGAAAATGGCGGCGATGCAGCGGCTAAAGCCATTACTACCACCGACTTAGTAACTAAATCTATCGCTTTAGAGATGCCAGTAGGCGATCGCTCCGTTCGTATCGGCGGCATGGCCAAAGGTTCGGGGATGATCCATCCCAACATGGCAACCATGTTAGGTTTCGTTACTTGCGATGCTGCCGTTTCGCCGCCCCTGTGGCAAGAAATGTTAGCTCGGGCCGTCAACCGCAGTTTTAATCAAATTACCGTCGATGGCGATACCAGTACCAACGATACCGTAATTGCTTTAGCTAACGGTCAATCTCGGACTCCGGCCATTACTAGCCCGGGGCCGGAAGCCGACAAATTAGAGGCCATGCTGACAGAAGTTTGCATCTATTTAGCCAAGGCGATCGCTCGCGACGGAGAAGGGGCCACCTGTTTGATGGAAGTGCAAGTCAGCGGCGCCCCAGACGAAGCATCTGCAAATAAAATTGCCCGAACCATTGCCGGTTCTTCTTTAGTCAAGTCCGCTATTTTTGGCAGAGATCCCAACTGGGGCCGCATTGCTGCTGCTGCCGGACGGGCCGGAGTGAAATTCCAACAGGAAGACTTGCAAGTTAAGCTTGGAGATTTCTTAATGATGGAAAAAGGCCAGCCTTTGACCTTCGATCGCAACGCAGCCAGCCAATATTTAAGAAATAGGGCGGCGGGAGAGTATTTAAAAGACGATACGGTATTAATTTCTGTCAGCGTCGGCAACGGCCCGGGTAGCGGTAAAGCGTGGGGATGCGACCTCAGCTACGATTACGTCAAAATTAATGCCGAATATACTACTTAAGAGGTCAGAGGTCAGAGGTCAGAGGTCAGAGGTTTTTGAGGTCAGAGAGGTCAGAGAGGTTTGAGAGGTTTGAGATTTGAGGTAAAAAAATATTTTTGCAAATATGAGATGCTCCCAGACAATTAGCGATGAGCCATTCAACCTGCCGAGCCAAAAAAATCGGTATGTTATCCTAATTGATTGATGACACAACAAAGGAAATTACTGCATGGTTGCAACACCAGTTCAAGTAAAAAACGATATCAAAGATCCTTCCCTGGCCGTTCTGGGAAAACAACGGATTGAATGGGCGGGTCGCGAAATGCCCGTACTGCAACAAATTAAAGAGCGTTTCGCCCAAGAAAAGCCATTGAAGGATATTCGGTTAGTGGCCTGCTGTCACGTTACCACGGAGACCGCTCATTTGGCCATAGCTCTCAAAGCTGGTGGAGCAGATGCCATTCTCATTGCTAGTAATCCTCTATCCACTCAAGATGATGTGGCTGCCAGTTTGGTAGCGGACCACGGTATCTCGGTTTACGCTCAAAAAGGAGAAGACACAGAAACCTATCTGCGTCACGTTCAAATTGCTTTAGACCATCGGCCTAATATTATTATCGATGATGGTAGCGACGTGGTGGCGACTATGGTAAAAGAGCGCCAACATCAACTCGGCGATCTTCTGGGTACTACTGAAGAAACTACTACTGGCATCGTTCGTTTGCGGGCGATGTTTAATGACGGGGTGCTAACTTTCCCGGCAATGAACGTCAACGATGCCGATACCAAACACTTCTTCGATAACCGCTACGGTACCGGTCAATCTACCCTCGATGGTATCATCCGCGCTACTAATATTCTGTTAGCAGGTAAAACGGTAGTCGTAGTCGGTTACGGTTGGTGCGGTAAGGGCGCCGCTTTGCGGGCTCGCGGTATGGGTGCTAACGTCGTTGTTACCGAAGTCGATCCAGTAAGGGCTATTGAAGCGGTTATGGATGGTTTCCGCGTGATGCCAATGTCCGAAGCAGCCGCAATAGGCAATTTGTTTATCACTGTAACAGGTAACAAGCACGTTATTCGTCGCGAGCATTTTGAGACGATGAAGGATGGGGCGATCGTTTGCAACTCCGGTCACTTCGATATTGAAATCGACCTCAAGAGTTTGGGCGAAATGGCTTCTGATGTCAAGACTGTACGTCCTTTTACTCAACAATATCTACTGAAGAGCGGCAAATCTGTCATTGTTTTGGGCGAAGGACGTTTGGTAAACTTGGCTGCTGCTGAAGGTCATCCCAGCGCGGTTATGGATATGAGCTTTGCCAATCAGGCTTTAGCTTGCGAATATTTAGTTGTCAATAAAGGTAAACTGGAACCAGGGTTGCATTCTATTCCTTTTGAAGTCGACCAAGAAATTGCGCGACTCAAGCTGCAGGCGATGGGTATTGGTCTTGATACTCTCACTCCCGAGCAAGTCGAGTACATGAATTCTTGGACTGTCGGTACCTAATTTTGGCTAATTGCTAATGGGTAATGGGTAATGGGTAATTCTCCATTCCCCATTCCCAATTCCCCATTCCCCATTCCCAAATATGGCAAAACTATCCGTCGAATTACAACGGTTTTTTTTTGAAGAAAAACACGGGCATCAAGTGACTTTGGCAGAAATAATGGAGTTAGCAGGAGAGCGAGTTTTTGGTTTTCTATTCGTCATTCTCGCCCTACCTTCTGCCTTGCCATTACCGGCACCTGGTTATTCTATTCCTTTTGGCATTTTATTATTTTCTTTGGCGGTTCAATTAATAGCTGGTGCGAGCATTCCTTGGTTGCCCCAAAGATGGTTAAACCGTCCGATTTCAGTTGAGAAAGTGCAAGGTTTTGTTAAAGCAGGTATTCCTTGGTTGCAGAAAATTGAGTTAATCTCTCGTCCTCGCTTGACTTATATTTGTACCAGTTTCGCGGGTAAAATTATTATTGGTTGCGCGATCGCTCTCATGGCAATTTCGATGATGATTCCCATTCCGGGTACTAATACTTTACCCGCAATGGGGATTTTTGTTACGGGTTTTGGTTTATTAGATGACGATGGCGCTATTAGTTTGGCGGGATTGGTTCTTTGTTTGATGGGTGGAGCTCTTTCTATTTCTATTCTGCTGGCTATTTGGTTCGGTGGTTCTAGTTTGTTAGATTTGTTGAAAGAGTGGTTGAGAAGCTTGTAGGGAATGGGTAATAGCTAATAGGTAATAGGTAATCAGGGGTGCGATCGAAAATGGTTTCCCAAAGATCGGATTTAACCTTTAAATACAATCTCAAACAAGGCAGACATGGTTGGTTGAGATTAACTCCTGCTTATTCAGTTAAAGTAGTTGAAAACCTGCTCGATCGCCTCGACAACCCCCAAAGAGTTTTAGCTCCTTTTTCGGGTAGCGGCACTACTGGATTAGTCTGTGCCGAAAGAGGAATTAATTGCGATTTAGTAGAACTAAATCCTTTTTTAGTTTGGTTGGCAGGTGCTAAAACCTATCCCTACAAGACCGCTGAATTAGAAGCAGCTACTAAGTTAGTTAAAACTGTTGCCAAAAAAGCGCGTCAAAATCCTTTTGCTGACAATGTTTGGATTCCCCCTTTACATCGCATCGAGCGTTGGTGGCATCCAGAAAGATTAATAACTTTGGCTAATCTATTTAATGGTTTAGATTCTTACAGAAAAAAATTAGGGGATACTCCTAGTTTTAAACTAGCAGCGATCGCTTTTTGCAAAGTAGCGATTAACTGGTCTAATGCTGCCTTCAACCATCAATCTATGTCATTTAAAGACGTACAACCTTTGCTTTTTCAATCCCAAGAAACAGATTTAATAATTGATGATTTTCTCTTTCAAGCTCAACAAATTATAGCCTCTGCCAAAATACCAACTTTAAGTAAAGTAAACCTTTACCAAGGAGATTCTCGGGATGTCAATACTAAGTTATCTCAAAACTACGATTGCGTTATAACATCGCCACCTTACCCCAATAGAATGAGTTACATTCGAGAAGTCAGACCTTATATGTATTGGTTGGGATTTCTTCAAGAAGCGAAGGAAGCGGGAGAACTAGATTGGCAAGCAATTGGTGGAACTTGGGGCATCGCAACCAGCAGATTAAAAAACTGGCAGCCAGAAGAGGGGCCAATTTGCGAAATACTTGAAGAAATAACCGACAAAATTAATCAAAGAAGCCCCATTCTAGCTAATTACGTTTGCAGATATTTTAGGGACGTTTCTACTCATATTTTTAATTTAACCAAAGTCCTTGCTGCTGGTGCAAAAATATTTTATATTGTAGGCAACTCTAAATTTTATGACACTCTAGTTCCAGTGGAAAAAATTTACATTAACTTATTCAAACAAGGAGGATTTAACAATGTTAAAAGCGAAGTATTAAGAAAAAGAAACTCGAAAAAAGAACTCTACGAATACATAATCTCAGCTCGATGGAAATAAAAAAACCAAATGATTCTAATCTTGTTGTCAATGACCCCCCTCGCAACCCTTGACGAAACAACTCTCAATAGTTTCCTCAATAGCATTTCGGCAACCTTTTCTCAACTATTAGAAATTCTCAATAAGATCGTTTTCTATCCAATAGGCGGTCCCGAAGGAATGCCCATAATTGTAATTTGGCTGATAAGTGGCGGTCTATTCTTCACGGTTCGGATGAAGTTTATCAATATCCGCGCCTTCAAACACGCCATTGATATCGTTCGCGGCAAATACGACGACCCAGACGAACCCGGAGAAGTCTCTCACTTTCAAGCTTTGGCAACAGCCCTCTCGGGAACCGTGGGACTGGGTAATATTGCGGGAGTGGCGGTGGCTATTAGTCTCGGCGGTCCGGGGGCATCTCTCTGGATGACCGTGGCCGGTTTATTGGGCATGACGACTAAGTTCGTGGAATGTACCCTGGGTCAAAAATATCGGATAATCAAACCAGACGGCACCGTTGCAGGAGGACCGATGTATTATCTCTCGGCGGGTTTGGCCGATATGGGACAAAAAAAACTCGGGCGGGTTTTAGCTGTAACCTTTGCTTTTTTAGGTATTTGTGCAACTTTGGCGACGACGACTGTCTTTCAATCTAACCAGTCTGGGGCTGTTGTTGCTAGGGTGTTGCCATTTTTTGCCGATCGCCCTTGGGTCTATGGTTTCATCGCCGCAACTCTGGTAGGATTGGTAATTATTGGCGGCATCAAACGCATCGCCACTGTAGCGGAAGCGATCGTGCCTGCTATGTGCGGTATTTATTTTGTGGCGGCGCTGTGGGTTGTTGGGGTAAATTTTACAGCGCTTCCAGAGGCGATCGCTACTATTTTTAAAGGTGCTTTTGCCCCAGAAGCAGTTGCCGGTGGCTTCGTGGGGGCCTTGGTCCAAGGCTTCCGCAGAGCCGCTTTCTCCAACGAAGCGGGATTGGGTTTTGCAGCGATCGCTCATGCCGCCGCCAAAACCGACGAACCGGTACGCGAAGGCATAGTCGCCTTGCTGGAACCTTTTATCGATACAGTCATCATCTGCAACCTGACCGCCATCGCGGTCATTATTACTGGGGCTTATAACAATCCCGAATTTATAGGCTTAGACGGTGCGACGCTTACCTTAGCTGCTTTTGGAACCGTCAGCCGATGGTTGCCGAATATTTTGGCGATCGCCATCTTTTTGTTTGCTTTCTCCACCATCATTTCTGCCGCTTATTACGGTGAAATTTGCTGGGAATATTTGTTTGGAGAACAAAGCAAAAATGTTTATAAAATCTTGTGCGTGCTGGCAGTTTTTCTCGGCGCGATAACGGTCCCAGAAGCAGTAATTAAATTCGGCGATGCTATCAAAACTTCCCTAGCTTTACCTGGTTTGTTTGGCGCTTATTTGCTATCAGGTAAAGTGGCGGCAGACTTGGAAGATTATCTAAAGCGTTTGAGGATACCAACAATTAGCAATTAGCCAGAGAACATAATATGAATCTACCACTATCCTTGATTTTTGACGAAACAATTTTTAATAGTTTTCTCAACAGTATTTCGGGGAGCTTTTCCCAACTCTTAGAAATTCTCGACAGCATCATTTTCTATCGAATAGGCGGCCCGGAAGGAATGCCTTTAATCGTAATCTGGCTCGTTAGTGGGGGTCTATTCTTCACTTTCCGAATGAAGTTTATCAATATCCGCGCTTTCAAGCACGCCATTGATATCGTTCGCGGCAAATACGACGACCCAGACGAACCGGGAGAAGTCTCTCACTTTCAAGCTTTGGCAACGGCCCTCTCGGCAACGGTGGGAGTGGGTAATATTGCAGGAGTCGCTGTCGCCATAAGTCTCGGCGGTCCGGGGGCATCTGTCTGGATGACTGTAGCGGGTTTGTTAGGCATGACAACTAAATTTGTAGAATGTACCCTCGGTCAAAAATATCGTCTAGTCAAACCAGATGGCACCGTTGCCGGAGGACCGATGTATTATCTATCCGCAGGTTTGGCCGAGGTAGGGCAAAAAACACTGGGTCGGGTTTTAGCAGTTATCTTCTGTATTCTCGGCTTGGGGGGAAACTTGATGAGCATTGCTATCTATCAGTCCAATCAGTCTAGGGTAGTTGTTGCTGGCACGTTGCCATTTTTCGCCGATCGCCCTTGGCTCTATGGTTTGATGTTAGTCGTGTTGGTGGGATTGGTAATTATTGGCGGCATTCGACGCATTGCCACCGTGGCGGGGGCGATAGTTCCTTTTATGTGCGGTATTTATTTGTTGGCGGCCCTGTGGGTGGTTGGCAGCAATATTACTCTGATTCCCCATACCATCGCGACTATTATCGGCGGTGCTTTTGCTCCCCAGGCGGTGGCGGGGGGATTTATTGGTTGTCTGGTTCAGGGTTTTAGGCGATCGGCTTTTTCTTGCGAGGCCGGGATGGGCACCGCATCGATGGCTCATGCCGCCGCCAAAACTACCGAACCAGTCCGCGAAGGCATTGTTGCTTTGTTGGAACCTTTTATCGATACGGTGGTAGTCTGCAATCTCACGGCGATCGTCGTGATTATTACTGGAGCTTACAACAATCCCGAGTTTGCGAATTTAAGCGGTGCCGCATTGACTTCGGCTGCTTTCGGTTCCGTAATTAGTTGGTTTCCTTATATTTTGTCCGTAGTTCTGTTTTTATTCGCTTTCTCGACGATGATTTCTAGCAGTTATTACGGCCAACTTTCCTGGGAATATCTGTTAGGGGAACCCACTGGAATTGTTTATAAAATCCTGTTTTTGACGACGATCTTTATCGGCAGTCTCGCAAGCCCGCAGATAGTAGCTCAATTCAGCGATGCTCTGTTTTTAACTATGTCCTTACCTAACCTCCTGGGTGCTTATTTTCTGAGCAATATAGTTGCTAGGGAACTCGAAGATTATATGAGGGTACATCTCAATGGCTGAATAAAGCCAAAAATTTACCTGGAGGTAGGAGGTATTGGGGGCAGGAACTCATATTTGTAAAAATACTCTCCAGACAAGAAACGAGAACCTTTTGCCATTCCCAATTCTCCATTCCCCTTCAATGGTTAATTGATATTAATTAACTTGCCCGAAATTCCGCTAAATTTCCAGTAGGAATAGAAGCAATTAACTGGCGAGTATATTCCGTTTTCGGTTTTCGATAAATCTCTTCTGCTTCGTCTATTTCTTCGATTTTTCCTCGGTTCATTACCATGATGCGATCGCTCATAAACTTAACCACGCTCAAATCGTGGGAAATAAAAATATAAGTCAACCCAAACTCCCCTTGCAACTCCTTTAACAAATTCAAAACCTGCGCTTGTACCGAAACATCTAAAGCAGAAACCGACTCATCGCAAATCACAAACTTAGGATTTAAAGCCAAGGCTCTCGCAATACAAACCCGCTGCCTTTGCCCCCCAGAAAATTCGTGAGGATAGCGATTTAAAGCCTCCGCATTTAAACCAACTCTTTCTAACAAATAAACAGAGCGATCGCGCCTTTCTTTATAACCCTTACAAGTCCCATGAATTAACATCGGTTCCATCACCGCCGCCCCCACAGTCAAACGAGGATTTAAAGAACTAAAAGGATCCTGAAAAATAATCTGTAAATCCCGACGCAACCACCGCAATTTCTTAGCATATTCCTTACCGCTTTTAATTTCCTCCCCCTCAAAAAACACCCGCCCGCTAGTAACTGGAATTAACTGTAAAATAGCCCGCGCCAACGTACTTTTACCGCAACCCGACTCTCCCACCAAACCCAAAGTTTCCCCCGATGTCACCTCAAAAGAAACATCGTTTACCGCCATAAACAAACGTCTAGTGCGACCGAACATTCCCTTAAATGGAAAGCCGACGCGCAAATTCTCAACCTTTAAAATAGCCCGGTTGGCAGCGGATTTTGTAACGGATGTAACGGATGCTTTGTCGGCTTTTGTTTGGCTTTGTAGAACAGGCATCTTGCCTGTTTCCCTCGAAACCTCTATTTCCTCAGTCTCCTCTACCTCCCCCACTTCCTTCACCTTTTCTCGAATTTCCAACTCCCCACTAGCATTAGTCACAAGTTCCATAAAATCCGATACAGTCGACAAACGTCGCACTTGACGGTCCAGAGGAGGCCGACAAGCCAACAAACCCTTAGTATAAGGATGTTGGGGATTAGAAAAAATCTCCGCAATCTCCCCCGTTTCCACAATCTTACCCCGATACATCACCGCCACCGTATCGGCAATTTCTGCTATTACCGCTAAATCGTGAGAAATAAACATCATCGACATTCCCCGCTGGCTCCGCAACTCCCGCAGCAACTCCAGAATAGTTGCTTGTACCGTAACATCCAGAGCCGTAGTCGGTTCGTCAGCTATCAATAAAGTAGGATTGCCAGAAATCGCCATCGCAATTGTTACCCGCTGCAACTGCCCCCCCGAGAGTTGGTGGGGATAGCGTTCCTGCATCGCCAACTTTTGCAGGTTGATTTTTTGCATAATTTCGCGATCGCTCAAAGTCTCCTCACCCTTCCCCATCAAAGTCGCCTCTTGCAAAACTCGCGATCGCAACTCTTCGTCATCAGGCAACAACTTCACCTCCTGCAACAAAGACGCCGCCAGACGTCGCGCCTCCGACGCAGAAACATCTCGATGCAGTCGAATGGTCTCCGTTAACTGAAAACCGATCGTATAAACCGGGTTAAGAGAGCTCGCGGGCTCCTGGAAAATCATCGAAATTTCCCCCCCTCGGTATTGCACCTTTTTTGCTTCTGGAAGTTGCAATAAATCTATCGGTTCGGAAGTTTGACCGTTAGCGATCGCCTTTCTAAACCAAACCTCCCCGCTAACCTTAGAAGAAGAACTCGGTAACAAACCCATCACCGCCAAGGAAGTAACAGACTTTCCCGAACCAGACTCCCCCACTATTCCCAAAGTTTTTCCCTCTTTTACTTCAAAAGAAATCCCATCAACCGCCTTAACCAAACCCTCATCGCTATCGAATTTAACTTGCAAGTTATTAACCTTTAATACCGTGTCATTCATAGTAGTTATTCTCTGTTTTTGGTAATAGGTAATGGGTATCTGCCCAAAATTAATTACACGCCGAACAGACAAGATGTCTGTTCTACGGGCAAATCAATAAGGATTTATTGCCAACCATACTACAAAAGGGTAAATTTGTCAAATATTTAGGGAATGGGGAATGAGGAATTGTTCTGTCGGGCTCCGGTTCGCGCGCGCCCTACCTACAAACTTTTGCCTCTTGCCTCTTGCCTTTTGCTACAAACTTTTGCCTTTTGCCTCTTGCCTATTGCCTACTTCTGAAAGACTCGCCCCGCCCCGACGGCCATCGCCCGCCCCAGAAATCAAATCCTCTGCATTTTCAAACACCGCATTAACACCCCCAAAAAACATATTTTTATTTGACCACAAAATCAACTCTTCTTCCTCAGAAACCTTTAGTTTATCAATCTCTTCTTCAGCAAACCCCGGTTCCAGATGAAACTTATTATTTTCCCAATGAATTCTCGGACTATCGACCGCTTTTTTTACCGACATTTTAAAATCAATAATATTAGAAATAACTTGCAAAATAGCCGTCCTAATTCTATTAGAACCCCCCGAACCCAAAACAATCTCCGGTCGTCCGTTTTTCAGAACAATAGTAGGGGCCATCATCGAAGAAATACGCTGATTTTCCCGCCATTGATGAAAACCGTGGGGGTTTAAATCTTCTTCTCCTAACATATTATTCAGCATAATACCAGTTCCCGGAATAATATAACCGGAACCTTCCCCGTTAGAAGTAGTAACGCTGGCAGCATTTCCATCCGAATCGATGACGCTAATATGAGTAGTGCTTCCTAGTTTATTCACAGTTTCAGTTAACTGTTTTTTGAATTTGTCTAAAGACTCAGAAGCTAAAAAGCGATCGGCAACATCCCCCCGATAAATATTGCCATCAAACTCTGCTTTTCTCGCCAGATTAGTTACGCCCATCGCCGCCGCTAAAATCTGTAAATGTTTTGCCGTGCCAAAGCCAACTTTTTCTAAATCAAATAACGATAACATTTCTAAAGCAAAAGCAATTAGAGTACCGCCAGAACTCGGTGGAGGATTCGTTAATAAAGTATTGCCGCGATAATCTATTGTTAGCGGCTTTCTCTCGATAACTCGATAGTTTTTTAAGTCTTCGTGAGTTAAATAACCGCCGCGTTCCTGGCAATCTTTAACTAACTTTTTGGCAATTTCTCCTTCATAAAATTCTCGCGGCCCCCGTTCCACTAAATAACTTAAAGTCTCGGCAAAATCACTCATAAATATGGTATCGCCAGTTTGAAGCTGTTTGCCCTTTGGTGCGTAGATATCTCTACCCTCGGGTGTTGCTAGCATAATTGGTTTGAGAATAGTAGTCAATAAATAATTTTGATACTCGGTAATTTCGACTCCCTTTTTAGCAGAGAAAATTGCTGGTTCTGCTACTAGATGAAACGGTAATTTGCCTAGTTTTTTGTGAATCTCGAAAACTCCCGCAATATTTCCCGGAACAGCCATGGAACCGAGACCGATATGAAACTCTTGGACTGCGCCACCAAAATCGACATCTACGGGATAGAAATTAATCTCTTTTTCTCCTTTTTTTCTCCCAGGAGTTTGAGTAAAAAAGTCATAACAAATATTCTTAGAAGCCGCAGTGTGGGCTAAGAGAAAGCCGCCCCCACCCCCTGAAGTCATCCCCGTTTCTGTCACGAAAGATGCTAAGATGGAGGCGATCGCTGCATCGAAAGCATTGCCCCCGCTCCGCAACATTTCTATCCCCGCCTCAGCAGTTTTCTGATGGCCCGCCGCAATAACGCCCTGTAATCTTTCGTAGGAAAAGTTTAAATTTCTTAACATAATTGGGTTAAGTATTTTGACCAAATAGCAGCTAAAATTTACTACAAAACTAGAAATTAAGCTAGCTTGATTGGAACTTTTCACTTGATAAGGGGTATTACCCCTTTTGTTTGCTTTCCAATTCCCCATTCCCCATTCTCCATTCCCAAATCCCCAAAATAGTCATAGCAAGCAGGAACTCTTGAAAGCTAAAAAGAGTCCACAATATAGAAGCATTAAATGCTTTGTTGTTTAGTAATGGTGATGATTATGAACGCTTTAGCTCGTATTTCCCAAAAACCTCTCAAACCAAATCTGAACCGGATTTTATCTCAATCTCTAATAGTAGCTGCCTTATCTGCCACGGGTTTAGTAAGTGGATGGGTACCAGAATTTTCCGGGAAATCTCCCAGTTTGGTTTTTAACGGGGCCGCTTATGCTCAGGAACAGTTTTCTACCCAAGAAATAACAAGTTACGCTAGGGCCGTTTTGCAAATAGAAGGATTGCGCGTCCAAAGCTATCAAGAAATCAAACAAGAGGTTCAAAAAAATAATTCAGAAGGAACAGTTCCGCCAATTGTTTGTAACGAAACCAGCAATATTAATAGATTGGATCGCAATATTCGGGCGATCGCCGTTAATTATTGCAGTCTGGCAACTAAATTTATCGAAGGTAACGATTTGACAGTTTCCAGGTTCAATGAAATTACAATGGCCCAAAAAAACGACCCGGCATTCAGAGAAAGAATTAAACAAGAATTAATCCGCATCCAACAACAGCAACAGTCGGGTAATAATAATTAATAAATAAATAAATACTGGTAATGCTGGTTTTAACAAAACGTTTGCCTGCCAACCAAAATACAGTTGTTAATTTGACTTTGCTTCTGAGTTCTGAGGAACGGACTCGCAGTCGCTATCGGTGGGAAACCGCAGAAGGAGAAGTCGTTCATTTACGCTTGCCCAGAGGTACCGTACTGCGCGATCGCGATTTATTGACAACTGATACGGGGGAAGATTTGGTCTTAGTTATTGCCAAACCAGAACCAGTCCTGACTGTTGTAGGTAAAACTCCATTAGATTTATTAAAGGCAGCCTATCATTTAGGCAATCGCCACGTCCCCTTAGAACTAACTCCTACTTATTTAAGGTTATCTTCAGACCCAGTTTTGCGGGCGATGCTCGAACCACTGGGTCTGAAAATAATAGAAGAAAAGGCACCCTTTCAACCAGAAATAGGCGCCTACAGCCATCACAATTAATACGAGGCAAGAGGCATGCATACAAGAGGCAAAAGTAGGCAAGAGGCAAAAGTAGGCAATTAACAATTAGCAATTGCCTCTTGCCTACCTAATTAACTTTCCTCAGAAAAATCCTCGGGATCCGTGCCCCAGTTTACCCAGCTAATAGCTTCCCTAGCAGTAGTAATTTCTGGTGGAACTCTAGTTGCATGAATGCTCGCCGTACTGGGACAAGTCATTTTTAATAAATAGATCGGTTCCAAATCTACTTGAGAGTCAATTCTTACAAGACTGTATTCTCGCCACGAATCTAATTCCACCGCTTCTAGTTCTTGACAGAGGCGATCGTAACCGATGCCCTGAATTAAAACTCGTCTGAGTTCGGCATTTTTTTCATCTAAAAGCCACTTTGCTTGCCATTCTTCGAGAGGTAGCTCGTATTTTTTTGGCAATCTCACGCCGTCGTAAACATAGATACTATATCCGTCCGCATATTCAATAGCTGGAGTACCTTCGGCGTGGAGGCGATGTCGGGAGTCTAAATGGAGAACTCGGGGGCGATCGCACACCAGACAAGTATTTTCCAACAGCACCACCAAGCCGCACTCCCGAACCAATCCTTGAAGGGCCTCCCACTGTCTTGCTTCATAACTGCAATTGAGGACAGAAATACAAAAATCCATGGCCGGCACCGAACTCGCCAGCATATTCCTACCCATATTAGACATCAATCCCGCCGATCCAACTGCCTGAAACAAAGGTTGCCCGATCTGTTCGTCCCAATCTCGAACCTCCGTTCCTTCTGCTAATTCCACAAAACTTTCTGCCAGTTGCGGCCCCAGGGGCTCTCCCAACTTCGTCCAGAGAAATTCTTCTATTGGGGTTAACGGCTCTGGTATTGGCAGTTGTCGCAATTGCTCTCGCCAACCCTCCCCTTGCTGTTGCCAAATTTGTTGAAAAAATGCATTTTGCCATCGGGCCCACAACTGAGCTAATAGTTCCCCGTGTTCGGCTAAAAAATCTTGCCAAATAAACAGATAATAAGGTAATTGCTCGTTTGGCAGTTCCCTTTGCAATCTTTGCCACAGTTCTTCGTCAAGCTGAGTTTGTAGCTGTTCGGAAATTTGAGCGGGTAACGACAGCAGCAACGGTGCCCCTAGTTGTTTTGCTAATTCCTGGGGAGATTTTTGTTTAATAATTTCTCCCACTGCATGGGGGCTTTCGAGAAAGACAATTTCTGGTTCTCGCCATCCCATTGCCGCGTAGGCTTCCTTTACTGCGCGCGCGGCTTTTTCTCGATTTATAGGGTTAGTAGAGAAGGCAATTTTGCGCCACTTTTGCCGAATTAGCCCCATAAATGACTCTGCCAGTATCGCCAGTTTTTCTATTTTTTTCTCCGACATCTCGACCCCTGCTAATACTGAAAAATTAAGGATTGAAAATCCTTAACTGGACTTATTTGCACTCAGGTGCAAATATTTCTCAATAAATCTCAATCAAAAATAGCAAACTGACGGTTTTTTTCTAATTTGGGGCCGTCCCTACCCTCTAATTTCTCAAACTAAAATTTAACATAATTGGAGAGCCAAGATTGCAAGTTTAGCCCCTAGCCAAGGCCGAAGTCTGCTTCTGGCTCCCCTTCACCTTTACCGAAGTATTTCTCATTTGTAGGCCCTAGTTACTACTTAAGATTTACTTTAGTCCGCCACATAACGCCAGCCGTAGGGCTCGTATTCTCGCTGAATTCTTACCATCCAGTTTCCTTGGGGAATTTCAATAGCTTTATGCTCCTCGTGGATTAGAGTTGCCTTTGGAGAAAGCACCCGCAGGTAGAGAGTCCCTTCTTTTTCGTATAATTCGGCTTCTCCCTCTGCAATGCGATGGGAATGTCCCGTTACTTCCCCCTCTGCCAAAGTCAAATGAGACAGCTTTTTACCTTTGAAGCTGTCTGTGGGTTTTAAAATTACATCTCCTTGTCTAATTGGTTGCATAGTGTTTTCCTCCTAGCGATCTAATTTTATGGGTAGTTGGCCTTTACCTGATTTTTGTTTCTCCATCTATTATTATAAGCCTTCTCTCAGAATTTTTAAAGGAAAATCATCCTAAAGTTAAATGCCATTTATTGACTGCTATGTTAATAAAATAGAACCCTTGCTTTGGCGAACTACTAGCCAGCAAACAATTTGCCAGGGACATTGCTTTTTAAATAGTCTTAAATTTTTCTGAAAAACAACTTTGAAAACTGTTGGCCTTTATCTGATGCTTCAAAAACTATCTAAGGTCACTTTTTGTTTTTGGCAATCTGCCTAAAAATTGTCTTGCTCCGTAAAATAGCTTTGTTAAATCAAAGTAAGGCGCGATCCCCGTAGCGGGCGATCGCGCCTTCGTGATTAATTGAGAAGAGGTAAGAGGTAAGAATTACCTGGAGGCCGTTACCGATTAGTTGCAGCTAACGTAATTTCTCCAGACCCACCCTTGCAGGCCGGGATTTTCTACCGACTGAACGTAAGTCCACTTGCTCTGAGACTGCTGTCCTGCAGGAGGCGTTACTACCCGCAGTTGGGTTCCCTTAGCAAAATTACCGATTTGGTTGCCAGTGGCATTGGGATAATCTCGAATGGGAACGCTAGGATATTGGGGCGAACCTACAGCCGTGCAGGTAGTACCGATGGCTATGCCTCCAGTCATGTTTGAGCTTCCCACATTGCTAGCCTGGCGGCCGCCGCAATTGAGATAAGGCTGATACATCCAACCCTGCTGAGTTCCGTCTTGGGTAATAACCCATCTCCACTGACCGTCGGGGGATAATTGCTGGGCCTTTACCACCGTGCCATTGTTGACAAAGCCAATATTTTGACCGATGGGATTATTCCGCAAATCTGCCCCCCCTCTAGGATCTCCTGCTGAATTAACCGTGCATTGTTGTTGGTTTTGAGCGATTAAATATTGATTTGCTGCGGGTTGAGCTTGAAAGCCGCCATTGCTAGCCTTAGCGGCGGTTACTAATGGGCCGCCTATAAAAGAAAGAGAAACTGCGGCGAGGATTGCTAAGGGTTTGACCCGAGTATTGTTTTTGTTTGTCATATAGGCTCCTAAATTTGCTGTTCTTTATACCCTTAATTACAAATCATAGCAAGGGGATTTCCGGTTGAAATTTTTTTTTCTTTTCTTTTACAAAAACTTTCCGAGGTAGTAGTTACTTTCCCCTTGTTTGGTTGTTTTTTCCCCCTTTCTCTATCTCAGGGAAGATGACTCGTCTTCAGGGGTACTACTTAAGTTAGTGGTAGTTTTAGTCCGGGCTAGAATACTACAACTACTTAATTTCTCTTCCGGCTAAAATTAAAATTCTTTATGTTTGTTGGCTCTTCGGTGTTTAGCTTGCGCTCATCATTGATGCTCGGGAACGGGGAACGGGGAACGGGGAACGGATTTGGGATTTTTTTCTTACTAACTAGCACATCTAGTTATTAAAAAAAAGTAGTTTAATGGTGTTTGCGTCAATTTTAAATTTGTTCTTCCCCGTTCCCTGTTCCCTGTTAAGAGTTCCCGCTCATCGTAAAATTACTATTTTAGCAAACCTTCGTACCGAAGACCCTGTTTGTTTAACAAAACTGATAATCGAGCGATCGCCCCAACCATCAGTTTTATCTTCCAATCGACAACTAACAAAACTTTTCTACACAGCGCACAAATATTTCTACCCCCATTGCCAAGACACTTTCATCAAAATCAAAGCGAGGGTGGTGGTGGGGATATGCCAAATTTTTATCAGCATTTGCAGAACCTAAAAAGAAATAACAACCGGGTACTTCTTGCAGAAAGAACGACATATCCTCCCCGCCCATTGTTTGACATTCTGGAACCACACCGGCAGGAGTTTCTACAACTTTTTCCGCTACGCTTCTTACCAAAGAGGCAATCTTTTCATCGTTAATTACTGGGGGATAGCGACGATTATAGTTGTATTGATAACGGGCACCGTGACTCTGACAAACTCCAGCAATTATCTGTTCTATTCGCCCTGGCAAATAATCTCGGTAAGCTAAATTAAAATAGCGCACAGTACCGCTGAAACGGGCGGTATCGGCGATGACATTAACAGCATGACCGGCATGAAATTCCCCAACAGTTACCACTGCCGAATTGATGGGATCTATATTGCGGGCGACTATGGTTTGGAGGGCATTGATTATTTGAGCGCCCACCACAATAGAATCAATAGTTTGATGGGGCATTCCGCCGTGTCCCCCCTTGCCCATTATCGTGCAATCAAAGTTTTCCGATGCCGCCATCAAGGCACCGCTGCGGACTCCCACCCTGCCCAAGGGTAAATTGTTCCACAGGTGCAAGCCGACGATCGCTTCTACATCGGGATTTTTTAACGCTCCAGCTTCTATCATTGGTTTGGCCCCCCCCGGCCCTTCTTCCGCAGGTTGAAAGATTATTTTTACTTGGCCCGTGAAGTTCTGGCGATGGTTGGCGAGATAGTAGGCCACCCCCAAGGCTATAGCCGTATGTCCGTCGTGTCCGCAAGCGTGCATAATTCCATCGTGGAGCGATCGATATGGCACGTCGTTGAGTTCGTAAATTGGCAAGGCATCTATATCTGCTCGGATCCCTAAAACCGGTCCTGGTTTGCCGCTGTCGATAACTGCGGCTATTCCCGTTTGAGCGATGCCTGTTTGATGTTCGATCCCCCACTCTTGCAATTTTTCGGCGATAAATTCCCCTGTTAAATGTTCTTTAAAACCTAGTTCCGGTCGCTGATGCAACCGTCGTCGCCATTGGACTAATTGCGATTGTAAATTTCTGATTTCTAATCGAACTTGAGAGAGTTCTAGGGTGTTCTGTTGAGGAAAAGTTGAGACCATGTTTTGTGGTTTTTTAGTTGTTAATAGTTAGTTTTTATAGGTTTTTAAAGCGATATCTAAACAAGAAAGGGTTATTTGCTGGGAGCATCCCATATTTGTAAAAAGACAAAAAAATTAACTATCTCTAAACCTTCTTACCCATTCCCCATTCCCCATTCCCCATTCCCCATTGCCAAAAGCAGAGTCGTTCTAATTCCAAGTTTGAAGCTAGATGGGCTAGTTTGGCGAGATTTTTGGGGTCGTCCAGATGGGGCACTATCCCTAAAATAGGTGTTTGGGTTAAAGACTGGATGAGGTCAATTGGTGCCCATTGGGTTATTTCTTGTTCGGAGCATGGTTTGGGACAATTGAGGACGATGCCTTTTAACAAAACCCCGGTCGATCTTGCTAAAGCCACGTTGGCCACTGTTTGAGCGATCGCCCCTAACTTCACTGGCACGACCAACACAGTCGGCAGATGCCAATCTCTTGCCAAGTCGGCAACGGTCAGTTCTTCTGTCACTGGGGAACCGAGTCCTCCCAATGCTTCGATGAAAACAAAATCTCGTTGCTGTCGCAGGTCAGTCAAGGCCGACCATACCTTTTCTAATTCTATCCTGCGGCCTTCGAGTTCTGCGGCTACGGGGGGAGCAACGGGAGCTTCGTACCATAAAGGAGTTATTTCGTCAAGGGATTGCTGGAGGGAAAATAATTGGGAGTAGAGTTCGCGATCGCCTCTGCCACTTTGAATCGGTTTAAAAATGCCAAAACTGCGCCCTGGAAAATAACTTTGCCAGTAAGAAGCAAGGGCAACGGTTAACACTGTTTTACCGGCATCGGTATCGGTTCCAGTTATTAGTAGTTCTTTCATTTTAATTAATAATTAATAATTAACAATTAACCCGAATTTATTGTTGATTGTTAAATGAAATTCAAAAGATTTACTCCCTTTAATCTGGTGGCAATGGAGTAACGCGATCGCGGTTTTCAGAAGAGACGCGCTCGACGCTAAAATTCTCAATGTTATCTTCAAATCTAGAAAAAGTTATTCTCATCTCATCGTAAGCAAGGGCAATAGAAATTCCTCTGGGAGAAGAACATTTCACCTGCATTAAAATCCGAAAACCAGTTTCCTTATCCCTGTAGAAATTGCGGTTACAGTCCGCACCCACAAATCCTTCCACGGCAAGTTGGTTGAGAGCAGCAATGCCCAAAGGTCGATTAATTATCAAATCGATGGCCCTTTGTTTTTCTGCTTCGCTCATGGGCTGCCACTGACTGTTTTGAGATTGAGCGATGCTGGGAGTCTGAGATACTTTGGTTTCGCTGCCTGCCTCAGAACAACTAACCGTGAAAATTGCCGTTGAAAGCAAGGCCCCTATAAAGCCTTGCCAATAAATATTTTTGACCATTAATCTCCTTGAAAAAATCCTAAGCATTATCCACCCAACTTGTTTTTAACAATTTCCTGGACCTTTTTACCATCCACCTTGCCTTTCAACTGCTGCATGGCCGGACCCATAACCTTACCCATATCTTTCGGGGAACTGGCCCCTACTTGGGCAATAATTTCTTCAATGGTGGCGGTGACTTCTTCTTCAGAGAGCTGCTTGGGTAAATATTCCTCAATTATGGCCAACTCCGCAGCTTCGTTATCTGCTAAGTCTTGACGGCCTGCCTTTTGGTATTGCTCGATCGCGTCTCGCCGTTGTTTGGCTGCTTGGACCACAACTTCTATTTCTTCAGCTTCGCTGAGACTGTCTTTCCCTTCACCGCGAGCGCTGACCTCTTTTTCTAATAAAAATTTCTTAATGCTGCGGACAGTTTCCAAACGCACTTTGTCCTTAGACTTCATCGCCGCTTTAATGTCTTCGGTAATTTTGTCCTTTAAACTCATTAGCTTTGTCCTATTTAGGTTATTTTTAGATTTGAGAAAGTTTTTTTTTCGGCTACATGCATTAACAGCCTCAATTTTGAGGAGCATCGCCCCCAATGCAATGGACGATCGTAACTATTGCTTAACCAATTCTCAATATTTCTGTATTTTATGTTAAGAAGTTGTCCCAAAAGAATTTGTCATGGTTAGATGATAAAATAACATACGAATAGAAAAAGCTGCGAGGACCTGCCGTGATCCGTTCTGCTACTTTGCCGCTGGAGGAATCCGTATTTACTCCTGCCGATCGCGACCGATTGAGACTATTTTCGGGTTCTGCAAACGTACCCCTAGCTACGGAAGTAGCGCGTTACCTGGGAATAGACCTGGGACCAATGGTGCGCAAACGGTTTGCCGATGGAGAATTATATATTCAGATTCAAGAGTCAATTCGGGGTTGCGACGTCTATCTGATCCAGCCTTGTTGTCACCCCGTCAACGACAACTTGATGGAATTGTTAATCATGATCGACGCTTGCCGTCGTGCTTCTGCCAGACAAATAACCGCCGTAATTCCCTACTACGGTTATGCCAGAGCAGACCGTAAAACTGCCGGGCGGGAGTCCATAACTGCCAAATTGGTGGCCAACTTAATTACGAAGGCCGGGGCAAGTCGGATTATCGCTATGGATTTACACTCGGCCCAAATCCAAGGCTATTTTGACATTCCTTTCGATCATGTTTTTGGTTCGCCAGCAATCTTAGATTATCTGGCAAGCAAGCATTTGTCCGATATTGTGGTAGTTTCTCCCGACGTTGGGGGAGTGGCCAGGGCCAGGGCTTTTGCGAAAAAGCTCGACGATGCTTCTCTGGCAATTATTGATAAACGCCGACAAGCTCATAACGTGGCGGAAGTTTTAAATTTGATTGGCGATGTTAAGGGGAAAACTGCCGTGTTAGTCGATGACATGATTGATACGGCGGGCACTATTTGTGAAGGGGCGCGACTTTTGCGCTCTGAAGGAGCCCGTCAGGTTTATGCCTGTGCGACTCATCCGGTTTTTTCAGGGCCGGCGATCGAGCGTCTTTCTAATGGGCTGTTTGAAGAGGTTATTGTTACTAATACTATTCCAGTGCATGAGGAAAAGCGTTTTCCACAGTTGATGGTGCTTTCCGTGGCGAATTTGTTGGGAGAGACTATTTGGCGCGTTCACGAAGATAGTTCGGTCAGTAGTATGTTTCGTTAAGGTTTAATACTATTCTCCATCAAGCAATAACGAGTCTTCCCCTTTACTCTAAGGGGAAGACTCGTTATTTGTGGAGTCTTGAGTAAAATGGGATTTGGGTAAAAGTTTTAGTAAAATTTTTGGTAAAACTCGAAATGCCACCAATAGTTTAGGGTCTGCTGAAAAAAGCAGGGTGTGGGGAGGGTGGGCAGTTGTGATGCCAGAAAAGTTTATTTAACTCGTCAGTTTTACTGTACGAATCTTTCCTCCCACACCGGACACACTCCCCACACTTAAAAGCAGATGTACTTCACCGGAACGAGAAACGCTATAAAATAAAGGGTGTATCGGATTTTATAATTGCCACTATGACAATTTCAATCTCTAATTGATATGACTAAATATCGGAAAAGAACAGCAGTTGGTAATCCCTCGATAATAACGAAAATAAAAGAGAAAGAATTGCCAGTAAATTACTCAGTAAACCAACTGAAAACAGAATTTTTTGGGAAATACTGGGCAGATGAATCTAGTCACGATACCCTGGAAGAAATAGTAGGAAAATTAAAACAAAATGAGGTAAGTCAGATTATAGAATATCTGCGAGAAGAAAAGGGCCAAGAACAAAGGTTTTTGAATCTTTTTTTAGCTGCAAAATGTCTGGCAAAAGCGAAAAAAAAGTGGCAAGAAATAGAAGATAAAAAACTGTTTACAGAGTTAAAAAAAATTTGGGAACACGGTAAATATGTTTTATTGCTATATCAAACGGGGCAAGAATTAGAGGAAATATCGCTTCTAAGAGGGATGGCAATAAGAGCGATCGCCCGAACCTGGCAAGACAACCCCGAAACTTCGATCTGGCTCGAAAGCATCGTTAAATCCAACGAAAACCCAGAAGTAAGAGCCACGGCAGTCCAAGAATTAACGCGCTTGTTCGCTCCAGATCTCGAACTGCTAAAAACCTTAGCTGAAATCGATCGAAGTCCGGAAGTGCGGGTGGTAGCATTACAAGAACTAATGGAGGTATTACCGGAACCAGATCTGGAACTGCTTAAAAGTATCGCCTACTCGGATTATAGTCCGGTAGTACGCAAAGCAGCTCTCCAAGAATTAGCCAAGATTTCCCAGAACCGCGATACTTTAAAATTCTTGAAAACAAAGGCTAACAACGATGAAAATATGGCGGTAAGATTGGCAGCGTTGGGGGAATTAGCTCGCAGGTGGCCGATGGAACCTTCGACTTTACCCGCTCTCGAACAAATGCTAATTGAGGGAAGTTCTAGCGAGCGAATGTTCGCGATCGCGACTATAGCTTGCCATTGGCCGGGGGAAGCTAGGACTTTAAAATTGCTCAGGTCGGCAATTCAATCGGACAAAAATCAAGAGGTGCGCCAGAAGGCGGTGGAAGAATTAGCGCGACTGTCTCAGGATACCAATACTTTGTTATTGCTGAAAGCTAAGGCCGAGTCGGACCAAAATACGGGGGTACGGGAAGTCGCAGTCCAGCAGATCGCCAGAAGGTGGAAAGAGGCTCCGGAAACTTTAGCTTTTTTGAAAAGGTTGCAGGAAGACGATGGCGATGTTATCGTTCGTTCCATAGTGGTGCAAGAAATCGCTCGCGGGTGGCGATCGCATCCAGACACGATCGCCCTACTAAAAATTATGGCTGAAGAAGACGAATACTGGGTAGTGCGTCAGACGGCAGTGCAAGAAATAGCTTTATGTTGGGCGGGAGATGGGGAAATTTTAAATTGGCTCAAAAATTTGGCTGCCTCGGACGCTCAATTTAACGTCCGCGAGGCAGCAGTGCGAGGAATAGCCTCGTGTTGGCAGGAGGAACCGCAAACCTTGGATTTTTTGAAAACCTTAGCGCTGTCGGAAAAAGATACATATTTACTAACGGTAGAAGTACAAGAAATAGCCAGACGGTGGCACGATCGCCCGGAGATTTTAGCTTGGTTGAAGACTTGGGTAGAATCCTCAGAGCCCACGGTGCGACAGACAGTGGTACAAGAAATAGCTAGATGGTGGCCCGACGATGGGGATACGGTGGTGTTTTTAAAAAATCAAGCGGAGTTAGATCCGAGCGCGACTGTGCGACAGGCGGCTTTACAAAAGCTCTCTCGCCGGTGGGATAAGGATCCGGAAACGGCGCGAATTTTGAAAAATATCGCTCGGTGGGATGAGGATTCTCAGGTGCGAGTTGTTGCTTTGTTGGAGTTGTTGCGCGGTTGGAAGGAAGATGGGGAAACTTTGGAGTTTTTGTGCGATCGGGCCGCGAACGATCCGTACAACCAACAAGGTTTATTTTTGTCCAATCCTCGCTTTGCCGCAGTCGAAGCCCTGATAGAACACTATCAAGATTGTCCTCAAAGTATGTCTGTTTTGCGCGATCGCTTAATTAACGATCCAGACGAGCAAGTACGCGGCATGGCAAGTCGATGTTTAAATGGATAATCTCGTTCGTAGCGCTCGCGCTTGACTCGATTGATAGTTCGTAGCGATCGCGGATCGCGATCGAAAAGCGTTGTATTAGTAGCCTCTTTTCTTAATGTCCAAATTTTGTGCGCAATTGCGCACATTTTGGGGCATTGTTTGCTTTATCCACAAAAAATGTCACCAATTGGTGTCAAAAATTCGCGGACCTTGAAAAAATGACACGCTCTGGGTTAATAGTTAAGAAGTTGTTTTGGAAAAAAAAAGATGATATAATGCGCTGAAATTTAATGAGGGTCAAATCAATGTATCCAAGACGCAGAATAGGAAATACTGTTTCCTTATCTCGAATCTTCAGAGCGTCGTGGAAAAAACCGTGCTTGGTTACACCCCTCAAAAAGCACAATCCATAAATAAAAATGGACCATCGCTCCTCGGTCCCAATCTAAAATCTAAAAAAAGAGATTTTTCCGATATTTCGGCAATTTAGTAACAAATTTAACAGAAACCTTCCCAAATACCGGACTAACTTATAAAAAATTTATCAATTTATTAAAAACAACTTTAACCAAATCGTGTTAGAAGACCAAAATTATCCCATACCTAACTCGAACCCATTCGAGAGAGACATTGTGCCGGCAGTTCTCGGAAGCGAGTCCGACATACTATCCGTCCGTTCTTTCGGTTGAAGCGACAAAATAAGTGATATCTATCACCACCGCAAATTCCGCAAATTACCATAAAGACGTACTTTCACGGTTTCCTACCTACCCAAAATTAACCGATAGTACCCCATCAGAAAATACAGAAACCGACATCCTCACAGGTTCCCCCCTGCGAACCAGCTCTCTTGTTTTACCAGAAGAAAACTTCTTGAATTGCGGGATATTTCATAGCAGGAGAAACCGGAGAAATAACCATAGACTTTATTTACGACGGCGGCTGGTTTCGTCCGGTAATGGCAATCTATAGCCTCGAAGAATTTCCAGCAGATGCCCTCAACAATTACCCAGCATATATTAAAGAAGCAGCCAACCGCGCCCTCAGCAATTCAGAATTAGGCCGCGTCGTTATTTCCGACCAGAAAGAAGGAGCAAATATTCAAGGAGGAAATAACTCCGGCGAGTATGAAGGTATCAAATATCAAAACATTTAACATGAATCCCGGAGAAAAATTCGGCATCATGTTAGTACCAAATGGAGAAGTAGAAGCATTATTAAATAACAGCAAATTACCCGCTAACAAACAGCCGTTATTTTCCGTCGCCACCGACCTTCCAGAGGATAACTTTTGGAGCGGGCAAATAGCCTCCTTTGAAACGGAAAGCGAAATTTATACCTGGGAAGACCTTTCAATAAATCGAAAAAATACAGACCGAGATTATAACGATGTCGTCTTCAAATTAAGCGGGGCAACGGGTACGTTTGGGACCTTAGATGAAGTCATTAATCCCGAGAAAGATTGGCGCTCTAAGAACTTAGGAAAAAAAATAAACGAATACGTTGAATTTGAGAATTTAACCTTTGATAGCGGCGTATTTACCGCAGATAATTCCGGCGAACTAAAAATAAATTATTTGTTTGACGGCGGCTACTACGAAGGCGAATTAGGAATCTTCAGTTTAAAAGGATTGGAAGAATTAAACATCAGAAGTCATGCCGATTTTGTTAAAGAAGCTGCCAGTCGAGCTTTAAGTAATTCCGAGTTGGGCGATGTGGTAATTAAGGATAAAAAAGAAGGGGCGTTATTCGATAAAAGACTGGGAGAAAAGAATCGCAATTCGGGAGAATATTTAGGAGTAAAAACTATTTCTGTGAACCCGGGAGAAGAATACGGTTTCATGTTGGTTCCCAAGGGTACGGTGGAGGAAGTTTTTGAACGCCCGAATATCGGCTGGTCGAAACGTCCGGTGTTTTCGATGTCAACGGAGTCCCAAATAGATACGTTTTTCCCGGGTCAATTTGTGGATTTAACCGGAGATGGAAAGGTCTTTGTTTTTGAAGATGTCAGGGCTTATAGACCGAATTTTGATGGAGATTATAACGATTTTGTCTTTTCAGTTAACGGGCTAAAAGGTAATGCCGCTTCCGTGGAAGAGTATATTAATTCCGAGAAAGATTGGCGTTCTTCTTCTAACGGTATTGAGTTTTTGGAAATAGCTGCCGAGTCGGTTAATCAGGATAATTCTCCGCCAACTATTACTGTGGAATTAGCTAACGATACGGGAGAAGATGAGACGGATAAAATTACCATCGACCCGAGTTTAACTGGAACGGTTATTGATGAGAGCGAAATAGTTAGTTTCGAGTTGAGTTTTACCGGAGAAAGCGAGAGTTTTGTTGAAGTAACGACCGAGTTAGAAAATGACGGCAATTTCGTCTTAAACCGAGAAGTTTTGGAAGAGGTTTTGGGAGAAAGTTTGCCCTTGGGAGTCAATGTTATTTATTTACGCGCCACCGACGAAAATGGGTTGGAGTCCGAGGTTGTCGAGTTTGATTTTACTTTAGAAGAAGAGGATTTGTTGGGGCCGGAAATTGAATCTTTAGCCGAAATTTATGGCTTAAATTCCTATCCAGTAGCGGCGAGCTTGCCCCCAAACGGTACGCGACAGCTATCGGTAAAAATTAACAATTGGGCTAATTCGAGCGAACTGACGGCAGATGTTGGAGATATTAGTTACGTCGTGGAAGATTCCGACGTTTTAGAAGTAAGTCCCGAGGGTTTGATAACCGGTCTTGCCGGGGGCGAAACTAATATAACCGTCCAGTATGGCGATGCCGAAGTAACGATACCGGTGTTGGTGGAACCGCCAGAAACGGGACCGAGTTTAGTGGATGAAAGCGGAGGCGTTGTAGAAGGGGAAGATGGTTCGTTGGTGATGCTCGCCCCAGGGGCGCTAACAGAAGAATCTTCGGTCAACCTGACACCGCTGCAACGGCAAGATTTATCCCTGCCAGTTCCCGATGGGTTTGAGTTTGTGGGGGCATTTGAACTAGAGTTGGGCGATAAACCCTTAGAGCAACCAGTTCAACTAGCAATTCCCGCACCCCCAGACCTGAAAGTAGGAAGTGGAGTGTTGTTCCTGCGCAAAGGGCAGATGCCAGATGTCGCCGGCGCTTGGAGCGATACTTGGTTGATAGAAGAAATAGGAGTGGCAGGAAGCGACGGAACGATTCGGACAACTTCTCCTCCTTATAACGGTATCGGTACCTTTGCTCCGGTGGAGGAAATGCTGGCGGTTAAAGTGCCCGAAGGTTTGGAGGAGATAGCTGCCTTCAGTGGGGAAACTCTGGAGGAAGTTCGAGAAGCCATTGAGATTTCAGGAGAGCTAGACGCTTACCAATATCTCTATGCTCGGGCAAATTTAATCGGGGCGATCGCTACATCGAAAGCTAATTTCGAGGCAACATCGTCTTTGGTAGCTTATGCGGCTCATAAGGAAAACGCGACTTTAGAGATAACGGGAATTCCCGAAGAAATCGGCGAGCCGGTGACAACTACTACCGATGTCTCTATTAACGAAGAAGGGTTGCCCAGTTATAGCGTTACCCTGGAGCCACCAATGGTACTGGCGCAAGCGCTACTTCCTCCAGTGCTTGAGGGATTTGCCGGTATGGCGTGCTCCCCGCAGAACCAACCCGTCGCGATTTTGCGAGCGCAAAACTTCCTCAACGGGTTAGAAGGTGAAGTTGGCAACAGTGTTGAAGATTTAGTGGCTAAGTTTTATGTGGGAAATAAAGTTTATGAAGGCAAGGTGGTACTAGAGTCCTGTCGGGAGCTAGAGGATGGCGAAGAGATAGCGGTTGAAATACCTAATAGCGTACCTCTGGGGGAATCGGAAATCGTTCTGGTAAGGCGACAGAGAAAGCGCGTTGGTCCGGGTCCGAATCAATTTGAAACTATCGAAGTAGAGAGCGAGAGGCTGTCGATACAGCCTCAAAGTCCTATGGAACTGGTTTTGACAGCGCAACCGGAAGCAGATACTATTAATATAGTTGACTTGCTAGCTCCCGAAGCGGATATCGAGAATGGTTCCAGTCAAAGTTTGCTAGATTCCGGCTCTATTAGTGTAGGCTCTCCATTTTATATCTACGATGCTCCAGGACATTTTGCAGCTACCCGCAATGGAGCGAGAGCTTATGTGCCTTTGGAGAATTCAGGGAAGGTGGCTTTGGTGGATTTGATGGCATCGCGACAGTTGGATAATAATCCCGAGACTGAGGGGATAGATCTGATTTCTCTGCCTGCAGGAGCGAGTCCGGTGGCATTGGTAATTGACGCTCGCGACGAATATGCTTATATTGCCGATGGGGAGGGGGGAAAGGTTTACGTTCTGGATATCGATATTAATTCCGATAATTATCATCAAGTGGTTAAGACGATTCAACTGAACGTCGACAATGCAGAGACGGAACTACGTCAGATGGCTGCGAGCGAAGATGGCATGAGGTTGTTTGTTACTGCCAGCGATGGTAAAATTTATGTGGTAAATATCGACCCAGATGACCGACCTGCCGATGGGGAAGCGAACTCTCGTAAATGGTGGGAGCAAATAGGGGCGATCGCGACGGAGCAAGGAGCAATGGGAATATCGGCAACAGCAGACCCGTTGAAAATGACATTTGCTAGTGGGAGTGAAAGTTCTGATTATAGGGGCTTTGGGGTTTTAGAGGTGACGAATAACGAGCCCGGGAGTTTTGCTGCTACTACCAATTATGCCAAGTTGGGGCTTAGTTTCGCTACCGATTACTTTGATGTGGATGAAGGTGTTGCGGTAACGATAATGAAGGATGGCTCTTATGCTTTTGTAGCGGGTCGCGATACAAAAGGAAATGAAGGAGAGAGTTTCTTTCCCGACGAGCGCGAAGGCGGTAATATTGGGATTATTAAAGACCCCTTGGGACCGAATCCTAAATTGGTTGGGGCAACCAGGCCGATACCGGGACGCTATACTAATAACGTGTTGCTTTCTAACGACGACCGATATTTAGTAGGTTCTTACCCAACTAAAAATGGGGATGGAGAAGTTTATGTATTTGATGTGGAGGAAATTATCAAGGCTATTGAAAATCCAGAGCAATTCTTCCTGGATGGAAATTTACTGGGTGTTGATAGCGATGGTTTTGATGAGAAGACAAAGCGTCCGGCTACTCTTGCGGATTTGGAGAAGACGCCAATTGACGAGCTTAACTCCGATATTAGTATTGCTGCCGATTACGAGATTCTCGGGAAGAATTTCGGTCGGTGGAATTTTGGGGTACCGCCGGGTAGCACTCGCGCTCCGATTGAGATTGGGGGCGATCCTTTTGGGATGACCTCGGTGTCGGTGCGAAACTTCGTCGAGTTGGAAAGTCCGGTTGAGAATCAAACTATAGATTCTCTCAAACCTAAGTTGGAGTGGAAGTTTAAGATTAAGGGTCGGGAAGCGGATACGGGCGATGACGATCGAGATGATACGGAGCCCGCAATCTATCTGAGTCCTGTGGAACCGGAGGATGTTAAAGAGATTAATCTCTATGTGAGCGTTTTCCCTGAAGGTGAAGGACTGTTGCCAAGGGACCACTGGGATGGGTTGCCTCCTGGAAAGGACCACAATCCCAATCGGGTGCTGACGGCTCGGTGGCAGAACGGAATGTGGACTTGGAATGGTGGGAGTCTGAAGGCTGCTGCCAGTAGCGAGTCTCCCTTGCCTGAAGAGTTTCCTTTGCCGGATGAGTTACAGTTAACGGGCGGTCAGACTTACCACTGGGCTGTGGAGGTGGTGATGAAAGATGAAAGTAAACCAGTGGTTAAGAGTCAGTTTGATACTCCACTGCCGATAGCAAAGACCGACGATGCCTTTGGCAGCGTGACCGTGTTAACTGCGGGCGTGGAACCGGGAGTTTCGGCTACTGCCGAAACAGAGGGGGCGATAAATGCTATAGCCGAACAACTTGAAGATGCAGGGGCGGCAGTGATGCGTTACCTGCCGGGGTCTGGACAATGGCGATCTGTGACTTATAACAGCCGAACTGATAACTGGATTGCTAGCAACTCCGAAGTTGAGTCTGGTCAGCCCTTGGTGCTGTTGGCCGATTGGATTAAGAAACCGGATTCGGATGACGCTTTGTCTCTTGCTTTCTCTAATGCCGGTGTAGCTGAGGAGGCCGCTGATGGTTTGTTTGCTTCCCTAGTTGAGTTAGATTTGAAAAATGGCGGGACTGTCGGTGGAAGCAATGGCTTGTACGATAGCAATGGAGATTTGATTCGCCAACATGGGGCGGTGTTTAACGCGCCGTTGCATTTTATCGGTTTCGGTCAGGGGGCGGTGGTGAATGCGGAGATTATTCAGCGCTTGGGTACTTATTTCCCCGAAGCGGGCGGTTTGCAGGGTTCTAAAAAACAAGATATTCAGATGACGACGGTCGATCCTTTTGAGTACAATCCCGAGGACGCTACTCAATTTAATGGCGCTTTTTCTCGTATGCTCGACCCTGAGATTGTGGTTTGGAAAAATGTAACCTATGCAGATAATTATTATCAAACACAGGGCAAAAATGTGGGCGATAATCCCGAGCGGGTAATAGCGAGTCAGGAAATTCTCGGAGCAGACATGGATAAGGAGCTAGGAAAATGGGGCGGGTTCGATCCTGACAACAATGAAGATAATGCCCATCGGGCGGCAGTAGGTTGGTATGCCGGAACTGCCAATCTGAATGAGAGTCAAATTCCGGCAGGGGAACAGCAGGTTTTCCGACGGTTGGGAGATTTGAGACTTAACGGTTTTGGTGAGAATAACGACAAGAGTTGGTATGTGCCGGGTCATACCAAGGCTAAATTCGACCATGGCGATACAAAAGCGCCGTGGGAGGGTATCGGTACGGGTTGGTTCTATTCTGCCAATGCTGGAGGAAGGGAGTTGCGTCCGTATTTTGTTGGTAGCGGTCCCGACAATAAGAAGAGTAAGGACCAATTGGGGAATTTTGAGGATTATTTGAATAATAACCGCCTTCCTTTAGATTCTGACAATACTTACACCAATTCTCAAACAGAAGTGGGAACGAGGATGCGGGGAGATTTGGTGGTTCCTACTCTATTCAATGGTAATTTTGACACAATTGCTCAAAAGGTTGGCGGGCAAGAAAATAATCCTATTCCTGGTTGGTCTGTAGTGAAGGGTCAAAACAATCACGCTTCGCAACAGCACTTGATTGCTTGGCATGATATTACCAAGTTCGCCGAGCCAAACAACAATTACTTAGACCGCATTGGGTACGATTCCAGCAAACCGAATTATGCTTTCAAGTTGAGTACAAAAGACAAAGCAACAAAGATCGTTCACAATAACTTTGTCGTGCCAGAATGGGGGGATTTACGATTTAATCTGCTCGCTCCCGAGGAAGCAGGCAAGTTGAAAGTTTTTATCGAAACGCGTCCTCGTCCTGGGGAAATTTATTGGCAATCGAGGAAGCTCAAAGAAATAGATTTGAGTCAAACCGCAAGGGACGAACTTAAGGAATACGAGCAGAATCTCTATAAAATTGGATTTGGAAGAACTGGATTTGAAACTTTTCAGATTCCTATAGATGACAGATATCGAGGCAAGATAGTAAGACTTTCTTTTCAATTAGAAAGTGAAGAAGACACCACCGTTTACTTGGATGATGTTTTCTTCAGCAGCGTTCACCTGAAGTTTGGCAATCCCTCAGAGGCTCGATTTGATTCGAGAGAACCAAGAAAAAACCCTAATAGCGATAACTTACTGATTGAAAAGCCGCAGTATGCATTATCTTACAGCTACACCAACAAAACTCCTAGCTGGGTAAGTTGGCAAGTAAATAAGGCTTGGTTGGGTGATGTAGCTCGTCCCGATACCATCTTTGCAGGAGATCCGCAACTTCCTGAAGGCTGGCCGAGAATTAGCACTGACAACTATACTGACAGCAATAAAAGGAATTTTGGTTTTGACCAAGGTCATATAATTCCTTCAAGAGATCGAACAAATCATGAAAAAGATAATAGAGCTACTTTTTTGGGTACAAATCTGATGCCCCAAAGCGTGGACAATAATCGATGGTTTACTTCCTCAGACAATCCAGCCGAAGCATCTGCTTGGTACAACATTGAGGAGTTTGTCAAACATCTAGTAACTGAAGAAAACAAAGAGCTTTATGTCGTTGCTGGCAGTCATGGTACAAACTGGACTTCCCAAAAGCGGAGTAATGCTCATCCCGACGAAATTGGCCGAGGTAACACAAATTCTGGAGCGTTTCAACAGCAAGGAATTAATATTCCCAAATGGACGTGGAAAACTATTCTAGTTTTAGATCGTCCTCGAATGAGTGTAGCAGATGTTACGAAGAATACAAAAGCTTACACCTTCCTAACACCAAATTTACCCGAACCGTACGAAAACTGGCCAGAAACTGGAAGGCCAGTTCCTCATCCATTCAACCAGATTCAAAATAAGTTAGGGTTATCTGCTCCCCTTCCCGACATACAAAATTCGATTGAATGGCGAGATCCTTCCACCTGGCAAATTACTGTTGAGCAACTTGAAAGACTGCTTCAGGGCAGAAAAATTAATCTGCTTTTGAATGTTCCAGAAGAAATTCGCAAGCATATTAAGAAGCAAAAGTATTCTACCACTTAATCCTTTTGATTCTCTTGGAGTTATGTGCCTGGCGATCGCCTATTTGTTCTGCTCAAAGAAGGTATCTGAACATAAGAACAATAGCGCTCTTATTATCCAGATCGTTCCCAGTTAGAGCTTTTCACCGCAACTCCAAGAGAGCCACTTTTTACTTGCGGTTAGAAGGATAGTTGCTCGGACCAACGATAATTGTTCCATCTGGCAAAGTAGTATTGCGATAGAATGCTTCTTGTGGAAAATAAATTTTGGCTCCGGTTAGGTCTGTTCCTGTAAAATCACAACCTTCTTTCTCTGTCATGGTCAGATTAGCATCCCGCAGATTAGCAAAACTAAAATCGGAACCACCTAAGAGGGCATCATGGAAATTGACACCGCTCAAGTTAGCGATCCTAAAATTGACTTTTCTCAAATCTGAGTATTCCAAGTTAGCACCACTCAAGTTAGCATACGTCAGATGAGCAAACCTCAGACAGATATCTCGCAAGTCTGCCCCTGACAACTCGGCACGATGCAAAACAATATTCTCAAAATTTCTCTCTCCTTGAGCGTAACGGCTGAGAAATTCTTTAGGAGCGATGACCCTGGAATCGTTTTTCACCGCGCCATCGGGCATAGTAGTATTGCAAAACAAAGCACGCTCCCAATTGACATTATCGATCTTAGCATTTGTTAAGTTAGTATCCGTCAAGTCAGCTCTAGTCAAGTTGGCACCGCTTAAATCTGCACCGGTTAAATTTGCACCCATCAAGTTCGCCCTTTCTAAGAGGGCATTAGTTAAGTTGGCATTAGTTAGATTGGCTTCAATCAGATAGACATGATACAGGTCTGCCCGCTCCAGGTTAGCTTCGCTAAAATTGGCATTACTCAGGTCAGAACTGCGAAAAGAAGCACGAATCAGATTGGCTCCACTCAAATTGATGTCAACTAGGTAAGCGTAAGTAAAGTTACCACCCGTTGCTTTGCCATCAATAACATCGAATCCGGAAAAATCTCTTTCTCCGACCTTGTACCTGCACCGCAAGTTAGAAGATGCCATCATTGCTGCTTTAACTGGATCGTCTCGATCGCCTTGAATCTGGTCATCCTTGCTTGAATTGTTCATAATTGGTTTCCTCGATCGCTGTTTCTGGCTCTAGCATAACAGAAGAAATCGGGGATAGCCATTGTCCCGTTTCATATGAGGTTCGAGCCGAAAAAGTTAGCTTGCCTCAAGTCTGCACCGCTAAGATTAGCCCCCCTAAGGTTAGCATTGGTAATGCTCGATTGCCACAAATCGGCTCCACTCAAGGAGCGCTCCACTAAGGTTAGCGTTATCCAAACACATTTCGCCGAGCCGGGCTCCACTCAAATTGGCTCCACTCAAGGAGCGCTCCAATGAAATATGGAGAACCGAAGGGAGCACGTCACCTTTGAAACGAACCAAAAATTAGACGCTTTTTGTTAGTTCTCACCGTTCGCCCTTATAAAAATCCTTGAGGACAAGCAAGCTTTTTTGAGATCGGCCCCTCTTAGATCGACTCCAGTAAAGTCTTTCCTCCCTGCTTTAAGCTGTTCGAGAAATTCTTGAACATCCATAATTTATCTGCGAGATAGATTTACACCATCCATCATAACACGATCGCCCCCCACCCCCTCCAACAGTAAGCCCTCAAACCCCAACATTTCCGGCCATCGCCCCCATTACCCTAAATCCCCCGACACAAATCCCGATCGCCCTCCTTAATA
>CAZSTZ010000039.1:0-35472 GCA_964609515.1 uncultured bacterium | reverse complement strand
ATTGGGGACGGGCCATGTTGCTTACTGGCTTCTTTGGCCCAACGAATCGCACGAGTTAGGTACTATTATAGCAATTATTTATTTTTCATACTCTTACTCTTACTCTTACTCATACTCATACTCTTACCCAAAAAGAGCATTTTTCTTTGAGTAAGAGTATGAGTACGAGCATCAAGAAAAAATAGCAATCGCGCTCTGCGATTACTACGAACTTTAAAACCAGTCGTCTTCTTCTTTATTTTCTCCTCGGAATACTTTGCCTTTGGCGTGAATTTTGCGGGTTTGTTCGTAGAGAGTTTCTTCGGTTAAATCCCATTCTTTCATCACTTCCTCTAAATCTTCTTGGATATCTTTCGCGCCAGGAAAGCCTCGATAGCGAATTTTTAACCGCGCTAGTTCTGCCAAACCGCGATCGCTTATTTCTTTTATTTCTTTTGTTTCTGTTTCCTTTAACCACTCATTTATAGTTTTGCGATCGCGTTTGTATTGAGGATGTATTTGTTCTTTGCTTTCTGTTTCCATATCAATTCACAATTAATAATTAACAAGTTTGTAAGGTGCGCAATGCGCACCCAGCACTGTCAAGGTGGAGCCACGAGAACGAAAAAACGTTACTTTAGGCTATCTTGAGCTAATGAACGAGATAGGAATTGGCACTTACTGGGTCGTTTTTTGCTCTTTCATTCCCCCCTCTTGCCTTTTGCCTTTTGCCTCTTGCCTCCCCCCACCACAAAATCTGTTTGCCACCTTGACAGCCCTGGCATTGCGCACCCTACTCCTTGGGAAGTTATAGTAAGGTGCGCGTTGCGCACCCTACTGCTGCCATTTGGGAAAAGGACTGTCTTCGGGGGTTTTGCTAACAATGGTTTTTAACTCCGGTTGAAGTTCGATCGCTTTTTCTTGCAAGACACAAGCTTCCTGAAGTCGACCTTGTTGTTCTAATAACTTACTTAAATTCCAGTAAGCGGGGGCTAGTGTCGGTTGAAGTTCGAGCGCCTTTCTATATTGCAACATCGCCGTATCGATTAAACCCTGTTTGTAGAACATACTGCCCAAATTGACATGAGCTTCTGCAAAGTTCGGGTCTATCTGTACTGCCAGCGAATAAGATCTGGTTGCTGCCTGGAGTTTATTTTGTGCTTGCAGCGCATTACCCAGAGTCTTGTAGGCGCGGGCAAAATAGGGTTGATGGCGTATTGCTTGGTGGCAAAGGGCGATCGCCTCAGTTAGTTTGCTTTGGAAGTAATAGATTTCGGCTATTTTATCTAAAACTACGACGTTCTCCGGTTCGAGGCTTAAAGCTTTTTGATAGCTGGCAACGGCGGCATCAAAATTGCCCGTTTGTTTGAGGCGATCGCCTTCTTTAATATCTTGCAACATTTTGGGAATGGGGAATTGGTCAGGGGGAATAGTTAACAACGGACGGGCAACTAACAACTATTATTCGTCAACGAAACTGGATTTTTCTTTATTTCTTCCTGTGGGCCAATCCTCATTTTCGCCGCCGATAATTAACTCTTCTATGGCCACAATTTCTTTACTCAATTGTTGAAAAGCATTAATCAAAACATCCAAGGCAAAAGCATCGCTAGTTCCCAAATCGAACCAACAACGAGCCCACAAATCTTGATACTCAATATTTCCCATATTGTGCATCAAAGCCATCATGGTATTATCGGCTTCTTCGGCATCGTAATCCATATAACTAAGGTCTATTCCCATCTCCTGAACTTGGAGACTTTCTGCATTAAAACCTCCTAATTTTCCCAGAAAAAACCAGGAATCAAAAACCTCCTCAATATATTGTTTTTCTCCGTTAGAAGGAACCGTAGGGAATCTTAACCAAATCCAAAGGTCGAAAGGATCGAACTCGCGAAATTCTATTTCCATTAGTATTTTTAGTTGGGAATGGGGAATTGGGAATCGGGAATTGGGAATGGGGAATTGGGAAATTACCTATTACCTATTCCCCATTACCTATTACCTAATAATTAAAGTTGGGGTACTTGAGGCGGTCCCCAAAGGCCAGATCCGTCTCGGATAGCATCGCGCATCGGGTCGCAAGAGCGATCGCCACCGTCGATATTACTGAGATTTTTACACCGTTCAAAAAAGATTTGAGCCACCATCAGTCGCGGCATTAATCCCGACTTTGCCAAACTCATCTCAAAGTTTTTATCTGCTTCTTGGCGCAGGGAAATATCGTTATTATTCTTCCTGGCTTTAGAGACTAAAATTTGAGCTTTGAGATAATAAACTTCTGGATTATTAGGAGTTTCTGCCAAAACTTTATCTACATATTTCAAAGCTTTATCGTGTTCCCCTAAATCTCGATAAGCCAGAGCGATTCCCCGATTGGCAAGATGGGTTGGATTTGCCTGTTTTTCCAGCTTTTGAATGGCATCTTGAGGATTGGCAAAAGGGAGATTTACTGCTAGCAATAAATCCATATATCCTTTGAGCAAATTCAGTTCCGGATCCTGGGGATTTTGTCTGGCAGCTTCGTCGAAATGTTGTAAAACTACCTTCAACTTATTAAGAGCTTTAGGAGTACCTGACAAAATACCCTCGCTGGTAATGATATAAGCTCCCTCTAAAAAATGACCCGTACCAGCGTAAAGATTGCCTCTAACTGGATTAGTTACCATCAATTTTTCGCCAACTTCGCGAGTTTTAGATGCGTAAACTTTTAGAGAATCCCAATCCTCATCTAAATAAGATAAAGAAGCCATCATCGCATAAGCGAGGGGTTCGTTTTGTTCTTCAAATTCTGCTTGCTGGAGATAATTTTTAGCCTCCTTATAATTGCCATTTTCAAACATAGCTTTAAAAGCGGCTTCCGTTTTATCCCCAATAGGAGTAGGATTATTGGGACGAAACGGATCTCCAACGGCAGGAGCAACGGACAAACTCAATCCAATGGCCGTGGCGCTGGCTATGACGGATAGCCTTGAGAGCAGGTCTTGTATTCTCAGAAAGCTCGGTTGTTCGGTATCCCAGAAACCCGGTTTTTCGGTATCCCAGAAACCCGGTTTTTTGGTATCCCAGAAACTCGGTTTTTCGGTATCCCAGAAACCCGGTTTTTTGAAAAAACCGGGTTTCTTGACGGCTCTGACGGGTAGCCTTGAGAGAATTGACAAACGATGGCACAAGACCGACAGGGTTTTTTTCATAAGTATCTATTATCAGTTATCCGAGACTGACTAATGGTTTGCTAATATTACCAAAGTCGTTGGTTGTTTACTTTTTTCTGTTAATCTCAAAGCCAAAAGGAAAATATCTGCTATTTTCCAAACTGACAAATCCAAGTGCAAATGTTAGCACAAGCTCTGCCAACCGACAAAGCCCTTATGGGGGAAAAAGTTAATTAAAAAATTTAATTTATAAAATAGATGCTTTATCTGAGAAGCCTGTTCTATCATCCTGCAGCTAGCCCCACGGCAATACTCCAAGACATTAATTTGGAACTGGCCCCGCAACAGATGGGACTAATAGTGGGTCGCAGCGGTTCTGGTAAGACTACTTTATTAGAAATCTTGGCGGGTTTGGCGCAAAAGTCCCGGGGAGAGATTCTCTGGCGAGAGCAGCGGTTAACTTCGGAACTTATGCAACAACTGGGAGGTTTGGTATTTCAATTTCCAGAACGACATTTTTGTGGCGGGACTATTTTAGAAGAATTGCGACTGGGCCATCCAGAATTGACGGGCGATCGCATTACTGGTGCTTTGACGGAGGTGGGACTGGAAAATCTGCCCCTGACAACGCCGCCCCATTCTTTAAGCGGTGGCCAACAACGACGCTTGGCCCTGGCCGTACAGTTAATTCGTCAGCCCCATCTATTGTTGTTGGACGAACCGACGGCGGGGTTAGATTGGTCCATGCGCCTACAGTTGGTCAATTTGTTGGCCAAACTAAAAACTCATTGGACTTTGTTGGTGGTGACTCACGATGCGGGAGATTTGCTGCCAATAGCAGATAGATGCTGGAGCTTAGAAGCGGGTATTCTACAACCTCTAGAATCGTCTGTTAATTGTTAATTATTAATTATTAATTGTTAATTACTATGACATCAAAAACTAAGTTAGCGATCGCCTGTCAAGGTGGAGGTTCTCACACGGCTTTCACCGCCGGCGTTCTCAAAAAACTCCTAGAAAACAAGGTACAAGAAAAATACGATCTCGTTGGTTTGAGCGGCACTTCCGGCGGTGCTTTATGCGCCACTTTATCATGGGTAGGATTATTAGAAGCAGCCCAAGGTAGAACCAGTCGTCCGGTTTACCAAAGATTGCTTAACTTCTGGAGGGCAAATACCGCAGTCACCGCCTGGGAAAGAGCTCTCAATAACTTTACGCTTCAATTCTTGCGACTCCAAGATTCAACCGTTTTACCCGCCTTCGCCCCCAACCCCTATTCCCTGCAAGGAACTCTCAAGGGGTTGATGTCGATGACTCCCCGAAAAGAGTATTTAGACTTCGAGCAACTATTAAAAAATCATATACCTTTTCAGGAAATCCCATCTCTGATACAACCAGACAGCCTTCACTTGTTTCTGGGAGCAGTTAACGTTCTCTCGGGGGAATTTAAAACCTTCGATTCTAAAAAAGGAGAAATCAACACCGAAGCTGTCAGGGCATCTGCGGCTATTCCCAACGTTTTTACGGCAGTACAAATAGGAGATGGTATGTATTGGGATGGTTTGTTTTCGGAAAATCCTCCCATCGGTTGCTTTCTGGCGAGCGATGGAGAGCTTGTAGAGCCCGAAGAGCGACCGGAAGAAATCTGGGTAATTTTAGTCAATCCCAAAGAGCGAGACACCGAACCAACAACCGCTCAAGAAATTCTCGATCGCCGCAACGAATTATCTGGCAATTTATCGCTGTTCCAGGAGATCCGTTTTATCGAAACTGTCAACAAATGGGTCGAAGGAGGTGCTTTTAAGTCAGATTTTGTCTCGGACAACCAATTACAGCCGGTTCGAGTTCGTTTTATTACTATGAGTAAGGAAGTAGCGGACGGTTTGGATTATGCATCCAAGCTGGATCGCTCCCCTGCATTTATAGAAATGTTAATCGAGGAGGGCGAAAATCAAGCACAGAAGTTTTGGGAAAGCTTGCCAAAAGTTGCTCCAGGGCCGACGGCGGTAACTGCTCGACCGACAGCAACCCCGATGACAGTTCCACCACCGCCAACTCCGGTGGAACCAGAGGCAACTGCGGACACTCCTCCACCCTTTGTTCTTTCCTTTAACGGCATCGATGCGAAGATAGATGTTCCTTACGATCGGCTCTTAAATCCCGAAAGTTTCACCATTGAAGTTTGGGCTAAAGTAACGGGAGGTCATAATTATCGTTCGGTGGTGACTTCTCGCAACGATCCGCCCTTGGAAGGTTACATTTTCTATGTCAGTTCCAGCAACGCTTGGGAATTTTGGCTGGGCAGCGGCGAGAAATGGAACGTGGTAGGAGGTCCGACTGTGGAACCGAAGGTCTGGACCCACTTGGCGGGGAGTTACGATCGCTCTTCTCAAACCATGGGCTTCTATATAAATAGTAAAGAAGTTGGCTTCTTAACTGGGGTCAACTTCCAAGCAAACAGCACTCGTCCCCTACGCATTGGTGCCGGTGCGACGGAAGAAGGGGGCAAGCATTGGTTTGCTGGGGAAATTGCCGAAGTGCGCCTGTGGGAGGGGGCCCGTTCTTCCGAGGCGATCGCTGCCCTGATGTCTCGCCGTCTCGGGGGCGGCGAACCGGGTTTGCTCGCCTATTGGCCTCTGGATGAAGGTGTCGAACTGGCGATTTTAGACGAAACCGAGAACAACAACCACGGCGCTATATCTGGAAGTGCTGTTTGGATCGAGTCCGATCTCCCAGTGGAGGTTAGCGAGTAAGAACGAGCCTAACGTTCTTGACAGCCACCATCGGCTATACAAGAATAAATAACGTTTTCTTCGAGGATAGGCACGCCGTTTTCAACTACGGTTAAAGCAGCACCGGTAAGTATATAAGTAGTAGCGCCGTTTTCGGCAACGTAACCGGTGCCTTCTTCTGCGAACGCCGGCAGTTTGATGTTGTTTTCTGGATTAGCTTTTTCGCCGCCAATGTAAATTAATTGACCGCTGCTATCTCGGCAAATATTAGCAAAAAAGTTAGCGGTTTCAATGTAAAAGGATTGGAGTAAATTCTCTTCTTGTTGGGAACATAACTGGCGGTTAGATTGAGCTAATAAAACCTCTCTATTATTTTCCGCCAAAGTATGAGCGGAAGATATTAATAAAAAGGATGAAGTAACGGCAAATATTCCTAATTTGGCAAACAAAGCAAAGTTCATAGTTGATTCCTTAGCAATTAACAATTGACAATTGACAAAAAGCCAAAATAAAAAAATACCATTAGTAGGTTGGGTGAAGCGCAGCGCAACCCAACAAAATCGTTGGGTTCCGTTGCACGGAGCCCGACCTACAAGATGCAGGGTGAGGGTATTGTTCAAAAAACCGGGTTTCTAGCGGTTGCAATCTTGGATTGCGATCGAGCCCGACCCAACCTATTATTTGTTAAAGTCTAGCCCAAGGCAAAATTAATTAATTATGACCGATCCTAGATCTATAGACATTAACGCCATTCGTCGAGGTCAAGTCAAATCTCTGGCAGGAGCCAACCTAGCAGGGGCCGATTTATCCGGGGCCAAACTCGCCGAGGCTGACCTCTCCCAAGCTAATTTAACCGGTGCCAACCTTGCCGGCGCGGACTTGCGCGGGGCTCGGTTGCGAGCAAATCTCCGAGGGGCTGACTTGACTGGGGCCGACTTGACGGAGGCGGATCTGCGCAATGCTGACTTGCGCGGTGTCATTCTTACCGATGCCAGAGTGCAAGGGGCTGCCTTTGCAGGTGCTTTTTTGGAGGCGACAGCTTGCAGCGGTTTGGACTTCAGCGGGGTGGATCTGCGAGGGGCCGACTTGCGGGGGGCGAATTTATTTCGGGCTATTTTGTTTGCGGCCGAGTTGACAAGCGCTAATTTGTCCGGGGCAAACCTCTCCCAGGCTAATTTGGAGGAGGCTAATCTTAATGGGGCTGTTTTGCGGGGCGCTAATTTGCAGCGTGCTAATTTGCTTTGCGCTTCCGTAGAAGGGGCTGAGTTTTCTGGGGCCTGGTTGACTGATGCTTGCGTTACGGGTACTCCTTTGAAGGAGGGTTAATTTAACTTATAACGCCCATAAATGCAAGTAAATTTTACAAAAATTAACAAACGGGCTATAATGACAAGCGTAGGCAAACAAAAACAAATATGGTATCGGCTTTGTTTACTAGCACACCATTTTCCAACCAAAGCGGCGATCGCCTCGTTAGTAAAGTAGCGGGGGCGGCCATCGCGGCCTTGTTCAAGCGATCGGAAAAAGTCGAAGCTAACGTCCGGGCCGAACCCGTGGCCAAACTGTTGCAGGGAAGTCTGGATGGTTTCGACTTCATCGGCAAGGGAATGCTGATGTACAACGGCCTTCGCATTGAAGCAATGGAACTCTACCTGGAGGCCGTCTCTATTGACTTCGGTGCCATATTTACGGGCCAGATAAAATTACGGCAGGCTACCCAGGCCAGAATGAGGGTGGCATTAACGGAGTCCGACTTAACGTCCTCCTTTAATACCCGCTTTGTGGTCGAAAAGCTCCAAAGATTAAAATATAAAGGAAAATCCCTCCATTTCCAAAATACGGAAATGAGCGTCAACGATGACAAAACTTTGGGAATAAAAACCAAAATTGGGGTAGGCAGTCCGTCGGAGGCGATCGATGTGGATATTACCGCCAGGGTAGAAGTAGAAGAAAGGCGAAAAATCCAATTTGTCGATCTAAAATACGGCGGTAACGAAGAATCAGTTGAGTTAGGCACAGCCCTAATTAATCATGTTAACGACCTGATGGACTTAGATAAATTTGCCTTAGAAAATACTCAACTGCGGATAGATAGACTCAGAGTTCAGAAGCAAAGTCTTATATTTTATGGCGTAGCAAAGATTAATCAATTTCCCTCGGGGAAAAAATAAATTTGGGAATGGGGAATAGGGAATGGGAAATGCCATTACCCATTACCCATTACCCATTACCCATTACCTATTACCCATTACCTATTAACTATTTTCTTCATCTTTGCCAACTTTAGGAACGTACTTCGGACGTTCCGCATCTTCCCAACCGGGGGGACGTTTGGAATTATACCAGGCGATCGAGCCGATAGTCACTGCGGCGATAAAGCCGACAATTACCACTCCTGCGGGAATCCATAAACTCATTTTTTTTGCTCCTTTTTTAATAACTAGCTCTACTATTATCTCATGGTTGCGCAATTATTATCCGTGGCATTGCTTCTAGCTGCAAGTTTTTGTCTGGGAGCTCTGCCTTTAACTCGGTTTATCGTCAAGGCGATCGCCCAAATAGACTTAACCAAGGTAGGCACCGGTAACGCTAGCGTCGCCGGTGCCTTCTCAGTGGCGGGTAAAAAAGCGGGCATTGCCGCAGCTACCGCAGAAATACTCAGAGGCATCGCCCCAGTAATAGGGGCGCGAGTTTTCTTTCCCGAGTTTCCCGCCTTGCCAGTGGCAGGGTTGGTTTGTTTGGTGGCGGGTAGATATTTCATCGCCAAAGGTGGGGGAGTGACTAACGCTACTTGGGGAATATTGGTATATTCGCCGGCGGTGGCTCTCGGTTCGGGGGTCGTCGGCGTGTTAGTTTTAGTATTGGGAAAGCTGTTAGAAGAAAAAGCAGAAAAAGACGACCCTCGCCCCCGACTTTGGGCGGCGAGGATCGGCTGTCTTAGCGGTCCTTTTTGGGTATGGTGGTTCCAGTTTTCTAATTTAGAACTGTTAGCAGCCCTAGTTTTAGCAATTTTATTAGTAACAATTAATCTCCTACAAAAAGACGATATGCTTTTATCAAAAAGAATTATTTTTTATTCCTTAAACGAGAAATTAGAACCAAACAAAAGCGGCGAAAAAGCGGCAAATTTAGCTTTACTAAAAAGTGCTGGTTTTAACGTAGCCGAAGGTTTTGTTTTACCTCCAGAATCTCTAGGTTTGCCAGTAACCAATCAGTTACACCCACTAAATTATTTACACAATTTTCCCTTCATCGTTCGTTCTTCAGCTATCGGAGAAGATAGCGAGACTAACTCGGCGGCGGGACAATATAAAACTGTGGGAACTGTTAATAATAAGGAGGAATTAAGCAAGGCAATTAAACAGGTTGGCGAGTCTTATTGGACTCCAGAAGCAATTAATTATCGCCGCCAAAGACAGATGCCAGATAAGGGTATGGCGGTATTAATTCAAGCTTTTATTAACAGTCAAGTTGCCGGGGTTACGTTCAGCAGAAATCCTTTAGATGGAGGTTCTCAGATAATTATTGAAGCTTTGCTTGGAAGCGCGGCAAATGTTGTTGGCGGGCGGGAAAATCCGGTTAATTTGGTAATAGATATTAGTAACGAACAAGCAACCAAACAAAGTTTAGAAAAAGCTTTAAAAGAAACTTCGATTTTACCGAAAGAGGTAATAGAAGAATTGGTAAAGCAAACCAGAGAAATCGAAGCATATTTTCACGGTTTGCCCCAGGATATCGAGTGGTGTTGGGATGGGGAGAAAGTCTGGATTTTGCAAAGTCGGCCTATTACGAATTTGCGCCCGATTTGGACGCGAACTATTGCTGCGGAAGTAATTCCGGGGGCTATTCCTCCTCTTACTTGGTCGATAAATCGCCCGCTGACTTGCGGGGTTTGGGGGGAAATATTTAAGATTGTTTTGGGGGAACAAGCGGCGGGTTTGGATTTTAAAGAAACTGCTACTTTGCTCGGTTCTCATGCTTATTTTAACGCAACTTTACTGGGAGAAATTTTCAGAATGATGGGGTTGCCAGAGCAAGGATTGGAGTTTTTATTGCGGGGGCAAAAAATGGGTAAACCTCCTATTAAGAAGGTGTTACCTTCTCTGCCCGGTTTGTGGCGTTTGGTGAGGAAAGAAATGAAATTGGATGAGGAGTTTGAGAGCGATCGCCTCCAGATATTTCTGCCGGCGTTGAACAGTTTAGAAACTCCGATCCCCCCCCCGCCCCCCTTGAAAAGGGGGGAGCTTGAGGAGGAGGAAAAAAGTTCATCTCTTGCCCCCCCCTTGGTAAGGGGGGAGCTTGAAGAGGAAACTCCGATCCCCCCCCCGCCCCCCTTGAAAAGGGGGGAGCTTGAGGAGGAGGAAAGTTCGCCTCTTGCCCCCCCCTTGGTAAGGGGGGTTGGGGGGGATCCTTCAGAATTATTAAACAGAATCGAACAAATTCAAACTTGGTTAAAACCGATTACTTATTATAATATTCTGGGGCCTATCGGGTTAGCAATTAGGCGATCGCTCTTCCAAATTCCCGAAGAATTATTGCCCGCAGAAACGGCCCCAGAAATAATGTCTGTTCGGGAATTAGAAAAGCTGGCGGAGAAACTGCGAAAGACAAGCGGCGGCGAAAATATCGAAGAGACATTTAAGCAAAACCGAGAACTCCAAAGCGAGTTTCAGCAGTGGTTAGAAACCTACGGTTATTTAAGCGAGGTTGGAACGGATATTGCGGTGGCGACTTGGCGGGAACAACCGGATAATTTCCGAGAGTTGTTGTTAACAATGGCGCAAAAACCCCCTACTAAAAAAGAAGAGAAAACCTCCACAGCAAGTTCTCGGAGTTGGTGGCAGAATTGGCGGTTAAAACAATGCGATCGGAGAGGTTTAGTTAAAGGTCAAATTGCGGAAATTTACGGAAAGTTTTTAGCTCTTATGCGCTGGAGCTTTTTAGCAATAGAAAGCTACGGCATCGAAGAGGGAATCTTGGAACGAGAGGGAGATATTTTTTACTTACAATTCACCGAAATCCAAGAATGGATAAGGGAGGGAAAAGTTGAGGGATTAAAAGAGAAGATTGGTCGGAGGCGACAGCAGTTAGAAACTGACAAAAAACGGCAAATTCCCGCAGTAGTTTATGGGAACTTGTTACCAGCAGAAAAGGAAGAGGTAAATAAGGATAAAATCTCGGAATTTGAGTTAAAAGGAATCCCTGCCAGCGTCGGTTGCGTCGAAGGTGTGGTGAAGGTTTGTCGCAGTGTGGGGACGAGTTTTGAGGAGGGAGAAAATCCGATTTTAGTAGTTCCATATACGGATGCCGGTTGGGCACCTTTGTTATTAAGAGGAAAAGCGATTATTGCCGAAGTTGGCGGGCAGTTATCCCACGGGGCAATTATCGCGAGGGAGTATCAAATACCGGCGGTGATGAACGTTGCTTATGCGACGAAGATTTTAGAAGACGGTCAGCGAGTGCGGGTGGATGGTTATCGCGGTATAGTGGAGATAATTGACAATTAACAATTAGGAGGTAATGATGTCTGAGAATTTATCAAGGGGTGCTTTCCTAGAAGCATCGCCCCCACCAAAGTCGATAGAAGAGCTAGTAGCTGAAATTGAGAAAACGCCAAAAGAATATTGGTCGGACTTGCTAAATATGATTCGGGTATTTCAGCAAACGGTAACAAAAAAACCAGAGTCATCGGTGGAACTTGAAACGGAAACTCCCCTTAATATGTCGCGATCGCAACAGATTAAAAAGAATCAAGCTGCTATAGAATTGTTGCGATCGTGGCGAGAAGAAGGAGACGAAGAAGAACAAAAAGAAACCGGAGATTATCTCCGCCAGGTACTCGAAATTGTTAATTATTAATGGTTAATTGTTAATTGCTTATGAACTTACCTTCTTTTTTATGGTTATGGAAAATCGCCGCTTGGTCGATGGGGTTTTCTTTATTTGCCTATCTATTATTAGCTATTAGCGGCGGTTGGATGTTTTACAGTCGCCAGGAGACAAAACCGCGCCCGAAATGGTTGCGACCTTTCCATTATCTTGTTGGTGGAACGATGGTTTTTTTGGTGCTTTTGTTGTTAGCAATTGGTTTGATTGGCACTCTCGGTCATTATGGCAGTTTGGGTCATTCGGTGCATTTGTTAGACGGTTTGACGGTGGTAATTTTAGTTATAATTTCTGCTGTTAGCGCCACTCAAATAAGTGCTAGAAAACCTTGGGCAAGATTGCTTCATGTTACTACTAATATTATTCTCTTTTTCGGATTTGCTGCGGTGTCCGCGAGTGGATGGGTTGTGGTGCAGAAATATTTGCCGGGTTCGTAAAAATTCAAGTTTGTAGTAATCGCTTTAGCGATTTATCCAATCGCTGAAGCGATTACTACGAACTTTAAAAGAGGAATATTTTCCCCAGGTTAGCAGCGGATGTTGAAGCGGATGTAGCGGATGAGTTATTGGTGGGTGAAATGGGTTAATTGTTGTTTTTTTTCAATCCTGTAGGGGCAATAGCATTCGGGCGGTAAACGTTGATAAAAAGCATAAATGTTGATGTCCGAATGCTTTGCCCCCGCCCCACGTTTAATCTTATGTTTTTTGTGGTTGTTGATAGGTGAAAAAAAATAGGTTAGCAGCGGATGTTGAAGGGACGAGTGCGGATGGGTTGTTGGTGGGTGAAATGGATTAGTTGTTGTTTTTTTCAATTTTGTAGGGGCAATAGCATTCGGGCGATAAACGTTGATAAAAAGCATAAATGTTGATGTCCGAATGCTTTGCCCCCGCCCCACGTTTAATCTGATGTTTTTTGGTGTTTTTGGTTGATGAAAAATGTTGGTTAGCAGCGGATGTTGAAGGGACGAGTGCGGATGAGTTATTGGTGGGTGAAACGGGTTAATTAATTGTTTTTTTCAATCTTGTAAGGGCAATAGCATTCGGGCGATAGCTGTTGATAAAAATCGTTAATGTTTCTGTCCGAATGCTTTGCCCCTGCCCCACGTTTAATCTTATGTTTTTTGGTGTTTTTGGTGGATGAAAAATGTTGGTTGGCAGCGGATGTTGAAGCGGATGTAGCGGATGGGCGATCGGCGTGCGAACAAAATTGTTTGGCAACCAAACCCCGTCGCCCACCAGAAACCGGGTTTTTGCGAAAAACCCGGTTTCTCAAATCTCCTGTCGCGAACCAACCCGGTTTCCAAAACGCGAAAGTTCGTAGTAATCGCGGAGCGCGATAAAAGACGAAAACGCCTAATCGCTACGAACGACGTCAAAAGAATAGTCACCGCCAGAAGGAACACCTAGAACAACACGGAAACCCCAGAAAGTGTACCTGCCGCTCGCTTTATTGCTCCCACGATTAGCGCTGCGGCAATACCTGGAGTTATAGTACCAAGAACCCCCACGCAACACTCGCTTGGAACCGTTTCCACCAGATTCCCAAGCGCTTCCATCGGTGGGTGCCCCATTATAGTTATCATGCCAAGGATCCTCGCACCACTCATAGACGTTGCCGTGCATATCGTACAAACCAAAGGCATTGGCTGGAAAACTGCCAACGTTAGTTGTTCCATTGCGCTTGATGCCGCTGGGACCGGAACCGTAACTAGAGTAGTAACCGTTGTAATTAGCCAAGTCCGTAGTTATCGTTTCCCCAAAATAAAACGGAGTAGTAGTACCCGCCCGACAAGCATACTCCCACTCCGCCTCCGAGGGCAAGCGATAAAATTTCCCCGTCAGTTGGGATAGTTTGTAGCAAAATACCATCGCATCAACCCACGATACCTTTTCCACCGGGCGGTTTGCACCCTTAAAATAAGAAGGATTTTCTCCCGTCACCGCTTGATATTGTGCCTGAGTCACTGGATACTTGCCCAGGAAAAATGCGGGAACGCTGACATAGTGTTGGGGCTGCTCGCTCCTATCTCGCTTCTCCTCCGTTCTTGGCGAACCCATGAGAAACCTGCCCCCAGGGATAGATACCATCTCCAGAGTTGCGCCGCTGCCGAGATTTTCCGTTAATACCTCCGCTTGCCCTTGGCGACGTTCTATTATTCGCCCAAAACTGTTGACTTTAACGGTGATAAAAGTCTGAGTCTCGGTTAACTTTGGTTCCGGCGCGGGTGTCGGCGCGGGTGTCGGCGTGGGTGTCGGCGTGGGTGTGGGTGTCGGCGTGGGTGTCGGCGTGGGTGTCGGTGTTGGTGTTGGTGTTGGTGTGGGTGTTGGTGTTGCTGTACTTAAGTAAACTACACCTCCAGTAGCCGCCACAACAACTGCCCCAATGCCGGACGCTATAACTTCCCGACGGCTTACGAAACTTTGCCCCGTCGCCCCTGTCGCTGGGGGAGTTTGAACCGTCGTGGGTGCCGTTGCAGAACTTTGCTCCAAAGCTTGAATTGCCTTTAACGCCTCCGTTGCATTGGCATAGCGATCGCTAAAATTGTAACGCACCATCTTATCCAATACATCCCCAAACTCCGGGCTTACCGACGCGCTTTTGCGCCAGTCCAATTCCCCCGTCTCGGGAACTATAGGCATCTGCATCGGCAACATCCCCGTCAACGCCTGAATGCCAACCATCCCCACCGCGTAAACATCGCTGCTTAATTCCGGCTTGCCCGCATCTTGTTCTGGAGGCATATAACCACCAGTGCCTATCCTAGTACCGCCCGCTTGTCCCCCGGGATTAGCTACAATTTCCTTAACCGCCCCAAAATCAATCAACATTATTTTTCCATCCTCCCGCCGCCGCATCAAATTCTCCGGTTTAATATCTCGGTGGATGACATTTTCGCGATGTGCCGGTTCGAGAGCTTCTAAAATTCCAACCAACAGTTCCCGAACCTCCGACTCGCCCCACTGCTTGCCGTCAGTTAACTCCTTACTCAAATCTTCCCCTTCTATATATTCCTGCACCAAATAAAACTCTCCCCCTTCCTCAAAGTAGGCGAACAGTTCGGGAATGCCTTCGTTTTTCTTACCTAATTTACTGAGAGTCTCCGCCTCTCTCTTAAATAACTCTTTAGCCTTAGCTATAGCATTTTTGAGATGTTTGACTACGCACCGAGGGTTCCCTGGGTAGTCCTCATCTTCCGCAAGATAAGTCTCCCCAAAAGCACCGCTGCCAAGCTGTTTGAGGATGCGATACCTACTTCTCAGAATCGTTCCAGGTTGCATGGTTGGTTATTTAATAATAGTTATCGGATAAATGGACGTCATCTTATTATAGTCCCGCGAGGTTCGTAGCGATCGCCCCAACAATAAAAAAGCCCGCGCTCTTGACAAATAGTTTTTAATATGTTATCTTGGAGTCGATGAGGAAGAACTGCCTACCTATCTGGGGGGTTAGACCCCCTGGGCGGTGTTTGTAGCGATAGTTCGTAGCGATCGCGGAGCGCGATAGTTCGTAGTAATCGCGGAGCGCGATAAAAAAGTTACTAGAAACCGCGCTTTGCGATTACTACAAACTATTTTAGCGAACAGGTAATGTGAGTTTTTTACTAGCCAAAGATGTCTGGCAAGACCTTCTCAAGTTCTTCCCGATCGCTCTCCTGAAGTTCCCCAAGTTTCCTGATAACTAAACCCTTTTCAATCGTAGCAACAACAGGCTTAATAATAGATGGCTTCAAAAGGCCAGCATCGCTCCAATCGGCGATCGCCACTTCGCCCACTACAGTCCCAGTTACACTTTTGCTGGTAATAGCCATAACTATAAGGTCGGCATACTGGCTATTAAAAAGATCGGAACTTACAACTACTGCGGGACGTTTTTTAGTAGTTGTTTGGTCGGTAAACGGGAAGGGAACCAGAACGACATCGCCGAATTTATAAACAGTCATAATCAGAATCCTCCGGATTGTCCCACACTTTTGCAAAAGCTGCCTCCGAGAGTTTAGCAGCAGCGATCGCCTCTGTTGTTTCTCGCTCTCGCTGACTGAGAAAATCCACAAAATCTATTACTTCCACCACCTTCTCTGGAGATAGCTTGCGGATATTTTCAATCAACATTTTTTCTGCCTTTGTAAAGGTAACGACCTCCGTCATAAAAACCTCCTTAATTCCTAAAAAAACCACCGTTCGTAGTAATCGCTGTCTTCGATAAAAAAGTTACTGGAAATCGCGCTTTGCGATTACTACAAACTATTTTAGCGAACAGGCAAGATGCCTGTTCTACGGGATATTATTTTAATGGTGATGGTGGTGGTGGTGGCCGTCGCCGTGATGGTGGTGGTGGCGATCGTCGTGAGTTTCCCGCGCTTGCGTTGCCGCCAGCGAGGGATTAACCGCGATCGCGCTTTCGTTCAATAACGCTTCAATCTGCGGGTCCGCCCATTCCGCCGCCATCTGCAAAAACTCGGGGCGATCGTTAACGCACTCCAACTGCCGATAAGTTACCTCTGGATGCTTGCCGCGCAAAGACTCGATAATATGTTCCACGTCTAACAAAGTCTCGTGATTTTCCGTGGCAAAACCGATAGGCATAAAAATAATCGCCGTTGCCCCCAAATCGATAAGATTCTTAGCCGCCGTCTTCGCGTCCGGTTGCGTCCACTCGATTAAAGGCGTGTCGTGGTTCAACCAGCCCACCGAAATCAAAGGATAGCGATACATCAAACGTTGCCGCACTAACTCGTAAAGCGCCTGACTTTCATCGATACCGGAAGTAAACCCCTTAGCTTTGTGAGGGCAACCGTGATTCATCAACACGATACCAATTTGAGAAGGCAAGTGAGCAACCGCCAAATCGTTAGCTATCTGCTCTTCTACCATTTTGGCAGTTAAATCGATATAAGCAGGTTCGTTATAAAACGAAGGAATATAACGCTGTCCCTTAACCCAATGTTCGCTACCGTCCGCCAACTTAACTAAAGCCTTGTTAACTTGTTCTACCGCAATACCGCTAGTGAAAATAGAATCAACCACTAACAAAGGATAAATTAACAGCTTGTCGAATCCTTCGTTTTTGACTTGTTCTAACACTTGTTCCGGCAAAAATGGGGCGCAGAAGTTAAACGCCTTAAAAACCTTAACGCGATCGCCCCATTTATCCTGTAAATTCTTTTCTATCCCCGCCCGTTGCCGTTCAAAAATCGCATTGTGGGGGGAGATAAAATTACCGTGTTGGTGACTCCATTCGTGAAGGTCAAAAACCGCCAATAACTTCGCCAAAGGCGGATATATCCAAGTAGGAACAGGCGCAAATTTAGCAGTTAATAAATTTAAAGCTTGTTCGTTGTAATTGGCAAAATCCTCATAACTTTCGACCTCGCCATAACCCATTAATAATACCGCCACGCGGTCCGAGTTATTGGCAGTTAAAGAGGTAGGTTGTTGAATTTTTTCCGGTGTCGCAACCACTTTAAAATTCCTCTAATAATTAAGTACCCTTATAGTTTAACATCCCCAAGGGGGGGAGGGGGATTTTAGGGGAAAATTAACAATCAACAATTAACAATTAACAATTAACAATTAACAACTAATGTCCATTATTATTTGTCCCGGCTTTCATGGCCCAGAATTAACCGAAAGCTTTTTAGAAGGATTGGGGGCCGACGGGCGAAAGCTAGAGGAGTCGGGGGATTTGCTAATTTTTCCCGTAGAAGCTTACGCGCCCTATTCTGCCCTTGACATTTTCAAGTTTTTATGCTATGCCAAACCGCAAACCTCCCAAAGTGGGACAGAAACGGGACTATTATTTATTAGTTTCAGCGCCGGGGTCGTAGGGGCCATTGGTGCGGCCTGGAGTTGGCGCAGGTTGGGCCGGAAAGTAACAGCCTTTATTGCTGTGGACGGTTGGGGAGTACCCCTGGGGGGGGATTTTCCCATCTACCGGATAAGCCACGATCGCTTTACTCATTGGAGTTCGGCCTTGTTGGGGGGCGGGCAGGAGAGTTTTTATGCGGAGCCGGCAGTGGAACACCTAGACTTGTGGCGATCGCCCCAGACGGCCTGGGGTTGGCGGTTAAACGACAGTGGCAGTGTCAAAAGTGCATCCCCAGCAACCGCAGCGGAATTTATTAACAATATCTTAAAAAAACATATTGACAATTAGCAATTAACAATTAACAATTAACAATTAGCTACTCAATTCAACTAGGGAGAAAAATAGACAATGAAATTAGAAGAGAAAAAATCTTATATTAACGTTAATGGAGTCGAACATTATTACGAGTGGATAAAATCCCCAGAAGACTCGGAAATTGCCAAACCCGTGATGGTATTTATCCACGGTTGGGGAGGTTCTGGGAGGTATTGGGAAAGTACGGCGAGGGCGCTTTCCGATAAATTTGATTGTTTGATTTACGACTTGCGAGGGTTTGGGCGATCGCCTTTATCCCCCGAATCAAAATCCCCAGAAGAACGCTACGAACTGACCGGTTATGCAGAAGATTTAGCCGGTTTATTAGATGCCTTAAAATTAGATAAAGTTTATTTAAACGCCCATTCTTTAGGAGGTTCGATCGCCGTCTTATTTCTTAACCTCTATCCAGAGAAAGTAGAGCGATGCATTCTTACTTGCAGCGGCATTTTTGAATACGACGAAAACACCTTTAACGCCTTCCACCAATTCAGTCGTTATGTAGTCGCATTTCGCCCCAAATGGTTAGCGCAAATTCCTTTCGCAGATAAATTGTTTATGGCGCGATTTTTACATAAAGATTTACCCGGAGAAATCAGTCAAGCTTTTTTAGAAGATTTTCTCTTAGCAGACTTCGATGCAGCTTATGGAACTGTCTTAACTTCCGTCAGTAAAGAAGCCACCGAATGGCTGCCCCGGGAGTTTAAAAAATTGACAGTTCCCACCTTATTAATTTCCGGCGAATACGACCAAGTTATTCCCGCACAAATGGGGAAAATGGCAGCAGAATCAAACGAAAAAATAGAATATTTGATGATAAAAGCTACAGCACATTTTCCCATGCTAGAAGATGCCGAAACTTATTTACCAGCAGTTCGGAAATTTTTAAAAGTTGATTGATTGTTAATGGTTAATGGTTAGTTGTTAATGGTTAATTGTTAATAGAGGGAAGACAGGGATAATGGGTAAATTACCTATTACCTATTAGCTATTACCCATTACCAATTAACAATTAACTCAGTACAAATACGGGTAGCGCTGGAAAATAAATTAAGATAAAATGTAAGGGTTCTAAATGGTGGTTGAAGTTAATTAATAAAATCCTAGCGCAATTGAGGGGGAGCCCGACGATTCGGAGTTCTGAATAGTTCCTGATTTAGGAACTGAAAGAGTGTATCTACTAAAAAAACACTCATTAATACAGATTGAAAAAATGCCCCTGACTAACACCTGGAAAAAATCCCTACCTAAATCTCTGGTATTTATCGACTCTAATTTAAAAGAGTACCAATTCCTAGCAGATGGAGTTCATCAAAACGCAGAAGTTATAATCCTAGATATTGCCCGAAATGGCATCGAACAAATTAACGAAGCCATCCAGAACTTTGCCTCCCGGCAAGGTTTAATCGAGGCAATTCAGATATTTTCCCACGGCAGTCCTGGCAGCCTTCAATTGGGAAATAGTTTCCTCAATTCAGACAATTTAGAATCTTATCGCCAAATCCTATCCTCCTGGAAAAACGCCCTAACAAATAAAGCCAATATTTTACTTTATGGCTGTCAAGTTGCGGCGGATACTGGTGCAGAATTTGTTGGCAAATTGCAGCAAATAATAGGAGTAAATATTGCTGCTTCGGTTAACTTAACCGGCAGCAGTAAATTAGGAGGAAATTGGGATTTAGAATTTACCACGGGGGAAATTTTAGTTCCCATTGCTTTAACAGAAATAGCTCAAGAAAATTACCCTGGAGTTTTAGCAACTCTGACGGTAACGAATAGCAACGACGGCGGGGCGGGTTCGTTAAGGGAGGCGATCGCCACCGCCGAAACTGGAGATACAATTATCTTTGACTCCAGTTTGGCGAATCAAACTATTACCCTAACTTCCGGTCAATTAGATATCGATAAAGACTTAATCGTTGATGGAAGCGATGCGGCGGGTTTAACTATCAGCGGTAATAACGCCAGTCGGATTTTCGAGACGGGCTTTCAAACAAACGTTACTCTCAGAAATTTGACCATTGCCAACGGCAAAACCACCCAGTCGGGGGAAGCGGGAGCGGGAGGAGCTATTAAAACAGGAAATGAGAGTACCTTAGCAGTAGAAAATAGCGAATTTAACAGTAACGTTGCCGGCGGCGAAGGTGGCGGTGCTATTTTTGCGGGTTTTCAAGGAAACACGACCGTAATTAACAGTAAATTCGACAATAACGACGGCACGCCAGATAACAGCGAACGGGGTGGAGGAGCGATCGCTACCAAAAGCGCCGGCACTTTGACAGTTAGAAACAGCGAGTTTACAAATAACAAAGGAATTAACGGTGGTGCTATCAATCACCTTTTAGGCAACCTAACTGTCGAAAATTCGACTTTTCTCAATAACGAAGCAACTGCCCAAAGCTCGAACACGGGTATATTTGGTTTGGGAGGAGCGATCGCAACCGATGGAGCAAATGCTTCGGGGCCGGATTTCGGACCGGGTTCCATAGGAGGAGAAATTATCGTTCGCGGCAGTTACTTTGAAGGCAACCGGGCCCTCAACGGTGGCGGTGCCAATTTATTTGCCTATCAGGCAGATAAAGTAATTGTTGAAGATAGCTCCTTTGTTGCCAATATCGCCATTAACACGTCCGCTGGTGGTGGCAACGGCGGCGGCATTCGCCACGACAATAGCGAGTTTACGATTACCAATACTACGTTTAGCGAAAATGTGGCAGACGTTCAAGGTGGCGGTCTGTGGGTTGACGATAGTTCCCCTACCACCATAACTAACAGTACCTTTTCTGGTAACAGGGTGGGAGACGAAGCTGCCAAAGATGGTTTAGGCGGGGGGATGACGATTTTCTCCCAAGCGGAAATTATCAACTCTACCTTTGCCGATAATTTTTCTGGCGGTCATAGCGCGGCAATGTTCGTTGGCGACCGACAGCAAATAACTGTCGCCAATACTATTTTCGATAATAACACTATTGGAGAGTCATTTGCGGAACTCGAAAATACTAACCGCCAATTAATTGACGGAGGGAATAACCTGCAATCTCCGCCGGTACAGACGGTCAATAATTTAGATGATGCCAAAGTAACGGCGAATATAACTGTTGCCAACCCCCAACTGGGAGAACTCCAAGAAATTAACGGTGCGTTAGTTCGTCCTCTCTTAGCAGGAAGTCCTGCCATCGACGCGGGCACTAATAGCGGAGCGCCAACAACGGACCAACGGGACCAACAACGTCCTGTGGATGGGGATGGCAACGGCAGCCAAATTACGGATATTGGCGCTTATGAATTTGTTAATGAGACTCTTCCCTCAACGGTAGTAACTAATGCCAACGACGGCGGGGCGGGTTCGTTAAGGGAGGCGATCGCCACCGCCGAAACTGGAGATACAATTATCTTTGACTCCAGTTTGGCAAACCAGACTATAACTCTAACCTCCGGTCAATTAGAAATAGATAAAGACTTAATCATTGATGGAGGAAATGCGGCGGGTTTAACTATTAGCGGCAATAACGCCAGTCGAATTTTCGATGTCGGGTTTCAAAAAAGCTTTACCCTCAAAAACCTGATAATTGCTAACGGCAAAACCACTGAGTCTGGCATCGAAGGTAACGGAGGCGCAATTAAAACCAGTTCGCAAGTTACCTTAACCGTAGAAAATAGCGAGTTTTTAAATAACGTAACATCGGGAGAAGGTGGAGGTGCCGTTGCTGCCGGCAGTCGAAGCAACACCACCATCTTTAACAGTAAATTTGACGGCAACGATGCTACCATCGGTCAAAGCGAGCGTGGTGGTGGAGCAGTTATTAGTAACGGTTTGGGCGTAATGACAATCCGAAACAGCGAGTTTACTAATAATAAAGGAATTAACGGCGGTGCCATCAATACTCCTTCCACTGCTTTGACTGTAGAAAACTCGACATTTATCAATAACGACACCACTGCAGGAGCGTCCATAGCAAGCAGTAGCAGTTCTCCAAGGGGGTTCGGCGGTGCCATTTATACCGATGGCGTTTCTGCTAGTTTTGGCGGGGATAACGGCAGTATTATCATCCGCGATAGTTTGTTTGACGGTAATAAAGGTGTGGGTTCTGGTGGTGCGGCTTTCTTGTTTACATATCCGGGGGATAATGTAGTTATTGAAGATACTCGGGTTCTCAATAATTCGGTCGTTTTCAACAATCTAGAACAAGCTTACGGCGGCGGCATCAGAGTGGGTACTGGGGAAAGTAGCATTAACCGTACTACCCCGGTGCAGTATGACATTATTAATACTACTTTTGCAGGCAATACTGCCGAGTCTCAAGGAGGCGGGTTGTGGATTGACAGAAAACTAGATTTAACCAGAGTCGATATTGTCAACAGTACCTTTTCCGAGAATAAGGCAGAGAATCCAGATGGCACCGTTGGTTTGGGTGGAGCGATCGCTACTTTTGCACCCACCACTATTACCAACACAACCATTGCCAACAATAGCGCGGCCCAATTATCGGGTGCTATTTACACGACCGAAACTACGGGTTTGACTCCCGATATCGCAGTTAGCAATACGATTTTTCACAGCAACACTGCGGGTAACGAAAATGGCACCGACCAACAAACCAACATCCAGTTAATCGATGGAGGAGGCAACCTTCAATTTCCTGTAGTTGAGAATAATGGAGAGGTCTTGGCAACAGCTAACACTACTATTGCCGACCCCCGACTGGGAGAACTCCAAGAGATTAACGGCGCGTTAGTTCGTCCCTTGGTGGCAGGAAGTCCCGCCATCGATGCGGGCACTAATACCGGAGCGCCAACCACAGACCAACGGGGTCAACAACGACCTATAGATGGGGACGGTAACGGCAGTCAAATTACAGATGTCGGCGCTTATGAATTTGTCGATAATACCGTTCCGGAAAATAACCCTCCCACCGTTGCTAACAACCGAACTTTAACCCTCAACGAAGGGGCAACTTCTACTATTACCACTAATCGACTGCAAGTAACGGATGCAGACGACGATCCGATCGCTTTTAACATCAACGAGCTGCCAAACAACGGCACTTTAAAACTGAATAATACTAACCTGACCGTCAGGGATACCTTCAGTCAAACGGATATAGATAGCGGAAACGTTAGCTATTCCCATAACGGCAGCGAAACTACCCGGGATAGTTTTAGTTTATCTGCCAGCGATGGCAACGGAGGCAATACGGGCAACATCGATGTTAACGTTCGAGTCAATGCCGTTAACGATCGCCCCAGCAACATCAACCTCAGCAACAACACGATAGCCGAAAACAGTCCTCGCGGAAGTTTGGTTGCCGGACTCAGTACCGTCGATGCCGATGCCGGCGACACCCACACCTATACTCTAGTTGACGATGCCGGAGGAAGGTTTGGCATCGAGGGCGATCGCCTCCTAGTAGCCGACGGCAGCAAGTTAGACTTTGAAACCGACCGCCGTCACAGCATTACAATTACTACCACCGACAGCGGCACTCCGAGTAAGAGCCTGCGGAAATCCTTCACTATCGGAGTTTCCGACGTGGAGGAAGTGCCGCCGGGTCTTAACCTCCAAGGTACCGAGAACGGCGATCGCCTCGTAGGGGGTCCAAACCGAGATACCCTCGCTGGCGCGGGGGGCAGCGATACCCTCATCGGCGGGCAAGATAACGATGTTCTCGACGGCGGTACCGGACAAGATGTCTTGAGGGGCGGTCTCGGTAACGACTTATATTTGGTAGATAACAGCGACGATCTAATTCTAGAACGACCCAACGAGGGCAAAGATACGGTCCGATCTACCGTCACCTACCGCTTGCCGGATAACTTAGAAAGACTCGTCCTCGTTGGCAGGAATAACATTGACGGCACCGGCAATTCTCAAGATAACGCCATCGCCGGTAACAACGCCAATAACAAACTCGTTGGCGCTGCGGGCAACGATACCATCTGGGGCGTTGGCGGTCGCGATACCCTTATCGGCAGTCGCGGTCACGATATCCTTTTGGGCGGCCAGGGGAACGACTTGTTAGAAGGTCGTCTGGGACGCGATCGCCTCAACGGCGGTGCGGGAGACGACACCCTCGTTGGCGGTGCCGGCATCGACACCTTTATCTTTAACACCAACCAGGAGTATCGTCAAGAAGATTTAGGAACCGATGTCATTGCCGACTTTAATAAAGTTCATGGCGATCGCATTCTCTTAGACAGGCGCACCTTTACCGCTATTACCAGCGACAAGGGTCGGGGTTTCAGTACCGACAGCGAGTTTGAGGTTGTCGATAGCAATGCTGCCGCCGCCGGTTCCGATGCTTTCATTGTTTACAACCAAACCAACGGTAACTTATTCTATAACCCTAACGGCAGTAAGAACGGTTTGGGCAGTGGCGGTTTGTTTGCCACTTTAACCGATGCGCCAGCGTTAGCAGAGAGCGATTTTCTGATAAGGTAAGCTCTGTGTTGGTGCGCTGCTAGCACCCTACAAATTGAAACTACGGCGGTCGAGAAACCCGGTTTTTTTAAAAAACCGGGTTTCTGAGACGGCACTGCGCACCTTACAACTAATAAACTTTTTTCACTCACCAACAACCCATCCGTTACATCCCGTACTTTGACGTTGCTAACTAATCTTTTTATCGCTAAAGCACCGCGCACCTCACTAAATCTGTAGTCAGCGCACCTCACTAAATCTGTAGCCCGCCCACCGCGCTATATTGTTTGAGCCACAATTTTAGCAGCAATTTTCCGGTTGGAGAAAAAATCCTTTGATTATATTACCAGTTCTAGTAGGGTGCGCTGCGGTCCACCTTACTAAATCTCTGGGTCAGAAACCCGGTAATTTCGGCAAAACCGGGTTTCTCGACCTGTGAAAATTAATTATCGAGGTAGATACAAATGGCTAAAATTATCACCGTAACTAACGCAAACGACGATGGGGTAGGTTCCTTAAGACAAGCGATCGCCACCGCCCAACCAGGAGATATAATTCAATTTACCCGCAGTTTAGCAAACCAGACTCTTACCCTAACTAGCGGCGAATTAGACATAGATAAAGACCTAATAATTGATGGTGAAAATACACCCGGTTTAACCATCAGCGGCAATAACGCCAGTCGCATTTTTGACGTTCAATTTCAAAAAAGCTTTACCCTCAAAAACTTAACAATTACCGATGGTAAAACTACCGGAGAAGCTAAAGAAGGAAATGGGGGAGCAATTAGAACCAGTTCTGAAGTTACTTTAACTATCGAAAATAGCCAGTTTTTAAACAACACTGCTGCCGGAGAAGGCGGAGGCGCAATTGCTGCAGGTCATCAAAGCAATACCACCATAATCAACAGTAAATTCGACGGCAACGATGGAACTTTGGGCTTAAACGAGCGCGGCGGCGGAGCAATTATTACTAACGGCTTTGCCGTTTTAACAATTGAAAATAGCGAGTTTTTTAATAACAAAGGAATTAACGGCGGAGCCATCAACGCTCCTTCAACGGCCTTAACCATAGAAAACTCAATCTTTACCAATAACGACACCACCGCAGGAGCAGAAATAGCGAGCAGTGCAAGTTCTCCCAGAGGCTTTGGCGGTGCCATTTATACCGATGGAGTTTCTGCTAGTTTTGGCGGGGATAACGGCAGTATTATTATTCGCAACAGCCGCTTGGAAAATAACAAGGGAGCCGGTGAAGGTGGGGCGGCATTTTTGTTTGTTTATCCAGGAGATAATGTCGTTATTGAGGATACTAAAATTCTCAATAATTCTGTAATTTTCAATGATACCGAAGAAGCTCGTGGCGGCGGCATACGATTGGGCACTGGGGAAAGTAGCATTAACCGCAATTCACCCGGACAATTTAACATTATTAATACTACTTTTGCAGGCAATACTGCCGAGTCCCAGGGCGGCGGTTTGTGGATTGACAGAAAATTAGATTTAACCCGAGTTAGCGTTGTTAATAGTACCTTTTCTGAGAATAAAGCAGAGAACGAAGATGGTAGGGTTGGTTTCGGTGGAGCCATAGCTACTTTTGCACCGACGACGATAACAAATTCAACTATTGCTAACAATAATGCGGCGCAAATAGCGGGAGCTATTTACACCAACGAAAATCCAGAATTTACACCAGAAATAACAGTAACTAATACCATTTTTGACCGCAACGTTGCGGCTAACGAAAATGGGAATAACCAACAAACAAATATTCAATTAATCGATGGAGGAGGCAACTTACAATTCCCCGGAATTGATAATAATAATAACGAGGAATTAGTAACGGAAAACATATTAGTTGGCGACCCCAATTTGGCACCGCTTCAAGAAATTGACGCTACCTTAGTTCGTCCTTTACAGCCTGGAAGTTTGGCAATTGATGCCGGCAATAATACCGACGGGCTAACTACAGACCAACGGGGCCGAGAACGTCCTATAGATGGGGATGGTAATGGCAGCGAAATTGTGGATATTGGCGCTTATGAATTTGACGATCGCGCTCTACTAAATAACCCCCCCGCCGTTCTCAGAAACCAATTTTTAGCTCTCAAGGAAAAGGCAGCTTCTATTATTAGTAAGAATACCCTGCAAGTAATAGATGCCGACGGCGATCCGATTACTTTTAGTATTAAGGAGCTACCAGAAAACGGGATTTTAGAACTGAATAATAATATCCTCGCCGTAGGCGACACCTTCGCGCAAGCAGATATCGATAACGGCAACCTCAGCTACGTTCATAACGGCAGCGAGACTGCGGAAGATACTTTTAACGTATCTGCCACCGATGGCAACGGAGGCGATATCGATAGCATTGATGTTAAGATCGAAGTGGAGCCAGTTAACGATCGCCCCACCGACATCCTCCTAGACAACAGCGAGGTCGCGGAAAACAGCAACAGCGGTAAGGTCATCGGTCAACTCTCCACGGTGGATGCCGAGGTCGAAGACAGTCACACCTATATTTTAGTTGACGATGCCGGGGGACGGTTTCGCATCGAGGGCGATCGCCTCCTGGTAAATAAGGGCTACAAGTTAGACTTTGAAAGCAACCGCAGTCACGAGATTGCGATCCGAACTACCGACAGCGGCACTCCCAGTAAAAGTTTTAGGAAAGAGTTTAACATCCAACTAACCGACGTAGAGGAAGGAGCCGCCGGGTTTCGGATGGAGGGTACGGAGAACGCAGATAAGCTCTCGGGCAGCCAGAACAACGATATCATAGCTGCCGGAGACGGGAACGATATCATCTGGGGCGCGGGCGGTCGCGATCGCCTCAACGGCGGTCGCGGTAACGATATCCTCTTGGGTGGCGAGGGGAACGACTTATTAGCAGGCGGTCGGGGACGCGATCGCCTCAATGGCGGTGCGGGAAACGATACCCTAGTTGGCGGTGTCGGCATGGACACCTTTATCTTTAACACCAACCAGGAGTATCGTCAAGAGGATTTAGGAACCGATGTCATTGCCGACTTTAATAAAGTTCGTGGAGACAAAATTCTCTTAGACAAGCGAACCTTTAGCGTCATTACCAGCAAGAAGGGTCGCGGTTTCAGCGCCGGCAGCGAATTTGAGACCGTCGATAGCGATGCTGCCGCCGCCGTCTCCGATGCTGTCGTGGTTTACAATCGGACTAACGGTAACTTATTCTACAACCCTAACGGCAGCAATAACGGTTTGGGCAGTGGCGGTTTGTTCGCCACTTTAACCGATGCACCGACATTGGCAGAGAGCGATTTTGTAGTAAGATAAGCTCTGTATGGTGCGCGCCCTACTACGACGGTCGAGAAACCCGGCGCAAGCCGAAATTACCGGGTTTCTGAGACGGCACTGGGCACTTTACAACTAATAAACTTTTTTCACTCACCAACAACCCATCCGTTACATCCCCTACTTTGACGTTGCTATACTTAAAATCGCGATGCTCACTACGGAAACTCTTACTCTTACTCAAAAAGAGAATTTTTCTTCTAACCGCGCCGAGTATAACTAACTTTGTTATCGCTAAAGCGATTACTACGAACTGGCGCAACTATATAACTAACGAACGCTGCGGAGGGATTTAATCGCACCGATCGCCCCTTCTGCCGTCTTATCTATTTCCTCGACAGTGTTAAACCTGCCGATGCCGAAGCGAACCGAAGCAAAAGCCAACTTTTCGGGAACGCCCAAAGCGGCCAAAACGTGAGACGGTTCGATTTTCGCCGAAGTGCAAGCGGAACCCGAAGACACCGCCACCATCGGTTGCAACGCCAAAATTAAAGCTTGTCCGTCAACCCCTTCAACGCTAACGTTCAAATTCCCCGGCAGTCGTTGGGTTGGATGTCCGTTGAGGAAAATGGAACCAACAGGCATCAGTTTTTCCCAGAGGCGATCGCGCAAGCGAACCAACCGTTCCCCCTCCGACACCATTTCTGCCATCCCCACTTCCACCGCCTTAGCAAAACCGACAATTTGGGGAGTATAAAGAGTGCCCGATCGCATCCCCCGTTCGTGGCCGCCGCCGTGAATTTGGGCAGCGACTTTTACCCGAGGGTTGCGGCGGCGAACGTAGAGGGCACCGATGCCTTTGGGGCCGTAAATTTTATGGGCGGTTAAGGACATTAAATCGATTTTCATGCTTTGAACGTCCAGAGGGATTTTTGCCAAAGCTTGCGCGGCGTCGGTGTGGAAGATAATCGAGCGATCGCGACAAATTTCTCCTATTTCCGCCAAAGGTTGCAAAACCCCAATTTCGTTATTAGCGGCCATCGCCGAAACCAAAATCGTCTCCGGGCGAATTGCTTTTTCTAATAAGTTTAAATCGATTAAACCGTCGTTTTTTACTGGTAAATAAGTCACCTCAAATCCCAAGCTTTCCAAATAAGCGCAAGGGTCCAAAACCGCGTTATGTTCCGTAGCGACAGTAATAATATGTCTTCCTTGATTAAAATAAGCTTCCGCCACTCCTTTAATTGCCAAATTATTAGCTTCCGTCGCCCCGCTGGTAAAGACAATTTCTTCGGGGGAAGCGTTAATGGCAGCGGCGATAATTTCCCTAGCCTTTTTCACCGCCGCCTCAGCTTCCCAACCGTATTGGTGGGTGATGCTGGCGGGGTTGCCGAAGTATTGAGTAAAGTAGGGCAACATGGCATCTAATACCCTTTGGTCTAAGGGAGTAGTAGCGTTGCCGTCGAGATAAATGGGACGTCGTGACATGGTGAATTAATTGAGTGGTTTGTTTGATGTTGGCTATGTTGGCTAATATTATAGCGCTGTCTGGTGTTTGCGGGCAGCGCGGCAACCCAGAAGCCTCTCATATCAATTAACAATTAACAATTAGCAATTAACAAACTAGCGTTTTAACCGAGCCAAAGTCGCCTCCATAACTGCCGTAGTTTGACGAAAAACTACATATACCATTGCTTCGCGATAAATTCGTTGGGCGGGATGAGAGATTTGGTTGGCAGCGCCGCTGGAAACCGTAACTGCGGCAGTGGCGCAACGAATCGCTAAGTCGATCGCCCCCGCTCTTAATTCCAGTTTTTTATTAAAATCTAAATCCGGTTTTTCTTCAGCTTCCCAAATAGCGTCGCGACAATCATTTATTTCTGTTTTAAAAGAAGCGATCGCCTCCCGAATAAAACCCAAAGATTTAACCTTAAAAGCAGTCTCCAAAATATCTACTCCCGCCTCAGGGCATCCGAGATTTAAAGCAGTTGCTTTTCAAACATTATTTTTGTCGTTTTCGTGTATCCAACCCGGAGGTTTAATAAACACCACTCGTTCTTCTGGTACCAACCAATTATCCACCGTAGCAGTCACCGTATTAGTGGAGCTCGTACCGCACAAAACCATCGGTTCGGAAAACTGAATGCTGCTGCTTGGATTAACAGTTTTAACAAAAGGAACTACAGCAAAAATAGCTCGACCTCCTGGCATAATTCCAGCTAAAATAAATTCATCAAATATTCCCCATCCAGTCACCCAAGGCACGAAACCTTTAAACTGATATCCACCAGCGATAGGAATTGCTTTTACCGAAGGTTTTCCGCTACGCCTTATTTGGGAAAAACCTACCCCAATCAACATTTTTCCTTGGCTTAATTTAGGCAAATAAAGCTCTTGAAGCTGTAAATTTTCGCTGCTGGCGATCGTCGAGGCTGCGCTTTGGTGTTGCACTTCTAAAAATGCTAAAGCGCCGGAATATCTAGGGACTAATTGTTGATAATTAAAAAAAGAGCGATCGCTTGCTGCATATCCGCCCCACTTTCGAGGAATTCGCAAAGCTAATAAACCTTTTTCCCCCAGAGACATTAAAGCTTGTTGGAGAATTTTCGGGTTGCCGTCTATTTCGTTGGCCAGGGGAGCTACCGAAGTTTTCAAAGTAGAAGATGCAATATTTTCTAAATCTGGCAGGGCTTCTTCGGGGTCGTGATTAGAAAATGGAGTCATGGGCGATCGCTCCTTATAAATTCTGTTTCTTTCTTTATTATACCATTCTTTGGCCCTCTAGCAATTAAAAACCTTAACTTCGGCTTAAAATTCGTTAATTTCCTGAAAAGACAACAAAAAAAATGAAGGATGAATTAGGAAGGGATATCCCGGTCTTTCATCCTTCATTGAAGCCAATTACCAATTACGAAAAATTCACCTTTTCATTGTAGCACGGTTTGAAATAATGACAACTTTTTTTTGCAAAAAAACAGAACGAAAAAAGAGACAAAATTGGCAGAAGGGACTTAAAAAATTTCCCAGCGATCTAAAAATTCTGGATGGGACATTCTGCCATCTACGATGTTATCAATCCAACCCTTAAGTTTGGCCAAATTTCGCGAGACTAATCGCTGATTTGTTAAAGGATCGTAAGCTTCCCATTCTTGGGTGACTTCTTTCTCTTGCCAGAGAAACCAATCCCGATAAATTTCCCCTTCGTCGATGTCATCGCACAGGGGCAACCAATCATCGGCGGTGAAAGTATTTACTTCTTGAACTAGCAAATCGATCCAGGCTAAAGTTACCAAATCATCTAGTTCTTTTTGAGATTTAAGTGCTTTGGTCCCACGGGTAGATTTAATTTTGTTGAATGTAGTTTTTATCATTTTTCTTGTTCCTAATAACAGTTTGACTTTTTACAGGATTTGTAAAGTTTAGTTGGTTCGAGCTTTTTGCTCGCATCGAGGCGGCGGGCACCTTGCCCGCCACTACAAAAACCTATCTATTTCATGGACTGGCGCAACATTTCGAGGAATTGCTTCCAGGTGTTGCTATTTAACTCGGCGGCTTCTTCTTCCTCTTTCTCTTCCTCTTCCTCTACTTCGGGAACCTCGATATTAACTGCCACCTCGTCGGTTTCCTCTTCGACTTCGGGAACTTCGATATCAACTGCCACCTCGTCGGTTTCCTCTTCGACTTCGGGAACTTCGATATCCACTGCCACTTCGTCGGTTTCCTCGACGACCTCGGGAACTTCGATATCAACTGCCACTTCGTCGATTTCCTCTTCCTCTACTTCGGGAACTTCGATATCAACTGCCACTTCGTCGATTTCGTCGATGACATCGCGGGCGATATAATTATCGTTGCTCAAATAGAAGTGACCCAGAACTTTATCGCCGTAAGTGCGCTTGGTGAAACGCCAACCGGGTTTTAAGTCAATTTTCAAAAAGCCATCGCTGAGACCTTTAGTGCTGCCGATTAAAATCTTTTCGCCCCTGGAGACTGCAAACAATTTGACCTCGCCGCCAACTTCTTGCAAGCTGAGATTGTGAGTAAGCGCCAAGTCGGTATCGTTAACGCGGGCGGAGTAACCGTTGCTGTCGGTGGCGCGTCCGCAGATGCCGGTGAAATCAAAATCGAGTAACAGAGGGTCCACTTCTACCGGGCCGACACCGCCGCCAATTTCGCTCCAGCAAGCGCGGGCATCGCTTTGTTGTTCTAAAACCAAGAGCTTATAACCTTGATAGCCTTGAGTTCTGAGAGGTTGGGCGATGGCGATAACGTTATCTGGGTTGACTTCGGTTTCTTCAAAGACGAAACCTGCATGGGCGGGGGTTAAAGCGTTGAGAGCTAAGAAAGCTGCGGTGCCGACGGTTGCTAAAGAGCGTTGAATTAAGTTTTTCATTGTTTTTGTCCTTGTTGTAGGTTTAACTGTTGAAAATTGAAAATTTGAACGGATTGCGCACGCTTAGCTCGCAATGACATAAAGTTGAAATTTAAGAGAGGGGTAGGTAGTAGTTAGTAGTTATTGAGGGAACAACAACCACTACCTACGGATGCCCGTTCTATTTCACGGACTGACGCAACATTTCGAGGAATTGCTTCCAGGTGTTGCTATTTAACTCGACGACATCCTCTTCTTCTTCTTCTTTTTCTTCATCGGGAAGTTGAGCGATCGCGTCGTCGTCTTCCTCTTCTTCTACTTCCTCAGCCACTTCCTCTTCTTCTACTTCCTCAGCCACTTCCTCTTCTTCTTCTACTTCCTCGGTGACTTCCTCAGCCACTTCCTCTTCTTCTACTTCCTCAGCCACTTCTTCTTCTACTTCGGGAACGTCGATATCGACTGCTACATCGTCGGTATTTTCTTCTTCCACATCGGGAGTTTCGATTTCATCGGTGACATCGCTGGCGATATAATTATCGTTGCTCAAATAGAAGTGACCCAGAACTTTATCGCCGTAAGTGCGCTTGGTGAAACGCCAACCGGGTTTTAAGTCAATTTTCAAAAAGCCATCGCTGAGACCTTTAGTGCTGCCGATTAAAATCTTTTCGCCCCTGGAGACTGCAAACAATTTGACCTCGCCGCCAACTTCTTGCAAGCTGAGATTGTGAGTAAGCGCCAAGTCGGTATCGTTAACGCGGGCGGAGTAACCGTTGCTGTCGGTGGCGCGTCCGCAGATGCCGGTGAAATCAAAATCGAGTAACAGAGGGTCCACTTCTACCGGGCCGACACCGCCGCCAATTTCGCTCCAGCAAGCGCGGGCATCGCTTTGTTGTTCTAAAACCAAGAGCTTATAACCTTGATAGCCTTGAGTTCTGAGAGGTTGGGCGATGGCGATAACGTTATCTGGGTTGACTTCGGTTTCTTCAAAGACGAAACCTGCATGGGCGGGGGTTAAAGCGTTGAGAGCTAAGAAAGCTGCGGTGCCGACGGTTGCTAAAGAGCGTTGAATTAAGTTTTTCATTGTTTTTGTCCTTGTTGTTCTAGGTTTGCTTTTTGTTTAGTTATTGCTAATCTATTCGGATTAAACTCAGTGCGGTGGCGGTGATGTGCTAGTTTTGTTATCTGCACCCTCGCTCCTAGACCTGGGTATCTCAGAAACCCGGTTTTTTGGGGTATCTCAGAAACCCGGTTTTTTGGGGTATCTCAGAAACCCGGTTTTGCCGAAATTACCGGGTTTCACAGGCCGGCTGACAATTGAGAAGTTGTCATCATAATTACCTGCCTCTGAGCAGCATCTCGATGTAACGCTTCCAGGCTTGCATATCGCTCCTGTCGATCGCATCCGGCGACTGGGAAGGGGTTTCGTTGCGAGGTGCAGGAGGTGCTGGGGGAGGCGTGGGTCGCCCGGGCTGAGATGCAACGGGAGGGGGAGGTGGAGGAAGGGGGCGAGATGGTGCGGGTGCGGGTTTGGTGGAAACCGGCGGGGGTGCGGGTTGTTCGTAGGTCGGTTGGGAAGAAGCAATATAATTATCGTTGCTCAAATAGAAGTGACCGAGAACTTTGCCGTTATAGGTGCGTTTGGTGAAGCGCCAGCCGGGTTCTAGCTTAATTTTCATAAAGCCGTTAGTCAGTCCGCCAGTGCGACCGATTAAAATCTTTTCGCCGCTAGAAACTGCATACAACCGCACTTCGCCGCCGACGTTTTGCAAGCTCAAGTTATGAGTTAGCGCCAAGTCGTTGTCGTTAACGCGAACGGAGTAGCCGTTGCTGTCGGTGGCACGCCCGCAAATACCGGAGAAGTTGAAGTTGAGTAATAAAGGCTCTACTGCAACGGGGCTGTATCCGCTTTCGCTCCAGCAAGCGCGGGCGTTAGATTGTTGCTCGAAAATTAAGAGCTTGTAACCTTGATTGAGAGGCTGGGCGACGGCAACTACATCGTTTTGATTGACTGGGGTTTCGTCGAACCGATAGGCAGCTTCGGCGGGAGAGAAGGCGCCGATGCTGACGAAAGCGGCGGTGCCGAGGGCGGTTAGGGAGCGTTGGATTAAGTTTTTCATTTGCTTTGTCCTTTGATTGAGTTGTACTGTTATTAATGTATTCTGGTAGAATTCTCTGCGGTGTCGGTTGGGTGCTACTTTTGCGATCGCACATTCCGATTTACGAAAACTGGGGGAATTTCTTCGAGAATGAGGAGACAATTGAGAGGCTGTCACTGGTTCGGAAGAAATTTGGGGGAGGAAGACCATTTCACTGTAAAGGCTGCGATTTTGGTTATCTGGAACCTTGAGGGTGAAATGGTAAGCTCCCACTTTATCTAACTGACTCTAGGAGAAGTTGTAGGAACTCTTGCCATGTTTCTACATCTGCTTGGCGCACCTCTTCAGGAAACTTTTGGGGAGGTTTTTTAGCTGTGGGTGCCGGTTTGGGGGCGGGGCGATCGGAAACCTTTGGCACTTCGACCTCCACTGGTGCGGGTGCCGATACCGGTGCGGGTGCGGGTTGTTGGTAAACTGGCTCGGCAGAGGCAACATAATTATCGTTGCTCAAATAGAAGTGACCGAGAACTTTGCCGTTATAGGTGCGTTTGGTGAAGCGCCAGCCGGGTTCTAGCTTAATTTTCATAAAGCCGTTAGTCAGTCCGCCAGTGCGACCGATTAAAATCTTTTCGCCGCTAGAAACTGCATACAACCGCACTTCGCCGCCGACGTTTTGCAAGCTCAAGTTATGAGTTAGCGCCAAGTCGTTGTCGTTAACGCGAACGGAGTAGCCGTTGCTGTCGGTGGCGCGCCCGCAAATACCGGAGAAGTTGAAGTTGAGTAATAAAGGCTCCACTGCTACGGGGCTGTATCCGCTTTCGCTCCAGCAAGCGCGGGCGTTAGATTGTTGTTCTAAAACTAAGAGCTTGTAACCTTGATAGCCTTGGGTGTTGAGAGGTTGGGCGACGGCAACTACATCGTTTTGGTTGACTGGGGTTTCGTCGAACCGATAGGCAGCTTCGGCGGGAGAGAAGGCGCCGATGCTGAGGAAAGCGGCGGTGCCGAGGGCGGTTAGGGAGCGTTTGATTAAGTTTTTCATTTTGTTTGTCCTTTGTTTTGCTTAACTGTCTTTAATTTAGTCGGGCTTTCTTGCCGGATGTGCCAGTGGTGTGCTACTTTGTTCGACCGCACCCTTGCCAGAGTGGTTTTGTTTGCTCGTGTTGTTATTATTGGGTTTAAGAGGCAGCAGACAATTGGTAGGTTGTCACTACTGGACGGTTCGTTTTAGAAGAATTAATAGTCTTTCTATTTAGGGTAGTAGTGAAAAAAACAAACATTGTCTGTGTTGGAGGGTTTTGGGTAATGGGTAATGGGTAATGGGTAATGGGATAAGAGTAAGATGGCAAAAACATCTCGAATGTCGGTAATGGGTAATGGGTAATGGGTAA
>CAZSTZ010000038.1:0-35474 GCA_964609515.1 uncultured bacterium | reverse complement strand
AATTCCCAAAACTGAGTACATACAATGGTGCTGCATACGATTCCTACATTCAAGCAAAGGACAAAGGCAGCAAGATAGAGTTGCCCGCGCTAACTAAGCTGACTGGTAGTCGCGATAGCAGCTATCCAGTTTATGCCAGGGCTCTTGATGGTGCTACGGTTGATGTCAGAAATCTGACTAATATCCCATCAGGGGCGTTTACCGTAGCTGCTGATGGTAAAGGCAGTAGCGTCAAAATTTCTGCTCTCCCCATCAAAAGAAAGCCTTCAATCATCAAAACCAACGGTGGAAAGGTTCAAAAAGTTTCCTCTAACAAGACTATCGAGGGCAGATCGAAAGACAATCTACTGAAGGAAGCCTCAAAAGACGATCTAATTAACGGTCAAGCTGGTGACGATACGCTGATAGGCAGTAATGGTAAAGATGTACTTTATGGAGTAAATGGGGATGATATATTAGATGGCGATGCGGGAAATGACACCCTCACCGGAGGACAGGGAGCAGATAAGTTTTTATTCAAGACCAAACGCAAATTTAAAAAGGACGATTTGGGTGTTGATACTATCGCTGACTTTCAACATAACATAGACGATATCATTCTCGACAAAACCACCTTTGTCAGTCTCAATAGTAAAGCGGGTAATGGCTTCAGTCGCCAGGGAGAATTTGCCGTCGTTAAAAACGACAACGCTGCCGCAAAAAGTCAAGCCGAAATCGTTTATAACTCCACCAACGGCAAATTATTCTACAACCCTAATGGTGCCGCTAATGGTTTTGGTGGGGGTGGTCTATTTGCAGAATTGACAGACGAACCAACATTAACCAGGTCTGATTTTATGCTGCAAAATTAAATTGCTTCGTTCCCTGGTTCCCTGGTTCTACCGGGGAACGACTCCAGGAGGTTTTGTGCGGTAAGAGCGATCGCCCCCACCAAGCACCCATCCGCGTAGAACAGGCATCTTGCCTGTTCGCCCACCAAGCACATCCGCTGCCAACCTAACCCTTGGAGCCCGCCACCAGTTCTATACGACTAAACAGGCTTTCCTGCCTGTTCTACGAACGAAAGAGCGATCGCCATTTCGGGCAAACACAGTTAAATCAACGGTAGGGCAATAAATTCTCAATTTAGACCCTACCAGCAATTATTCCCATTCTAAAATTCAGGAGAAAAATCGTGGACAACTTTTTAGCCAAAATAGATAACTCTTCATCAGTTTTAGCATTGGACAACGTTCATCGAGGTCCGCCTTTGACATCAGCACTTTGACAAATATGGGACGCACTTGCCTATAAACACATTTGTAGCACTTGAAACTCGATTACAAACATATTAACCCTTTACTTACACTAACCATGAAAACCCACAAAACAACCAATTCATCTCAAAAATTCACCCGCATCTTTTCTGCGGTAATAGCCACAACCACCCTTGCATTGGGAAATGTTCCCAACGCGCAAGCTGCTAGCTTTTCCTTCAGCACGGGAAGCATTTCTCAAAATACCTTTTCCAACACGCTAGGGACTAGCTTTTCCTTCACAAATAACACCGGAAGCATTGTTCAAAATGCTTTAATGAACGCCCCTAGCTCTGCTAGCAGCTCCACTGGTGGCTGTATGTTCGCAGACCAGTCTGTAGGTGGTTTAACTCAGTCTTCATCCATGTGCGCCCCCACGCGATCGCAAATATCTATTTCGATACCGGGTAGCTCATCTACAGGAGTGGATGGGAGCGACTGGAAGGCTAAAATGTTAGCTGATTTAGCTGAGAAGTCGGAGTCTAGTGGTTCAAATCAAAATTCTACTCAGACAGTCAGCCAAACCAACAACAATATTCAGACCGTTTCTTCCAACTCTACTCAAATCAATCAAACCTCCACCCAAACGCAGTCCTCAACTTCTAGCCAAATCAGTCAATCTGTCAATCAAACAATTGTTCAAACAGGGACAACTCAAACTAATCCGATTTTACCCAACTTCATTGGCAACGGAATGTTCTCCTTTACCAATGTCCGTTCGGGACTCTGGTTCGATCCGCCAACTGCTTACGGATTTCGCTATAGCATGACCGACGGTTCCCTATTTACCGACATTCTCAACTTCCCCACCGGCTTTAACACCCCGTTCACCGTTGCTGTTGGGGATACTATTCTTGGTAACTTCACTGCCGGTCAATCAGTGAACTTCAACAATTACAGCCCCCTACTCGGCAATTTATTAATCGGAGATGCTGGGGTTTCCGAATTTTCCGTTCTCGGCCTCAACGTCGATCCTACCAATCCCGAAGTTTTCCCGATTCAACTTCAATTTAACACCGAAACCGCCAGTTTTGGCCAAATGGCAATATTCGAGCCTCCAACTGAAGCAGAAGATGTACCCGAGCCCTCAACTTTATTGGGTAGCATTTTTGGTTTTACCGCAATGGCAGGGGCCTTGCGACGGCGAGTTACAACTCGCAAGTAGTTGGCTGCAAATCTAACACTTTTCGACATGAAGTTCAAGTAGCGTTGCCGATCGCGAAGCTGAATAAATAGCTAAAATCTCTCAACCCGATCCAAAATTTAGCAACATCATAAACTCAATCGGCAACGCTTAACGTTCCTGAAATTTGACCTTAACAAAAGGAAGGTAAAAACATGATTACAAATTTTGCAGAAGAATCCGAATTATTTTCACTATTTCCAACCAATAAAGACAGTGTCTCTTGGATAATTAGCAATACTTATACCTCTTCCGATTGGAATAAATTCGATTCTAGTGCTGACTATTTAGGTAATAATATTAGTTCGGTAATTGATAAGAAACATTTCAATATAGATGAGATATTGCTGCTAGAAAGTTCAGAAAAAACTCCAAGGATTAACAAGGGAAAAGATGACGACAAAGACATCTTAACTGGGAGAGAGATGTCAGCCGTAAAAAGTGATTCTTTGCTTGGTGGAAATAGCGATGACTTAGCAAGCGTTATTGTCCCACCAAAAAAAACAAAGAAAGAAGACGATATTGTGGAAGAAATACCTCTTCTGGCTGACGATATTTTAACACATGATTCAAGTCTGATTCAGATAAGAAACGCTTACGATCCGGCGAATATAGTTAATGACCCTAATCTGACTTTAGAGATTACAAAAAGCAGCGATTCGGACATTAATGCAATAACTGGAAAGGGAGATAATCCTAAAAAATGGAATTTGGATTACTTAGGAAATCAAGTAACTTACGGGTTTGTAGTGGGAGGCGGAGATGGCTACTACAATCAGGATATCCTATCTTCTTATGAAGGAGATGGTCTGGCCTATGAATTGACGGATGATGGGAAAAATACAGTAAGAAGTGCTTTAAATGATTTAGAAGAAATTATCCCCGTCGATTTTGTGGAAACATCGTATTCATATAAAAATCCACCTCTAATGGTTTTTCTGGGTGTGCAAAATAATGAGAATGTTTCCTATGCATCTCTTCCAAATGATTATTTTCGCCACGGAGGTGATGTTTTTCTCAACAATGACTATCAAGACCACTATGGTACTGTAGCTCATGAAATAGGCCATGCTCTCGGTCTGCAACATGGTGTAAAGGCTGGGAAATCTGATGTGGAACCATTCTTATCACCTTCAAAAGCTAAGTTAACAATTATGGGTGGGGGACCTACAGAGTACGGCTCTATAGATGTCAAGACCCTTCAATACTTGTATGGCAGCAATGAGATAGAAGAGATCGCTCCCAAAATATCTATTGGCAATGTTAGCATAAAAGAAGGCGATCGCACCAAAAAAGCCACATTTAAAGTCACCCTCGATACCCCTGCCACTCAAACAGTGCAAGTAGATTATGAAACAGTAAGCGATACTGCCTGGAGCGGTTTTGACTACCGCTACAAATCTGGCACTATTACCTTTAAACCAGGTCAGAAAACCAAAAAAATTAAAGTCCCCATTTACGGCGACAACTTCAATGGAGGAGATAGAGGTTTTTGGGTGAATTTAACCAATCCCCGCGATGCTGAAATCAACGATGGATGGGGTTATGGTTCGATTATTGAAGACGATTTTGCAGTCACTCCCTCAATAAAAATCAATGACATTTCTATTATTGAGGGAGATTACAGGAAAAATGCCACATTTAAAGTCACCCTCGATACCCGCGCTACTCAAAGGGTGAAAGTAGATTATGAAACAATAGATGATACTGCCTGGAGCGGTTACGATTACCGCTATAAATCTGGTACTATTACCTTTAAGCCAGGTCAAAAAACTAAAAAGATTAAAGTCCCCATTTATGGCGATAATTACTATGAAGGAGACTTAGAATTTTGGATAAAATTAAGCAATCCGCGCAACGCTGAAATCAATAGCGAAGACGACCAATGGGGTCACGCTTGGATTCTTGAAGATGACTTTTAGCCTGGTTAATCTAACCCACTAATTAGCGATCGCCCCCACCAACAACCCATCCGCGTAGAACAGGCATCTTGCCTGTTCGCCCACCAAGCACATCCGCTGCCAACCTAACCCTTGAAGCCCGCCACCGGTTCTATACGACTAAAGTCGTTACTACGAACAGTGCATCTACTCCAGAAAACACTTATCCAGGCAAAAAAGGAGTCAAAAATTATGGCTAAAACAACTAATCCAAAATTTATCAAAGAAGTCATCGAACTTACCAACAAAGAACGCCAGAAGTTCGGCTTATCAACCTTAGAGTCCAACGGCAAACTCGACAAAGCAGCCCAAGGCCACAGCAAAAACATGGCAGTGGAAGACTTCTACAGTCATCGCGGACAAGACGGTTCTTATGCTGGCGATCGCATCGATAAAGCAGGTTACAAAGCCGAAACTTGGGGAGAAAACATTGCCATCGGTCAATCCACGCCCCACCAGGTCGTCGAAGATTGGATGGATAGCAGCACACATCGAGGTAACATTCTCAACCCAGATTATCAAGACATCGGCATGGGTTACTACTATTTAAAAAACGACCCGGGTTACTATGATTACGGCTCTTACTGGACGCAAAACTTTGGCACTCCCGAAGACGGCAACGACTGGTGGTCGAAGTACCAAAACTTTGACTATGGCGATGAAGGCAACGATAAACTCAAAGGCAGCAAACAGAATGACTACTTAAATGGCTACGAAGGCAACGACACCATCACCGGCGCAGCAGGGGACGACCAACTACGGGGTGGCCAAGATGGCGACTTGATTAAAGGAGGATCTGGCAACGACAAAATCACTGGTGGAGACGGTTTTATTTGCCCTACCTTCCGGATTTACATACAAGACCCCGAAGATGCTAGCGACAAACTTTACGGCGAAGACGGTAACGACCTCATCCAAGGAGACGGCGGTAACGACCTCGTGGATGGTGGCAAGGGCAAAGATATCCTCTGGGGCGACGACGGCAACGACACCGTTTTAGGCATGAACGGCAGCGATGCCATCAGCGGTGGAGACGGTAACGACTCCCTCGAAGGCGGTAAAGGTAACGACGCTTTGTGGGGAGATGAAGGAGCCGATACCTTAATAGGTGTAGATGCCAAAAGCGCTAGTCCGGGCAAAGGCGAACGAGATACCCTCACCGGCGGGCGCAGTTACTACTGGGGAGACGGGAAAGATACCTTTATCTTGGGCGATGGGAAGAAAGTCTATTACGACGATGGCAAGAACAATAATCCTGGCAAAGGCGATTATGCCTTGATTCGGAATTTTAATGCCGATGAAGACATCATCCAACTCCACGGCACAGCTAACGACTACGCTCTCAAAAACTCCCCTCGGGGAATGCCCTCCGGCACTGCTATTTTTCTAGATACCGCCGGCAAGGATGAATTAATCGGTATCGTCGCTGACGTTTCTGATTTAGATATTAAGGCCGATTACTTCAAATTCGTTTAGTATTTTCTGAGGCTGCCCCGCAACAAGAGCCGCTCTATGTACCCACCGGGGCAGGGAACTGGGAGAGCGAAAAACCTTTGTTGGGGGGCGATAACAAGAGCGATCGCCCCACCAACCACCCATCCGTTATTCCTTAACTCGCCCAACCCTCAAACTCAACAAAATCACCGGCACTATCCCCACCAAAACAATAGCTAACGCCGGCCCCGCCGCCTCGCTCAACCTCTCGTCGGAAGCTAAATTATATACCCGCACCGCTAAAGTATCGAAATTAAAAGGACGAATCACCATCGTTGCCGGCAACTCTTTCATTACATCTACAAATGTCAGCATCGCCGCTGTTAACAAACCTCCCCACATCATCGGCGCGTGAACTTTGACTAAAGTGCTGCCGGAATTATGACCCAAACTTCGCGCCGCGTCGTCTAAACTGGGTTTGATTTTGCTCAAACTAGATTCTACGCTGCCGAAAGCTACGGCTAAAAACCTCACTAGATAAGCAAAAACGAGAGCCGCGATGGTTCCGCTTAATAACAAACCGGTGGAGATGCCGAAGAGCGATCGCATCCAACTGTCGATCGCGTTATCCAACCTGCCGATAGGAATTAAAATCCCCACGGCAATAACCGAACCGGGTATGGCGTAACCCATCGCCGCCACCCTCGCCGCCAACCGCATCCCCAAAGTCGGGTTCAAGCGGACGCCGTAAGCTAGGAGAAGAGCGATCGCCACCGCTAAACCCGCCGTTACCGTTGCTAAAATCAAACTGTGGGAGGCAAAGTTCCAAAATCGACCGTCAAAGCTTTTGCCTTTATTGGCGATCGTCATCTGTAACAGCAAAAGAGCCGGCACCAGAAATCCTAAAATAATCGGCAAGCAGCAAGCGGCAGTGGCGAGAATGCCCCGAATGCCCCCGAGTTGAAAGCGCTTTAAGTGTTGGTGGCGGCTGCTCGTTTGGTAAAATTTCGCCTGTCGTCGCGACCAAAGTTCTAGTAAAATCAACCAGAGAATAAACATCATCAACACCGCCGCTAACTGGGCCGATGCCACCCGTTCTCCCATGCCTAACCAAGTGCGATAAATGCCTGTGGTAAAGGTATCGACTCCAAAGTATTGTACGGTGCCGAAGTCGTTGAGGGTTTCCATCAGGGCCAGAGCCAAACCCGCGATAATTGCCGGCCTCGCTAGGGGCAGGGCCACGGTGAGGAAACTGCGCCAAGGTCCGCGCCCCAGGGAACGGCTGGCCTCTAGGGTGCGGGTGGATTGTTCGAGAAAGGCGACTCGGGTTAGGAGGTAAACGTAGGGATAGAGAGTGAGGGTTAAGAGCGCGATCGCTCCCCCAAGAGACCTGATATCGGGAAACCAATAATCGCTAACGCTGCTCCAGCCAAACATCTCTCGCAAAGTTGTTTGCACCGGTCCGTAAAATTCTAACCACTCAGTGTAAGTGTATGCGAGAATGTATGCGGGAGCGGCAAAGGGTAACAACAACCCCCATTCAAACAAAGAACGACCTGCAAAATGACACATAGTTACCAGCCAAGCCGTTCCCACGCCGATAGAACAAACTCCCATACCTACCCCCGCGCTAAGTAAGAAAGAGTTTAGCAAATAGCGAGGTAAGACTGTAGAAGCTAAGTGACTCCACACTTCCCCAGAGTCGGCGAAGATACTGCTAAGGACGAATAACACCGGGGTGGAGATGAGGGCGGCAATGGCGATCGCTACCACAGTCCAACCGTTGAAATTTAAACCTTTAAACCTTTTAGAAATTTGAAACATCCGTAATTTCTCATACAACAAAAAACTTTATTCTAGCTTAATGAGAATATTTCTAAAAACTAGGTTAAGATAATCCAAGACTATTGAAGTTAAATTTCAATAATAACTCTTATAAAGGAGGTTTATCAAAGAAAAATGGCCCAATCCGTCGTACTTTATTTAGAAGGTGTCAGCAAAAAATATCCCCGTACCCCTATCCCTGCGGTCCAAAATGTTACTATTACCTTACACCCAGGAGACATTCTGGGATTGTTAGGACCGTCGGGTTGCGGTAAAACAACCTTATTGAGAATAATTGCCGGGTTTGAAAAACTCGAAACCGGAAGCGTCAGCATAAACGGACGGGTAGTAGCCGGTTACGGTAACTGGCAGCCCCCAGAAAAGCGAGGGGTTGGCATGGTCTTCCAAGATTATGCCCTATTTCCGCATCTAACTGTAGCCCAAAACGCCGCCTTTGGCTTGCATAATTCGAGTAAAAAGTCAAGGGCTGAGATTAAAAAAACCGTAAGCGAAGCATTGGCCTTAGTGGGACTATCCGGTTTAGAAAACCGCTATCCCCACCAACTTTCGGGAGGTCAGCAACAAAGGGTGGCCCTCGCCCGCGCCCTCGCCCCCCGCCCGGCAATGGTATTATTGGACGAGCCCTTGAGCAATTTGGACGTGCAGGTAAGGGTGAGACTGCGCCAGGAGTTACGGGATATTCTCAAGGCCGGCGGTACCTCTGGCATCTTTGTCACTCACGATCGCGAGGAGGCGATGGCGATCTGCGATCGGGTGGCGGTGATGCGAAACGGTTGCGTAGAACAGTTTGGCACTCCAGAAGAGATTTATATAGAACCGGCTTCCCGGTTTGTCGCCGAGTTTGTCACCCAAGCGAATTTTGTCTTTGCCCGACGGCGGGGCAAGGTTTGGGAAACGGAAATTGGTTCTTTCGATTTAAGTCAGTTTAGTAATTCTCATAATAAAGAAGTTAATTATTTAGAAGATTTAGACAGTGGAGAATTAATGATTCGCCAAGAAAATTTGGTTTTAAAACCCGAGAATAACGGTGAGGTTATCGTGCGCGATCGGCAGTTTTTAGGTCGAGAATTTCGTTATTGTTTGCTCGCCCCTTCCGGTCAAGAATTAATTGCCCGCGCTGCCTTTTCTAATTTTTCTCAAGCATTGCCAGTAGGAACCAAAGTCAAAATATCTCTTGCCCAACCCACTTTGCGTCTTTTTCCAGCTACTTATAAGCAAAACTCAGCTAAAGATTTAAGCCCCTTAGCTGTTAACCATTTTTAATCTTTCTGTTGTGCATCTCAAGAAATCGGTTGCAAGTCACCGGGAGCATCCCATATTTGTAAAAAGACCAAAAAACCAACTATCTTTGTTAGTTGTTAGTGGTTAGTTGTTAATTGCTCAACTAACAACTGACAACTAACCACGTTCCAAAAATCATCTAATTCTTGGCAATATCAAAATTGAGATACACCCGTTGCCTCTTGCCTCTTGCCTCTTGCCTCTTGCCTCTTGCCTCTTGCCTACCTAAAATGAGGACCGCTTGCCCAACATACCAGCGCCCATCTTTTCCCCTTAACAATAGGCGCTACTTCATGGAGAATAAAAGAGGGAAACATTATCATTGTTCCTCGGGACATCGGCAACTTTTCCGGTTCTTTACTGGCATACAATTTTAAGTTCCCACCTTCATAATCTTTAGGGTCGGAAAGTTGAATCGAAAAAGTTATTTTGCGGTTATGAGTGTGTTGGTTGTAATCGATGTGCCTGATATAACCGTCTTTGTATTTTCCGCCTCCATTACTGGCATCATAACATAAAAGATGTAGGGATTCTAAAATGCCATAAATGTTAAAATTCCACCATTGGTTATTGGCATAGTTCAGATTATTATTAAGTCTTTGCCACAGCCAATTAATCTCTTTTGAATAGTCGATTTTCCAAGCAGTTACTTGCCGCTTATCCGGCTGAAATTTACCATCTACAGTGGGTCGCCTGCTCTGGAACATTTTAGATAAAGCAATAATGGAATCGCATTCTTGTGCCGTAAAAGCTCCCCAATTTTCCCCCGGTTTACAAAAATGGCTGGCTTGACTGGCATCGTAACAGGCATAAGTTACTTGATGATATTTAGGAGTAGGATAGAGCCAAAACATTTTTAATCGCACCTCCAGCTTAACAATTAACAATTATCAATTATTATCTCAACTGCGGTCCGCTTATCCAACCGACCAACACCCATTTTTTACCCGTAATAATCGGTTCTATTTCACTCAGGAAAAAAGAAGGAAACATTATTATCGTTCCCCTAGAATTTGGGAACTCTATGGGTCTTGATGCAGCATGAACCTTAAGTCTTCCACCTTCGTAAATATTAGGAGCCGACAGTTCTAGAGCAAAACTAATTTTCCTACAAGAAAAAGGATGGGCGTTGTCGATATGCGGTTCGTAACGATCGCTTTCTCCTTCTTTAGCGTTCGTTCCATCGTAACATAAAAGTCGCAAGGGTTCTATAATGCCATAAACATCAAATCCCCACCAACGTTCGTTAACAGAAGTCAGGTTTGTAACTACTTTTTCCCACAGCCATTTTGTCTGTTCGCTGTAGTTAATAGACCACATTTCGGCTTGATGGTAATCTCTGGCGATCGCCTCCATTTTGTCCTTAGGAAGTCGAATACTTTTTTCCGACTTTGATAAAGAAAGAACGCGATCGCATTCTTCATCAGTAAAAGCTCCCCAATTTTGACCGGGAGGGCAAAAATTATTAGAGTCTTTTGCATCATAAGCAACAAATAAAGTGTCAGCTTGTTTTTTCTGAGGATATAGCCAATACATTTTTGTTAGTTGTTAGTTGTCAGTTGTTAGTTGTTATTTCCTAATTAGAAAGCAGTTAACAATTAGCAATTCACAATTATTTGTGTAGTTCTTTCAAAGCTTTTTCTAAATCTGTCGTTAGTGTTTTACTTGCTTTTTTAACAGACTCGCCTCGATAATTATCGACTGCCAAAGCAGAACCGATATTAACCCTGACACCGCAGCGCCACGGTGGAGGGGCGGGATGTTCGTAACGAATACTTATAGGAACGATTTTTAAGTTCAAATCAGTTTCGTCCGATGCTGCCTGCAAGGCGATGCGGGCAACTCCCGATTTTAGGGGCTTAATTTCGTTATCTGGGAGGATATGACCTTCGGGAAATAATACTAGCATTTCTTTATTTTGCAACAATTCGATGCTATAGCGAATGGTGGAGAGACTCGGGCGATCGCGATCGACGGGAAAACCCCCCAACCGACGGACGAACCACCCCTGAAAACCCTTAGTTTGTTCCTCCAAGACCATATATCGCAGTTGTCGTCCGGTGACGAACCAACCGGCAGCATGAGCCAAAATTAGCGGATCCCACCGAGAACGATGAGTCGGTGCCAGAATAGTTGCCCCTTCTTGGGGCAAATTTTCTCGACCGTTGACTTCCAGGTTGAAATAAAAGGGCAATATTATTTTACCAAACAAAAAATAACTCAAGGGGGTCAGCCAAGGCGAAAACCCCGAAGTTATTTCTTCCTCATTCGGTTGGCTCATACTCTTTTAGCAGTTAACAATTAACAATTAACAATTAACAATTAACAATTAACAATTAACATTAATCGTTATAGCGTTCTTCTGCCCAAGGTTCTCCCCGATAGTGGTAGCCGTTGCGTTCCCAGAAGCCCAACTCTTGCTCTTCCAAAAATTCCAAACCGTTAATCCATTTAGCGCTTTTCCAAGCATAGAGGTGGGGCACTACGAGACGCAAGGGCCCGCCGTGGTCTGCCGGCAGGGGTTCGCCAAAGAGGGTGTGGGCAAAGAAGTTTTCTTCGCGGTTAAAGTCTTCTGTCGAGATGTTGGTGGTGTAGCCGCCGTAGCAGTGTTCCATTATCTCAACCGCTTTCGGATCGACTTCCAGATGGGTCATAAAATCCGTTACTTTAACCCCAGTCCATTGAACGTCCAGTTTGGACCAACGGGTAACGCAGTGAAAGTCTGCGGTAAAGTTGCTTTGGGGCATGGTCATAAAGTCCGACCAAGTGAAGGTTTTCGGTTGGACGAGGCCCCAGACCTTAAACTCCCATTCATCGGTATTTATTTCGGGGGTTGCCCCGTAGGAGAGGACGGGGAAACCGTTGGTCAGGTATTGACCCGGTGGAACTCGGTCCCCCTGTTCTGGTTCTGGTTTGCGGAAATGTTTGCCGAGCATAAACAGGTTTTTTGGCAATTGAACTACAATTAAGTATATAGCAATAACTTCCCCATCCCCCATCCTCCATTCCCCATTCCCTATTTACCAATTATTATAATTTTCTTTCTCCTCTAATAGCTTCATTTCTTCCCGTTTAATCAACCAATCTTTACCCAGTTGAATCGTCACATCCGAACTCAGATGACCCGTACTTTCGACGACAACTTCTCCAAATCCCAAAGCATCCCGAACCGCTTTTGCACCTTCAATATCTCCATGTTGAGCCACAATTTTTGTTACCTCTAAAGGTTCCGTCCAAGGCTTATAATCTCGAACGTTCCAATAACCTTCAGCGTTCAAAGTTCTAATTAAGTCGTCAACAGCTGCCCAGTCATCGTTGCTGTCTTGAATAGAAATTTTTTGATAAATTGGCTCCAGATCCTGGTACATCCAAGGTTTATAACCAAAATTAAAGCGATCGGCAATCATCGCATCCAAACGGTCGTAATCTGGCAACCAATAACTCGCCTTATATTTTTTCGGGTCGCTAAACTGCCCCGGCACCATCAACATTTCTACATTAGAGCGATCTATTTTACTGGCAAAACCTACCAAAGCAATTAACTCTTCAATACTTAAATTAGTATCGATATGGGACTGAATTACGGACAAAATTTGCGGCAATTTTCCCATAGTTTTGAGATTAACTGCCTGCTCCATAAACGCCCGTATCAGCATTTGCTGTCGCTGTACCCTGCCAATATCTCCTAAATTATCCCGGCGAAACCTCAGAAATTGTAGGGCCTGGTCTCCATTTAAGCGTCGTTCGCCCTCCTTGAGATTGATATAGAGGTGTTGGCTGTCGTCCTGGTATTTCATATCTTTGGGAATATAAACTTTAACGCCTCCCACCGCATCGATTAATTTTTCTACTCCTTGAACGTTTACTCGCAGATAGCGATCTATGCCCACGCCCCCGAGAAGTTCGCTAACTGCTTTGGCGCTGCCTGCAGGCCCTCCATGAAAGTTAGCCGCATTGATTTTCCTGACTCCTCGCTCTTCTAAATAAACGCGGGTGTCTCTGGGGATAGAAAGCAGAGTTAATTTTTGCCCTTCGGGGTTGAAGCGTATCAAGAGCATGGTATCGGATAGACCCTTAAAAGAATTAACTAAGGCGTGGTATCCCGGGTCTTCTTCAAATTGAGGATAATTTTCATCATCTTCGGTCAAATCTGCAGTAATTACCTTCACTCCCAGAACCAAAATATTTACAGGGCGAGTTAATTCTGGCAGCCGCATATTCACTTTGGCTAAATCCTGTTGAGAAAATACCGCCGCTTCTTCTGGACTGAGCTTGTGCTGCATCAGGGGGGTACTGGACAGGGATACTGCTAATAAAGCTCCTGCCGTGGCCGATATCATGGCTACCCCCGTTAAACCTAAGCCCACTCCCAGCCAACGTCCGGGGCTAAACTGGGGAAGTTTTTCGCCCTTACCCTGCCTTCTCAGTTTTTTACTAGATTTTTTAGTTGAAATTTTCTGTACTGACACGGGAACCTCACAGGCTTAATAATTTAAAAAATGGTAATAGATAATTGTCAATTGGGAACTTGGGAACTTGCTAATTGGGAACTTGTTAATTATTAATTGAAATGTTTTCCTAGCACTTTTTCTGCTATCTGACTAATCCCTGGCAACCATAAAGGTTGACGTTTCCAAATACGAACCATCAAAGCAAAACTAACTAGAAAATAACTGGTGCTAAAAAGGCTAGTAGTTAATAACAAGGGAAACTGACCAAATTCTCCCGCGTTGCTGCCTGCTTGTAACAAAATAGTTCCCAACACCCACATCAAAGCCAGAGTCACAGCCAATCTGCTTGTCGCTTGCTCGGACGGGCTACCTTTACGGCGATAGAGATTCCACAAAGCCGGAAAAAAGCCTGCGATTGGAGTTACCAACAAAAACAACTCTAAACGTTTTAGGTCCGGATTTTCCATGGGTTCGGTCTTCTTCATTACTCTTATTTTTTAGTGGGATTTGGATTATTTAATGCCTTTTTACTCTTAAAAATAAAATTAATGTTAAGATCTGAGGGTACGAGTAGCCACATAGGAGAACAATATCGGTCATGACCCAGAGCCGTAAACCCGTTGTGATTTCCCCATCGATTTTATCAGCAGATTTTAGCCGTCTCGGCGATGAAGTTCGGGCGGTGGATGAAGCAGGCGCCGACTGGATTCACGTTGATGTAATGGATGGTCGTTTCGTTCCTAATATTACCATTGGACCTCTGGTAGTAAAAGCGATTCGCCCCGTTACTAAGAAGCCTCTCGACGTCCACTTGATGATTGTGGAACCGGAAAAATATGTGGAAGACTTCGCTAAGGCGGGCGCTGATATTATATCAGTTCATGCCGAACATAATGCCTCCCCCCACCTACATCGGACCCTCTGCCAAATTCGCGAACTGGGCAAACAATCAGGGGTGGTTCTCAATCCTTCTACTCCTTTGGAATTAATCGAGTACGTTTTAGATGTCTGCGATTTGATTCTGATTATGAGCGTTAACCCCGGTTTTGGTGGCCAGAGTTTTATTCCTTCTGCTGTTGGCAAAATCCGCAAGTTGCGTCAAATGTGCGACGATCGCGGCCTGGACCCTTGGATTGAAGTGGATGGCGGCGTTAAGGGTAATAATGCTTGGCAAGTTTTGGAAGCCGGCGCTAATGCTATTGTTGCTGGTTCTGCAGTCTTTAAGGCCGATGATTATGCCGATGCTATTACCAGCATCCGCCAAAGCAAGCGCCCTCAACCCCAACCAGAGTTGGTAACTGCATAATTAATTCTTTTTTTTGAAAAGCAATTTAAAAAAATTAAAAATGGATTTTTAGCTCCATTTTTAATTTTTATTTTTCTTTACCCAACAGCTCATGTTGCCTGTTCTACGGGCAGGTCAGAATATTTTTCTTTACCCAACAGCTCATGTTGCCTGTTCTACGGGCAGGTCAGAAGCTGCGTTAGCTAAATCTTTTTGCCTACCTACTTATTGGCTGACTTTTGCCAAAGTTTTCTCAAATTCTGAGATATCTACAGCACCAGATAAAGGCTCGCCGTTCATCACAAAGAAAGGAGTACCGGAAACCCCGATAGCGCTGGCCATCTTGATGTCTGATTCGAGGGCGGCGATCGCTGAAGACGATTCTCTATCTTTATTAAACTGCTCGAAGTTGAGATTGAGGTCGCGGGCAATGGCCAAATACAAATCTTCACCCAATCGATCTTGTTGGGCAAAGAGGGCATTGTGGTATTCCCAAAATTTTCCTTGTTGTTGGGCCGCCCAAGCTGCTTGAGCCGCTGGAATGGCCTCTGGGTGAATCCGACTCAAGGGCAAATGCTTAAAGGCTAGGGTGACTTTATCCTGATGTGCGTCGAGAAACTTTTTAATGGTGGCTTGAGCTTTAGCACAAAAAGGACATTGAAAGTCAGAAAATTCTAAAAGAACTATCTCTCCATCGATGGCCCCTGTAGTAGGAGAGTCCCCTATTACTGACTGGGGATTAGCTTTCATCGCTTCAAAAAATTTTTGCTGTCCGCTAGTTCGCCCTTGCCGCTGGTAGGCTTCCACCGACTCTATAATTACTTCGGGATTTTCGCGAATAATCTGCAATACTCGAGCTTCTAGTTCTGGATCTATATCGCTGACATTAGTCGAGCTTGGTTCTGGGGCGCAACTGGTTAAAATCATGGAGAAGATTAGAAGTATTGCTATGCCCAAAACTTTAAGTCGCGAAACTGGGTATCTGAGATTAAATCGATTTAGCATAAGATTCATTTTTTTGTTAATTGTCAGTTTCTCAGAAACCCGGTTTTTTCAAAAAACCGGGTTTCTTGATTTTTTCAAAAAACGGGTTTCTCGATCGGTGACACCATCCTGCAAAAGGAGCGATCGCCCCAAAGATTAAATAAAAATTATAGCGTGCCTTTTACCCTTGATTTTTTGGCAATTTTCAATTTGTCAAGAAAGAGAATTCTTGACAAACTTACCAAAAAATAGTAAAAAGACACGCTACTAGAAAAAGACGAAATTGTTAGGACTTAATCCAAAAAACCCATTAAGCCGTTATTTCCTTCATCCTCATTAGGAGCAACAGGACGACCCATAACTGTTTCCTCAATTAGCAAATGAGTCGTGCCGATGGGGCGAACTCCTGAAGCATTGAAAGTCTCTTTAATATCTACTTCGCCTTTAGAAATGGGACGAACTCCAGATGCAAAAAAGGTTTCCTGGAGCTGAAAGTGAGTGGCAGAAACCGGGCGGTTGCCTAAAATAGAGACTGTCTGGCTAATTTGAAGGTGAGTCGTACCGATGGGGCGGTTGTTGGGCAGGGACAAGCGCTCGTAACGCTCGATCGCTCCTTTGTTTTCTTTATTAGACTGACTTTCTACTTGTAAAGTAGTCCGTTGAGTGCTATTATCTGCTTTTTTCTCTGGTTTTTTGTTGGTTTTTGCTTCTTGTTCGGTAGTAGTGGCGTTGGTCATAGTTAATTACCTCGTGAAGATTGAGTTGGTTGGGAAAAAACTAATTTTAAGAAGAACGAAGCAGCCTGGGGCCACTTTAACGTTCTCTTCTAAAATTTTTATAAACTTGTAAGTATTGTAACTAGATTTTAAGGAAAAAACATAATTTTCTTAAATTTTTCTAAATTTTACCGAGGCGAGCGGTAAAGAAACCCGGTATGCATGAAAAAACCGGGTTTCTGAGGTACCGAAAAAACCGAGTTTTCTGAGAATACACTGGCAGACTCTCTACCCGAAAGAAAGTAAAACCTAGTTTTATAAAAAAGTTATGACTTTGGTTATGAAAATGATGTAATATTTTCATCAATACCAAAAGTCGGATAAAACTGCTGGGGGTTAGTGGGGCGATCGCTCGGGTAACATGATTAGAGCCAAAACCCTAAAACAGGCAAGATGCCTGTTCTACAGATGATGCCTAATAAAAACCCGACAATCTTAGCCCTCGATTTCGATGGAGTATTGTGTAACGGACTGAGAGAATACTTTGAGACGGCGTGGCGCACTTACTGTCAAATTTGGCAGCCCGCCGACACTGCCCCACCGGAAAAATTAGCACCAATTTTTTATCGCTTGCGTCCGGTAATAGAAACTGGATGGGAAATGCCGGTGCTAATTCGGGCGTTGTTGCAAGGAAGGGGCGAGGAGGAGATTTTGCAACAATGGCAGGCGATCGCCCAAGAGATAGTAACCGCAGAAAGTCGCGACCCCAAAGACATCGCTTATAAATTAGATAAAACCAGAGACAACTGGATATCCACGAATTTAGACGAGTGGTTGTCGTTGCACGAATTTTATCCCGGAGTAATAGAAAGACTGCGAGAAGCGATCGCCTCCCCCACCAAACCAATTATCATCACCACCAAAGAAGGACGGTTCGCCCGACAACTTTTAGAACAACAAGGAATAGACTTACCCGCAGATTCGATTATCGGTAAAGAGAGCAAGCGCCCCAAACATCAAACCTTGAGGCAATTACTAGCTGCATTTGGGGAAGAAACTAGCATTTGGTTTATCGAGGATCGGATGAAAACCCTGCTATCGGTGAAACACCAATCAGATTTAAGGAATGTGAAACTATTTTTAGCGGACTGGGGCTATAATACGGAAGCAGAGCGATCGTTCGTCGCCGAAAATGTACCAATACAATTATTGTCTCTTTCCCAATTCAGTCAGAATTTTTCGGTTTGGTACATTTAGTAATATTGTTAGTAGTAATCACTTTAGCGATTTAGCTCCGACTTGAATCGCGGAGCGCGATTACTACGAACTAAAAAGGCGATCGCTATCGCTTTCTGTTTGCTGAATCTCTCGGTCTAGCAGTTGCCAAAGCTGGCGTTTTTCTTCTAGCCCCAGAGAGGCGATCGCCTCTACTAAGGATTCAAAAGTTATTTGCAATTTAACTGTTGTTTGGGTCATACCCTCGAACTCCTCTTGACGATAATCGACAATGTTCCAGTGGGACAGCAATAGAGCAATTATAACACAACTTTTCAACCCTAGCAGAGTTTTTTTTGTGAAAGAGGCCCCCACAGACATTAAGAAACCAGGTTTTTTGAAAAAACCTGGTTTCTGGGCGTCCAAAAAACCGGGTTTCTGGGTATTAGACGCGGGGTAAGGGCAAAGCATTCGGACATCAAAACCTCTGCTTTTTATCGACATTTAACGCTCCTTAGCTTTGCCCCTACAGTTCCATTGTTCTATTTTTAACTCAGCCCTAAACGCCGTTTCATCTCATCCAGTGAAATACCTCCTTCCGCTTTTAAACTGGCTCTCGACTCTTCTAAAATTGCGATAAATTCAGGGTTATTGCTAAGGCTAATTGTCTCAAAATCGACATTTTCAATTGGCATTAAAACTGCCACTGGTTGACCCTCGCTGCTGAGAATCAGAGTTTCTCGATCCAGATTTTCTACATAGTTTGCTAGAGAAGCAGTTGCTTCGACAAGTTCTAGTTTTTTCATAATTCGACTACCTTATTTCCAATTCGTACTCGATGGCGTTCCTTCACCCCAACCGCGATAATTTCAACGAGAGGTTCCGGTTCGTCTTCTATATCATAAAAAAATAATTTGATAAGGCAAGGTTTATTAACTCCTGGCTTTTCTTATGCAATTGTCAGTATTATACCATCCTCGTATTATTTTTTCTCCCCCTAAAATTTCTTTGCATTGCCTTTTCGAGCCTGCCATGCTATACTAAAAACCACCAACTACCCACGAACAACCATGCTCGACTTAACCCAAATAACCAAACAAATGCAAGGAATGAGCCAGCATCTCAGCAAAGAAGCGGAAGCGGGCCGCCAAAGATTAGAAATCGCTCAAAAGTTGCTGGAGGAGTCCTACCAAGAACAAACATCTTTAACAGAGGACTACGATACTTGGTTCGATCGCATACTTTTCAATCCAGCAGTACCTATCGAACCCTTAAACATTCATCCGTATGTAGCCGCGCCCCCAGAAGCTCATACAGTCTTGGCGACGGACGGTTCCCAAATCGCGCCGTCTCACCACGAAATCGCCTATTGTTTCTTACTAAACGTCGGGCGAGTCATGCTCCATTACGGTCAAAGTCGCTACCCGCTACTGGATAGCATCCCCGAGATTTTTTATCTGCCAGAGGATTTATATGTTTCTCGTCAGTGGGGAATTAAAACCGAGGAATGGATGGGGCATCGGCGGACCGTTTCCGAGGCGATCGCTCTAGGAGAGTTAGGTTGCGAATGGGCTCGGGCAAACGACGGCAACTTGCCGAGGCCCACTTTGGCGATGGTGGATGGTTCGTTAATTTATTGGTTTCTAGAATCTCTCCCCACCGAAGCACGCGATCGCATCTTAAATCCCATCTTAGAAGCTTGGGATAAACTGAGATTGGCGGGCATTCCTTTAATAGGATATTTGAGCGCTTCTCGGAGTAGCGAAAGTTTATCGTTTCTGAGGTTACAAGCTTGCGAATACGACGAACCAGATTGCATGAGCAACTGTCCTAAGGTCGGCTTTGGAATGATGAGTTTTGCCGAAAAAGCACCTTGTCAGTTATTTGAACCCTTGCGAGATGTCGTCTTTTGGGGGTCGATTTTGGAGCGCGGGCAGAGGAGTCCTTTATGGCGTTCTTCGGCGAGAATTTTAGATTTGTATGGGGAGCAGACAATTTATTTTTGTTATGTCAACGTAGGAACCGAGATTGCCAGAATAGACGTGCCGGAGTGGGTAGTGGCAGACGAGGAAAAGTTCGAGTTGAGTTTGGCAATGATGTTAGGGCAAGTGCAGAAGGGTTTTGGTTATCCGGTGGTGTTGGCGGAGGCGCACAACCAGGCAGTGGTGAGAGGGGGCGACAGAGCCAGTTTTTTTGCTTTGTTAGAGCAGGAGATGATTAAGGCCGGGTTGAAGAATGTCGGTACTTCTTATAAGGAAACCCGCAAGCGCGGCAGTATTGCTTAACCCCCACCGCAACTCCCAGTGTAAGAAGAAAACGCACCGCATACCTTATAATTATTTACAACCGTCAGCTTTGGTGCGCACCGCGCACCCAACAAGTTGGCGACGGGTTTTCTATCATTGGGGGAATATGAGTAGGTTCGCAGAACTTATAAACTTCGATTTTATTGAGGGAAAACTGGATGCTTTGGGAGTAGAGTCGCTGCTGGCAGATTACGATCGCGCCCTGGACTCGGATATTTTCCTTTCAGAGGATCTAGCTAAAACTTTGAAGTCCATCGCCGAAGCAATTCGACTGTCGGCAGATATTTTAAAGAAAGATAAGTCGCAACTGGTGGGGCAGTTGTTCGGACGGTTGCTGGATTTTGATTCCCCAGAAATTCGGGCAATGTTAGAAGCAGCAAAGGAAAACCAAAATCGTCCCCGGTTGCGTCCTTTGACTTCCAGTTTGAGCCCTCCAGGAGGACCGTTATTGCGATCGTTCGGTTCTCATACCAACACGCAAGCTCTCGCAGTTACAGCAGACGGAACGCGAGCGATATCCAGTGCCAGAGACGGTTCTATTAAAGTCTGGGAGGTGGAAACGGGGGCGGAACTTTTGGCGATCGCTAACGAGAATGCCGGAGTAAGTGCTATAGCGGTGACACCAGATGGCAAGCGAGGCATATCCGGCCATTTCTATAGCGCCACTGTCAAAGTTTGGGATTTAGAAATCGGTTCTGAGCTATATTCTCTCAAAGGTCATAAATCTTCGGTGGATGCCGTAGCAATAACCCCCGATGGCAAGCTCGGGATTTCTACTTCAAAGCGCACTCTCAAAGTTTGGAATTTGGAAACTGGTTCGGAACTGTTTACCTTCAAGGGTTATGTTTGGATGGTAAATGCTGTAGCGGCGATCGCCGATGGCACAAAAGCAATTTCCGCAGAAAGCGACAATAACGTTCTTCAAGTCTGGAACTTGAAAACGGCAGCGGAACTATTCGATTTATCCCTCCCAGAGAGTAGCTGGAAACAGCCTCCAGCAGGAAACTCGCAACCAATAGCGCTAGTCGGTTTTGCCGGGGGCAGTCTCAAAGCTTGGGACTTGACAACAGCGACGGAGTTATATTCTCTCAAAGGTCATCCCTGCCGTGGTAGCGACTATTGGCCGGTAGATGCGATCGCCTTCAAACCCGATGGCAAAAGAGCCGTCTCCGCCGGTAACTGGACTATCAAAGTCTGGGATTTAGAAACAACCAAGGAACTTGTAACCCTACCCAGGGGCGAATATCCAACGGCACTGACACCCGATGGCAGAATCGCGATCGCCGCAGATTACAGGGAGTTTCAGGTCTGGGATTTGCAAATAGCGGAAGTCGCTTTTGAAGAAAAAGGTCATACTTCTTGGTCGTCTGCCCTGCCAAACGCAGCTTTTCCTCGCAAGGTCGGGCATATTTGGGAGGTAACTGATTTGGCAGTGACACCAGATGGCAAGAAAGCTATAAGCTGTTCTGGTAACGAGACTGTCGGGCTGGCAATTTGGAACTTGGAAACCCTGGAGGAAGTTTTTAGTATTGCAACTCGTACCCATGTATATGCTATCGCAGCGACACCGGATAGCAAAAAAGCGATCGCCGGTTTCTATTACGGCCCCATAAGCGTCTGGTGTTTGGAAACGGGAGAGGAATTGTTTACCTTACCCGGTCATCCAGACGAACATTCCGTATATGTCTTGGCAGCGATGCCCGATGGAAAGCGAGTAATATCCGGTGCGGATGACAACACGATTAAAGTCTGGGATTTAGAAACGAGATCGGAACTTTGCACCCTGGAAGGTCATACCCACGAAGTACATGGTTTGGCATTAATGCCCGATGGCAGGCGAGTCATTTCGGCATCTTGGGATAAGACTCTTAAAATGTGGGACTTGGAAACAGGGACGGAACTATTTGCCCTCGAAGGTCATAGCAGTTTGGTATCTACCGTAGCAGTTACGCCAGACGGCAAGCAAGCGCTCTCGGGTTCTAGCGATGGAACTGTCAAAATCTGGGATTTGGAAACAGGAACGGAATTATTTACCCTCGAAACTCATACTCGGTGGATAAAAGTTGTAGCAGTAACCCCAGACGGCAAAAGAGCAATTTTAGTTTTGGAGAATGTTCTGAAAGTGTGGGATTTGGAAAATCGGAAGGCGATCGCTACTTTCACCGCCGAGGGTTCGTTAATCTCCTGTACCCTTGCCCCAGATGGAGTGACAGTAGTGGCGGGGGAAATGAACGGGCGGGTGCATTTTCTGAGGATGGAGGGGGTGTAGAGTTTCAATTAACAATCGATCGCCCCCCGTGGGTAATGGTTGGAAAAGGCGATCGGGATTTCCCGCCGCCTCGCTGCCGACAACAGGAAGGTATAAGAAACCGGGTTTTTGCGAAAAACCCGGTTTCTGGGCAGGCTCAAGTCTGCGAGTGCGATGGAAATGGGTTTGTTAGCATTGAGATTAGGGATTTTTTCTTAATTCCAGAAGGTTATGGGGAGCGATCGCCTCCTCGGTTAGCAGCGGATGTTGAAGCGGATGTAGCGGATGGGTTGTCGATGGGTGAAATAGATTAATCGATAAAAAAATTTTCCCAAAACCCGCACAATTTGACAAATTCGTGTTAAGCTTAGAATAATGGAAAAGGTGGGCGTCGATAGGGTATGATGGCCCATTTTTCATTTTTTAATGCGTGCGATCGCCTCCCCTGCCAACCAACCAACCTCATCACCCACCAACAACCCATCCGCTACATCCGTTACAAAATCCGCTGCCAACTTAACTTGTGGAACTCGCCACTATATCTATACGACTAAAGTCGTTACTACGAACTGCGAACTAGCCAACCTTCTCCAACGCCGCCCTTACAACCTCCACCCCCGCCCCTGGGAGGTGGGCGTTTTCGCTAAGATATCGCTTCCACGCTTTCGTCCCCGGTTGGCCGGCGAACAATTGCAATAGATGACGGGTGATGCTGTTTAACTTCACCCCCCGGGATACCCAAAAATCTATATAAGGAAGCATCGCTTCTACCACTTCGCGACGAGTGGGGGGCGCTACATCTTCGCCGTAAATATCCCGGTCGGCAGCCGCAAATATATAAGGAGTGTCGTAGGCCGCCCTGCCAATCATCACCCCGTCAACTTTGTCTAACTGCCCCTTCGCCCCTTCCAAACTGATAAAACCGCCGTTTATCTCTATAAATAGATGGGGAAATTCTGCCTTGAGACGGTAAACGTCTTCGTAGCGCAACGGCGGTACCGTGCGATTTTCCTTCGGGCTCAAACCTTGCAACCATGCCTTGCGGGCGTGGACGCTGAAATGCTGGCAGCCGGCCTCGGAGACGATCGCTACAAAATTGGCCATGTCTTCGTAACTATCGCGATCGTCGATACCGATACGATGTTTCACCGTCACCGGTATCCTCACCGCCCCCGCCATCGCCTCCACCGCCCGGGCCACTTTTTCCGGTTGGGCCATCAGGCAAGCGCCGAAGTTGCCGTTTTGGACGCGATCGCTCGGACAACCGACATTGAGATTAATCTCATCGTAACCCAACTCCTCCGCCACCTTCGCGCAAACCGCCAGTTGTTGCGGATCGTCTCCTCCGACTTGCAACACCAGAGGTTTTTCCTCTGGGGAAAACCCCAGAAGTTTCTCGCGATCGCCGTGCAAGATAGCCGGTGCCGTCACCATTTCCGTATAAAGCAAAGTGCGCCGAGTCAGCAACCGCATGAAATAACGGAAGTGGCGATCGGTTCGATCCATCATCGGCGCCACGCTTAACGGATAGAATTTTTTCGCTGTCGGAACTTGAGTTAAAGCGAGCGTCAATTTCACCCTCCCATTAGTATTTTATTCTCATCAGAAACAGCAACCAAACTGCCCTGGCGCACCGGAATTTCGATAACAAATTCCGTACCCTCGCCCTCAGTCGAAAAACACTCGATTCGCCCTCCGTGTTTTTCTACTATTATTTGATAAGAAATAGACAAGCCCAAACCCGTTCCTTTTCCTACTGGTTTAGTCGTAAAAAACGGGTCGAATAATTTAGCTTTGGCCGCCTCCTTAATACCCGAAACGTTATCAGAAATACTAACGCTTATCCAGTTAGGATGTTTGCCAGTCGTGCGGATAGTAATTTGGGGCGATCGCTCTATTTCTCCCCAGGCAATATTGCTTTCCAAAGCATCAATAGCATGGCCCAGCAAATTCATAAATACTTGATTTAGCAAACCCGGATAGCATTCCACCTTCGGCAAATCTCCGTAGTCTTTAACTACTTCTATTTCCCAACCGTTATCTAAGTTTAAGCGATGCTGCCAAATTAACAAGGTACTTTCTATTCCTTGGTGCAAATACACCGACTTAAATTGTGCTTCGTCCCAGGGAGAAAAATTGCGCAAACTCTCGACAATTTCCCGAATGCGGTTAGCTCCCATTGCCATAGAATTCATCACCTTTGGCAAATCTTGTTCGATAAACTCCAAATCAATAGTTTCGCTTAATTCTTCTATTCCTGTCGTCATTTCGGGAAAATCTTGTTGGTAAAGCTCCAACATTTTTAGTAAATCTTCCGCGTATTGTTTGGCATGGTTAATGTTACCATAAATGAAGTTAACCGGATTGTTAACCTCGCGGGCAACCCCGGCAACTAATAAGCCTAAAGATGACATTTTTTCTGCTTGGATTAACTGAGCTTGGGTGTGCTGCAATTTTGCCAGAGCTTGTTGCATTTGAGCCGTTTGGGCTTGGGCGAGAGTTGCCGCCCAGCGGCTCTCTTCGTACATTTTAGCATGGTCGATGGCGATCGCCAACTGTTCCCCCAACTCCTCGATAAATTCGACCTCTTCCTCAGTCCAAGGTTTCTGCTGGCGAGTCCTTTCGCAAACGATAACTCCCCAAGGGCCTGCCTGTGGATGAACCGCCACGGCTAAAATAGATTTCAACTTTTTAGAAAGCAAATATTTTCGGCTATCATCGTCGAGATTTTTCTCAGAAGCAATATCGTTAATGCAGACCAAATTTTTCTCCATTAAAACTTCAGTAAAAGAAGCAATAGTTGGAGTAGAAGGTTTGAGACAACCGGGGCAAAATGCCTCTAACTGACAGGTTTTTAAAATCGGTTCAAAAATCGCCGGTTCTAAATCGTTGCGATACCATAAAAACTGACAGCAGTCAACTTGCATTAAATGGCGAATTTCGTTAACCGTCGTCTTGACGATGGTGTTAAAATCGAGGGTATTTCTGATTTGACTTGCCAGGCGACGTTTGAGCATTCGCTCTCGTTGGGGGAAGGTTTGGGCGTTTTCGTATTGAAGGAGGCCATCGCTAATTTCCAAAGTTTTTACCGCTTCTAACTTGGTTTTTTCTCGTTGTTTGGCAATAGAAGCAGCAAGTAAAGTTGTCGCCGTTTCTACTTCCAAGGGAATTGAGAGAAAATAGCCTTGAGATTTTTCGCAATTTAACTTTTTCAAAAGTTCCAACTGCAACCCAGTTTCCACTCCTTCAGCGACCACATCCAAACCTAAATTATGAGCCAGAGTTACAATAGTCCAAATCAGAGAACTATTTTCCCCGCTTTCTCCCATTTGCTTGACAAAAGAGCGGTCTATTTTTAAAGTATTTAAAGGAAAACGACTCAGGTTAGATAAAGAAGAATAACCGGTCCCAAAATCATCGATAGACAAACTGATGCCACGACTTCTTAACTGGTAAAGAATTCGGGCAGCCCCTTCGGGATTGTCCATCAAACAGCTTTCGGTTATTTCCAAATTCAAACAATTACCTGCCACATGAGTAGAGCGCAAAATTTCATCTATTTGTTCGACAAAATCGGGGTGAGCTAGCTGTTTTGGAGAAACGTTAACGCTCATAGTTAAAGGTATTTCTGGCCTGACAGATGCCTGCCAGATTCGCAACTGGAGAATTGCTTGAGACAAGACATAACGTCCCAAAGGAATGATTAAACCCGTTTCTTCTGCTAAAGTAATAAATTCGTCGGGAGAAATAAAACCTCGGGTGGGATGCTGCCAGCGAACTAAGGCTTCAAAACCCGAAATTTCTCCCGTTTTATTAGAGATAATTGGCTGATAGTGCAGCACGAAATCCTCGCAAGTTTTAACCGCCCGCCGGAGGTCGTTTTCTAGGTGCAAAAGGGCTACCGCTTGCTCGTACATTTGCGGATTAAATACCAGATAACGGCTGCTGCCTCCTAATTCTTTTGCCAGGTACATGGCAGTATCGGCAGCTCTCAAAATTTGGGAGCATCTCATATTTGTAAAAAGACGTTCTTTGCAATTCCCCATTCCCCATTCCCCATTCCCAAAAAGCGTCTAATTTTTGGCAATATCAAAATTGAGATGCACCCCAAAATTTCCTCCGGTTTTTCGTGGTAAGTAATCGGGTTTGGCAACACGCAATGGGGAAATGCAGTTTCCGGTATTTTTAAGCTAGAAGAAGCCAGATATTTTTCTTCTGATTTTTGCCAGCTTTCCTCAGCCGCTTGTTGTTGGGAACCGCACAAGACAATGCCGATACTCGCCCCGGTAAAAATTTGATTTTCCTCTAAATAAAAGGGCTGAGATAAGGTATTTTGAATGCGATTTGCTACTTGCAAGACAGCGTTTAAAGATTCTACATTCTCTAACAAAATAGTAAACTCGTTGCCACCGAGACGCGCCCCATCTTGGGCAGACTAGGCGACCTCCACCAAGAAGCTGTCATCTGCTGTGGAGGAGTCTTCTCCTCCCACCGCCACAAACAAACCTTTATCGACAGCAAAACTAATGGCATCGCGCAGTCTATCTAATACCAGACGGCAATTGCCTTGAAATTTAGCCGCGATTTGGATTTCCGACACCGGTATCGAAATATGCACTCGTTTCAAACCGCAGGCGATGGAAGCCTAGATATCCGATCGCACGGCCCGGTTCCAACCCAGAAGTTTAGCTTGCAAGCCCCGATTTTTGAGAGCCGCAATTGCTTCCGCTTCACCGCCACCCAGAGCCGGGATGCCCACTTCCAATTCTGGCACGCCAACGGCATCTAATAACGTAGCAACCGCTACTTTTTCTTCTATAAATTTGACCCAAAGGACAGCCAAAAAGACATAATTCCGTACCGCAATTGTCTATGTGTCTTAAAATATTATCCGAACATTTAGAACCCATCACCTCTTCTGAAGAATAGCCCGTTATTCTTTCCGCTGCCTGATTCCAAAAGGTAATATTTGGGCGGCGATCTACATAATAAATGCCATCGGAAATATGTTGCATTAATTGTTGATAAAAAGCTTCGTTTATATTAATACCTACCTGTCAAGCTTAAGTTATCTCTCAGATAATTCAAAGCGCAAAAACAAAAAATAGTTTTTAATTTTTATTTCAAGCCCTGTCCCCGGGGCTGTTGCCAACCGTTTCTCGTGTCGGTATTTGCCAAACTGCTACGACCGGGCTAATTGGTCCATCGAGTAGCACCCCATTATTTGAAGATTGGTAGCAGGTCTGTGTCATTCTAGCATTATTGTTAAGCAATTAACAAGTTCCCAATTAACAAGTTCCCAATAACTGCTATAATACACGAGTTAAACCTAATCAAGTGCCAAATATGTCCGAGGAAAAACAACTAAATCTTTTTAACGCAGAGCTTAATCGAAACTCGATGCTTACCAACCCAAGAACTCCCATTCCTCCAGGTAGTTATAAAACGATGGAAGAAATAGCAAAAGATTGTAACCAATGCCACAGATGCGACTTAGGAAAAAACCGAACCAACGCAGTAATTGGTAGGGGAAATCCCCAAGCAAAAATTATGATTATTGGAGAAGGTCCGGGTCAACAAGAAGACGAACGGGGTTTGCCCTTCGTAGGGAGATCGGGACAGCTATTAGATAAAGTTTTAGAGTCAGTAGAATTAAATCGCGATCGCGACGTTTATATTTCCAATGCCATTCGCTGCCGTCCGCCCCACAACCGGACTCCCTTAGTAAAAGAAATAGAAGCTTGCAAACCTTATTTATTAGAACAAATTCGCTTAGTAAATCCGCAAATTATTCTCTTAACCGGGGCAGTAGCAGTTAGAACATTAACAGGCGATCGGCGAGGAATTAGCAAAATTCGCGGTCAATGGATGGAATGGGAAGGGCGCTTATGCATGCCAATTTTCCACCCCGCTTATTTATTAAGAAACTCTTCCAAAGAACCCGGTCAGCCAAAATGGTTAATGTGGCAAGATATTCAGACAGTAAAAGCTAAATTAGATGAATTGAATGGAGCTAGCAATTTTATTTGAGTTGCGTTCAAAAATCTGGTGCTTTTTGTTAATGGTAAAGTCGCAATTAACAATTGACAATTGACAATTGAGGATTAACAAGACCAACTTCCGGAGAGGCTGACAATTGGCCGAATTTTTGGTAAAAAATTGAATCGACACCCAGACAGGGTAGGATTGAGGATTAGAAATTAATTCTCCATAACCTTTAATAGCAGTTCACTCTAAGATAAGAGGATTACCTTGAGTCAGCATTCAGAGACCATACCGGCACACGGTGGCCATCTAATCAATAGAATAGCCACAGCAGCACAAAAGCAGGAATTTCTAGCCATCGGAGATAGCCTGGCAAGAGTGCAACTGGACGAGCGATCGCTCTCCGACTTAGAAATGATAGCCATCGGCGGCTTTAGCCCCCTAACCGGCTTCATGGAACAGGCAGACTACGAACCCGTAGTCACCGATATGCGGATGAAAAACGGAGTAGCCTGGTCCATTCCCATCACCCTCTCGGTCCCAGAAGAAGTGGCCGAACCTCTCAAAGAAGGCAGTTGGGTGCGCTTGGACTCTCCATCTGGCGAGTTTGTCGGCATTTTAGAACTAACCCAAAAATATCGCTATAACAAAGCCCACGAAGCAGTCAACGTTTACCGAACCGACGAGGAGAAGCATCCAGGCGTCGCCGTTGTCTATAACTCCGGGTCAATAAACCTAGCTGGACCGGTCTGGTTGCTAGAACGCAAACCCCACCCCCAATTTCCCAAATACCAAATAGAGCCGGCGGATACCCGCAAAATGTTTGTTGACAAGAGTTGGAAAACAGTGGTGGGCTTCCAAACCCGCAACCCCATTCATCGGGCCCACGAATACATCCAAAAATGTGCTTTAGAAACTGTAGATGGCTTGTTGCTGCATCCGCTGGTAGGAGCAACAAAGTCAGACGACGTTCCCGCCGATGTCAGGATGCGCTGCTACGAGATTATATTAGAACATTACTATCCGCTGGACCGGGTGATTATGGCCATTAACCCGGCTGCCATGCGTTACGCAGGTCCACGGGAAGCAATTTTTCATGCTTTGGTGCGGAAAAACTACGGCTGCACCCATTTTATAGTCGGTCGGGACCATGCAGGAGTGGGCGACTATTACGGTACTTACGACGCTCAATACATTTTTGATGAATTCGAGCCCGGCGAGTTGGGAATTGTACCGATGAAATTTGAACACGCTTTCTATTGCACTCGTACCAAAACTATGGCCACGAGTAAAACCAGTCCCAGCAAGCCAGAAGAACGAATTCACCTATCGGGGACAAAGGTTCGGGAAATGTTGCGGCAGGGCAAAATGCCACCAGAAGAATTTTCCCGTCCAGAAGTAGCGGCAGAGCTGATAAAAGCAATGCAAGCTAAGTAAGCTCGGCGATGGCCAAAATAAATCAACCTAGAGAGTCGGTCAAGTATTTTCAGAAAGTGCGGCTTTTCAGTGTTTCAGAAACCCGGTTTTTACAGAAATTCCGGGTTTCACAGGCAGATTCTCTAGTAATAGGACTTGTCGGAATGGGTATTGGAGTTATTTTTAACCCTTTTTTTACCCGTTTCGACAATAATATTGTTGAAACCTCCGAGTTTGATAAGATTTTGGCGTAACAAATATCGAGAATTAATATGGTACTCAAACGTAGGAAATTTTTAGAAAAGACCAGTTGGTTGCTGGCCGCCCTGGGAATTAGCGAGGCCGGGTGGTGGCAACTCAGCGATCGCTATTCCCAGGTTCTGGCCCAACCTACTGGGCGCAAATTAGCCCTATTGGTGGGCATTAACGATTATCCAGAAGCACCTTTAAAGGGTTGCGTCACAGATGTCGAACTTCAACGACAGCTTCTAATCTATAAGTATGGGTTTAAGCAGGCAGATATCCTGACCTTAACTAATAAAGAAGCAACTAGAGAAAATATTGAAACTGCCTTTGTAGATCGGATTAGCTCTCAAGCCAAACCTGATGATGTGGTAGTCTTTCATTTTAGCGGTAAAGGTAGTTCCATTACTACCTTGGCTCCTGGAATAGAAAGCGAGTTAGCTTCTAAGGCAAAAGTAGAAAAATGTTTGGTAACTATAGATGGAGTGCCGCCCACCAAGCAGAAGGGAAAAGCACCAAACGATATGTTGCTAGAAACGGTGTGGCTGCTGATGCGATCGCTACCAACGTCAAAGGCGATCGCCGTTATCGATGCCAGCTACAACTATCCGGGTACCGATAGGCAAGGAAATCTCAGAATTCGCGTTCGACCGGCCCATGCAACCACACAAATCAATCTTCAGGAACGAGAAATGCAAAGCAAACTGCGGCAACTCGGTACTACCGGAGGCTCTAAAGAAACTCAATTCCCCGGACTTCTGTTAGCAGCTAGCAAAGACGAACAATTTGCCAGCGAAAACGACTGGTCTGGTTTTAGCTGCGGTTTATTTACTTACGCTCTAACCCAATCTCTTTGGGAAGCTACTCCCAGTACGAACTTGCAAGTCAGTTTTTCTCGGGCGGGTAGTTTTGTCGAAGAGATAAGCGGACTTTATCAGCAACCCCAGCTAACAAAATTGCCAAGGGTTGATGCTACCCTTTTGATGGCAAATGCAGCTTCGGTTTTAGAGTCTGGGTTTTTCTCTCCAAGGGCCCCTGCAGCCTCGGGAGCGATAGTGTCTGTAGAACAGAGCAGCAAAACAGCTTCTTTGTGGTTGGCAGGGCTGCCTCAAAAGGTGGTGGAGCTACAGGCAACTAATTCTATTTTTACTACAGTGCCTCAAGCTAACTCCTCGTTGCCCGCTACTTTAAGGATTAAATCCCGCAGCGGCTTAACTGCTAAAGCAGAAATCGTTAGTGCCAGCTCCTCAAGTTCGATCGCTCAATCTTTAGTGCGAGAAAAAATTAGGGTTTTGTCAAAACCGATAAATTTAACGATCGCTCTCGACGAGGAGAGTTTGTCGCGCATCGAACGGGTAGATGCCACTAGCGGTTTTTCTGCTATTCCTCAAGTGTCGGTGGTTGCGGGAAATCAACCGGCAGATTATGTTTTTAGTCGAGTGCGCTCCAGAGCGATCGCCCAAAGCCCCACTGCTCCTTTACCCTCTATCTATCAAGGCCGCTATGGCTTGTTTTCTATCGGCGAAAATTTAATTCCTAATACGGTGGGAGACGAACAAGAGGCGGCTAAGACTGCAGTGCAGAGGTTGAGTCCTCGAATGAGAAGCTTGCAAGCAGGTAAGATGTTGCGAGCAACTGTAAATCAAGGCTCTTCTCAACTCCAGGTCAGGGCTACTTTGGCAACGGTAACTCCCGAGTCTAAGGTGCAGGTGCTGCGAGCTACTGTAGAGGCAGATGCTACAGATATCAAAACTGGTAGCGATCGCCACCCTTCTCTTGGCTTGGTCGATATACCTATTGGCAGCAAGATTCAATTTCGCTTGCATAACGATGGCGAGAAGGTGCTTTATTTTCTTTTCTTGGCTGTGGATACCGATGGCAGAACTCTGATTCTCGATCCTAGCACTTCCACTACGAGTAATAACCCGGTGCAGCCATTATTCCAAGGACAGGTAATTCCTCCAGGTCAAGAGATCGCCGTACCACCTACGATCGGCGATTCTCTAACTCCTGCAGGAGAATTTGGCTGGACTACCAGCGGGCCGGAAGGACTGGCCGAAGCATATCTGATTTTTTGCAGTCAACCTTTTAGCAAGAGTACTGCTGCTCTGGAGGGGGATATGCGTCTAATTCGAGATAACCTGCCCATTAAGCAAGTTTTGAGTCCTTTTGCAGTAGCTCAGGCCGTGTTGGAAGATTTGCAAAATGCCAGCAAACCAGGGGTGCAGAAGGCGGGCATTTCTACCGATGACTGGGCTCTCGATACTGGGGTTTGGGCAACTCTTCGCTTTGTCTATCGCTTGGTTTAAATCAAGGCAAGAGGCAAGAGGCAATAGGCAAGAGGCAAGAGGTAATAGGCAATAGAGGTGCATCTCAATGTAAATCGGGAAAGAGGTCCGCAGGGCCTCTTTTTTTTGTGGGAATTTTTCTTAAAAATGGCCTTCGGGGCTTTTTTTCGCTATTTTGTCCTCAGCAAACCAATGAATGCAAAAGTCGCATTTAAAAAATTCCAAAAGTTCATAAAACTTAATATTTTGTAGTGAAAGATACGAATCACCCCATTCGATCGCCTTACAGTGTGAATTAAGAAAAAGAAAAGGCGGTCGATGAAGAAAAACGGTAACAGCCAATACCGTTAGCAGCGAAAAGCTGCCATTAGCGATGTCAAAGACAAAAATAACTATGGTTAATAGTTAGTTGCTAATTGTTTGGTTGGAAAACAAGTAATAGCAACGAACCAATTACAAATAATAAAAAGGAGCAAAATTTAATGACTACCACCCAGATGACCGAGAAAAACAATTCTAAATCCCTAGCAATCAAATTAATCTCTGTAGTGGGACTAACAATTTTTACGGGTTTTTATGTCAATAGCTGGCAGCGATCGCTCGATAATTTTTATGCAGAAAAAGAACAACAAGAAATGCAAGTTGCCAGTGCGACTATCCCTGCGATCGAAGAGCAAGAAACATCGGTAGCGATGGCAGAAGTAGAAGAAACGACAAAAACTGTTTTGGAAACAACAGAATTAAAGAGCGAAACCGAAGCCGAAAAGGGAGAAATAGCTCCAGAAATTACAGACCCTACTACCATCAAAAGCTTAAACGGACAGCTCTATCAAGAAATAGATACGACTTGGCGAAAAATTCCCAGTTTTACTGAGAATTTAGTTTATAAAGTAAAAGTAACCAAAGAAGGAGCGATCGCTCAATACCAACACATCAATAAAGCAGCATTAGACTACATCCAAGAAACCCCATTACCTAATTTAAGCAATATTGCTAACCAAGAAATTGCCGCTACACCTACGGCAGAATTTTTAGTAGTATTAACACCAACAGGAGCATTACAAGTAACTCCTTGGGTAGGAAAGTAAAAAGCAACAACAATTTGTCATTGCGAGGCGGAGAGAAAACGAGTTAATCTCTTGGATACTTCCTGAAAGTAGCCGAAGCAATCTCGCTTAAGAAGGCAAGAATTTAACTCTTACCAACGGGAGCATCTCATATTTGTAAAAATATCGAATATTCGGTTTTTTATCTACTTTTCCCTTCTTGCCTTTTCCCCAACTGTTGCCACACGAGCTCTTGCATGCATGCCTAAAAGCGAGATTGGCAACGTTGCCTCGCAACGCGGGGCGCGTTTTTGGGTTTTCTTCTTGCATTGAGATGCTCCCCTTACCAACCCCCCCTCGCAGGGGACTACAGAAAGATTTCTAGCGCTTACTAAAAACCCTATTACCGATTAGCCATTACCTAGAAAATGTTAACAGAACTCGTGTCATTTCGCGGTCGTTACCGCATCCTCCACATGACGTGGTTTGCCTTCTTTCTTACCTTCGTAGTCTGGTTTAACCTCGCCCCATTGGCAACAGCGTTAAAAGCAGACTTAGGGTTAGAAACCAGTCAAATTAGAACTCTAGCAATTTGTAACGTCGCCCTAACAGTACCCGCCCGAATTATCATCGGGATGCTATTAGATAAATACGGTCCGAGAATCACCTTCTCGCTGATGTTAATGTACGCGGCCATTCCCTGTATCGGGTTTGCCTTAGCGCAAAACTTCAACCAGTTAGTAATCAGCCGTTTGGCCTTAAGCATCGTCGGTGCCGGTTTTGTCATCGGCATTCGGATGGTCGCCGAGTGGTTTCCTCCCAAGGAAATAGGACTGGCAGAAGGAATCTACGGGGGATGGGGTAATTTCGGTTCTGCCGGAGCTGCTTTAACCTTACCAACTATAGCAGCATGGTTGACCTTTGGTTCTGGGGACGTGCTGAATTGGCGAGTATCGATCGCCCTGACGGGTATTATCGCCGCCGCTTACGGAGTTCTGTACTTCTTCAACGTCCAAGACACGCCCCCTGGCAAGGTTTATCAAAAACCGAAACGGGCGCGAGGTTTAGAAGTTACCACTCAGAAAGACTTCGGCTTCCTGATGCTAATGAACGTACCTTTAACCGGTGTTCTCTGCTTGCTGGCATGGCGTTTGAGCAAAGTTGGTTTCTTCAGTCAAACGGGACTCTATATTGCTTGGTTTTGCCTGCTCGGTTTGTATGCCTTCCAAGCTTATAACTGTTGGGTAACTAATAAAGAATTAGTTGCGGGAGAGAAAAAATATCCCCCAGTAGATCGCTATAAATTCTCCCAAGTCGCGATTTTAGAGCTAACATATTTTGTTAACTTCGGTTCCGAGCTAGCAGTAGTTTCCATGCTACCCGCTTTCTTTGAAGGAACCTTTGGACTGGATAAAGCCTTGGCGGGGGCAATCGCTGCTAGCTACGCCTTTATGAACCTAGCATCTCGCCCAGGTGGGGGTTTAATTTCCGACAAGTTGGGCAGTCGCAAGCTGACGATGACAGTGCTGACTGGAGGAATGGCGATCGGTTATTTAATGATGGCTCGGGTAAACGGTGGCTGGTGGCTGCCTGGGGCTGTGTTGCTAACGATGCTTTGTTCCTTTTTCGTTCAAGCGGGAGAGGGCTCTACTTTTGCGATCGTGCCTTTGGTTAAGCGGCGCGTCACCGGTCAAATTGCAGGTAACGTGGGAGCTTACGGTAACGTCGGAGCGGTAGTTTATCTGACCTTGTTCAGTTTGTTACCAGAAGGGGACGTGGGCAACCGGATTTTCTTTGAAGTTCTCGGAGTGGCAGGAATGATGGTTGCTTTCCTTTGTGCTTTCTTTCTCAAGGAACCGGAAGGCTCTTTTGCCGACCACCACGAAGGGGAAGTATCAGAACCCTTAAACGCCAAGGGTGCTAGCTCTGAAGATGCTTTTTCGGTCGGCAGTTAAACAGACTCGATTGGCCTCGCCGGCCTGTGAAACCCGGCGCAAGCAGGAATTACCGGGTTTCTGGGACACCAAAAATACTTGACCGGTTTTTTAGCTACTTTTGAGATCTTTTCGACCTCCTGTTATTGGGGGTTGATTTTTTTTTGATATCGACAACACGGCCATTCTGCCAGCAGTAAGGCCCCGCAATATGTTTAAATCTCATTTTTTAGATGCAAAAAAAACATAAATTCTGAAGTTTTGTAACATTAAATACTAAAAATATTTTAGGGTTTGTTTATTTTGGGTAGGAAAGACAAGATATTGGGAGCATCCCATATTTGTAAAAATATCGAATATTCGGTTTTTTATCTAATGC
>CAZSTZ010000037.1:22212-36353 GCA_964609515.1 uncultured bacterium | reverse complement strand
CCAAACCTAAGAGGAGCGAGACCAAACCTAAGAGGAGCGAGACCAAACCTAAGAGGAGGGAGCCGCTCCCTCCTCTTAGTTGGAGGCTCGCTAACATTAACGAGCGGCTCGTTCCCCTTCAATATCGGCTCGCTAACATCAACGAGCGGCTCGTTCCCATTACAACTCGCTCCCCTTTCATCACAACTGGTTCGTTATTCCTTATGAAAAATTGGCGAAGGTATTGTACAGAAATTCCGGGTTTCTTAACCGGTTCTCTAGGGCAAATTAGCGATCGCCCCCGCAAACCAACTCGCCGCACTAATATTAGTTCCCTGACTCAAACGCTGTAAAGCTTGACCTAACAAAGAGATAGGCAACCCCTCCAAAGCGACCGACTGTGCTACTTGTTGATATGTCTTATCTTGCTGCAACCGAAACCCTAACACCCGTTTCCCCACCACATCCACTACCCAATATTCGGGAATTTCCAGGTCGGCATACAGTTGTTTTTTCTCATCGAGATCCGTTGCCAAAGTGGTATCCGAAATTTCTCCCACTAGATGGGGAATGGGGGAGTTATTGAAATCGATACGAGTTGCGTTTGGAGGAAGCGATCGCGCCAACATTTCGCCCTTATATAAAATTAAATCCGGTGTCGCCGCTAACTTATTAGCCTTTTCCAGCAAACAGCGTCCCAAACTCTCGGCAGTCTGCTTCTGGAAAAAGTCAAACCAGAAACAAAACAACATGGTAAATAAGTCGCTAACTTTAGCGTGGTTAACTCCTTCTGCCCCCTCTTCAATAAAAAGTTTTTCTCCATCAAAAAACAGTCTAACCCTATCTGGATTAGAATTATCGCGGTAGCTCAAATAATCTTCCCAAGTGGCGGGTTGCCAATTGGGAAACTCTGTGGTAATAGTAGGTATGCCTTCCGTGGCAGTTAAAGTTGTCATAGCTTGGATTACCTCAAAGCGTCACTGTAATTTTAACTTATTATAGCAAATCAAAACAAACAAATGGACAATTTACAAGTAATAGAAAACGCCGTCCAGCTAGTAGGGTGCGCAACGCGCACCTTACTCACCCAAACTCCGTTCTACTCAGACCAAAGATATCCTTTTTCTCCAGTTCCATCGCCGACCCATTCTTTTGGTGTTTCAGTTTCCTTCACATAAAAAATAAGACGATCTGGACTTTGAAACCAGCGTTCGTAACTTTTAATTATTCCCTGTTTATAAGAGGGAGTATTTTTGTTTTCGTGGAGAACTAAATATTCTGCCGTACTAGCAGGTTGCTCGCCTATCTTCCAATAGCCGGTTTTAAACCAACCGTCTCCTAGTTCTTCAAGATTAGTTCCACCTCGACAGACTAAATGAATTCCAAGCACTCTTCTGGACATCTTTTCCATTGCTCCTTAAGTAACTTATAAAATTTTACTACAAAAGTGACGGGTTGCCAACAGGGCAAGTCTGTGGTAATAATAAGTATGCATTCCGTGACAGTTAAAGTTGTTATAGTTTGCATTACCTCAAAGCGTCAAATTTCAGTTTATTATAACGTCAGTTGTAATAACCCGGCAAGATTTTAGATTTTGAGAAGCCCTCGTACTATTTTAGGAGAAAAAATTATAATTGTGACTTCCAATAAAACCATAATTAACAAGCCAAAAAGCCAAGGTGCTAACTTAGGATTTGAGGAAAAACTCTGGGCAGCCGCCGATAAATTGCGCGGTCAAATTGACTCTGCCGAATACAAACATATCGTTCTGGGATTGATTTTTCTCAAATACATTTCTGATGGTTTGGAAAAAAACTATCGCCAATTAGACCTTTGGACGACAACCCAACAAGATAAATTAGAGAACGAACGCCCTTTTACAGTTCCAAAAGAAGCGAGTTTTACTTACCTCCAATGGAACGCAAACCAGCAAAATATTGGCGAACTTGTAGATGGGGCGATGGCAATTATTGAAAGAGAAAATCTCTCTTTAAAAGATGCGCTACCCCAAAATTACGCCTCTTTAGATAGCCGACGCTTGCGAGAATTAATCGAATTACTCGGCACCATAGAATTAAAAGATGCAGAAAGTAGAACTCAAGACATTATCGGCAGAGTTTACGAATATTTTTTAGGACAATTTGCCCGTTTGGAAGGCAAAGGAGGAGAATTTTATACCCCTCAGTCCGTGGTTAAATTATTAGTAGAAATGGCGGAACCTTATCGAGGTTCTGTTTACGATCCATGTTGCGGTTCTGGCGGGATTTTCGTTCAGTCGGAAAAGTTTGTTAAAGCTTATGGAGGTCGGACAGAGGATATTTTAATTTACGGACAAGAATCTAATTTTAATACCTGGAAACTGTGCAAATTGAATTTAGCGCTACGAGAAATTAAGGCTAATATTGGCAGTCAAAATGCCGATACTTTTCATCAAGACTTACATCCAGATTTAAAAGCAGATTTTATTTTAACAAATCCGCCTTTTAATATTAGCGACTGGGGCGCTTCGAGACTCCTGCAAGACGACCGCTGGCAATATGGAATCCCGCCAGTAAATAATGCTAACTATGCTTGGATTCAGCATATAATTTATCGTTTAGCCCCCAATGGCATAGCTGGTTTTGTCATGTCTAATGGCTCTTTAAACCACAGCCATAAGGAGGGCGAAATTAGAAAAGCAATAATTGAAGCGGATTTAATCGATTGTATTGTTGCTTTACCAAGCCAGCTTTTTTATACCACGCAAATTGCTGCTTGTCTGTGGTTTATTACTAAAAATAAGAAGGATGTCAAATTGAGAAATAGGTCTGGGGAAACTCTATTTATCTGCGCCGATCGCCTCGGTAAAATGAGCGATCGCACCCATCGCTTTCTCGCAGATGAAGACATTTCTTTAATTGCTAATACTTATCATTCCTGGCGCAGTTCGGAAAAATTCTCTAACTATAAAGACATTCCCGGTTTTTGTAAATCTGCGACCATCGCCGAAATAAACTCTCATAAAAACTCTCTAATTCCAGGCAGATATGTTGGCTTTGAGCGCAAAAAAAAACAATGGAATATGGAACAAATGCGCGACGAATTAACGGAGATAAAAAGTCGCGTTTCAGAAGTTTATCGAGCTTCAGAAATTGCCTTAACTGTATTGCATAGTTTTTCCCTGGCAGAACCTTTATTAAAACGCCCCAGTCATTGGCAAACCGTAACCCTAGAACCCCATCCCAAAAGCGAGTTTATAATCCACGTTGACAGCGGCGGTACTCCTAGCACTAAAAAGGATGAGTTTTGGAATGGGAAAATACCCTGGCTAACTCCGAAAGAAATTACTGGGTTTACAGACAGTTTTTATGTGTCTAAAACTGAACGAACGATTACTCAAAAAGGATTAAGTGGTAGTGCGGCAAAATTACTGCCACCGGGAACGGTGATGCTAACCAAAAGAGCGCCAGTGGGTGCCGTTGCGATTAATGCAGTTCCAATGGCAAACAATCAGGGTTTTTTAAACTTTCAATGCGGCGAAAAACTGAGACCTTTGTATTTAGCTTACTGGTTGAGGGCGAATAAAGAGTATTTGGAAAATATCGCCAATGGTTCTACTTATTTGGAGCTATATAAATCCGATTTGTTTGAGGTTAAAATAAAAGTGCCAACTTTAGCAGAACAGGATGCAATTATTCAGGTAATTAGTGCCCTGCAATATGTAGCTCTTTTAGGACTGCCTCTGGAACAGTCAGTTACTAAACCAGAGGAAACGATTAAAATGCAAGAGCAAAATATGAGGTTGCGTTCTATTCTGGATGCGATTTTGCCGAAGTTGTTATCGGGTGAAATAGATGTTTATCGACTTTTAGAACAATTAAAATAGGAGATTGTATGAGCTTAAAAAACTTGCCAGAACTTTGCGGCGAAAATGGTTGTCGTTTAATGGCAAAACACAAAGGCAAACACGATACTTATCCAACTTCAGCTTGGAGTTTTATGAGAGATAAGGATAAGAAAAAGCTAAACAAGGCTGGATTTGCAACCCCCCGAGGTGGTAATAAGGGAGCTTACCAAAATCATGTTGTTCGGAGTAATAAAGTAATTATTCCTTATGAAAGTTTGCCCAAAGTTTCCCTATCTAATTATGTCGATGGATATGTTATTAGGCTTTATCCAGAGCAGTATTTTGATTCCGTCGGCAAACCCAAAGCAAGTTTTGTCAGTGGCACAGATGCTTGGATCGCGATCGGGGAAAATGCTTTTATTCTTTATCGCACCCATGAAGGATTAGAAAGTTTACCGCCTTTATCCGAATGGAGCATTCGCAGTTTGGAACAAGACGGGAAAGCTGTTAAAAAGCGGGGTCAAGGAGTTAAAGATGTAGGCCATTATGTCTTGCGCATTTCTAGTCTTGGTAATAAAAAAGGAATTATAGAGGGAGCGCCCCAAGGAGTATTTGCCCCAGAATATGCCGATCGCGAAACTAATTATTTGTGCCAGTGCGTACTAGCATGGTTAATCGTTCGTACAGCGGGCAGTCCATATACTACAACTCAGGCAAAACATTTACAGGCAATTTTAGATATAGAAGGATTGCTGGATGAGTCAAATTATGAGTATAAAGGGGTTCTTCGTCGGGGGTTGTGTAGTTGTCCCTTATGTCTTCGTTTTATTGACTATAACTCTCTGCACGATACCATCAGTTATACTGAAAAAGGTGCCTCGGAAAATGCAGCGGAACAAATAGAAGGAGCGACCAGATCGACAACCATTAATCTGTTTCACTTAGAGCCCTTACTTTACAGCGATCGCATAGCTCATACTCCCATAAATGTAGCTTGGGGACATCACCATTGTAATACTGCTTTAGGTCAAAGACGCTGCCGATCGCTCGCGGAACTGATAGAATTAGACTTAAAGGTTGGTATTATTACGCCCGAAGGCATCGAAACTTTTGGTTGGATTGCTGATGATTATGAAATGATTCGATCGCCCCTTGGGGCTGTTTGGATACGCATCAGTCAAGATGGCATTGAGGATTCATTTTTTGAGGTTGAAGAAGATAAGAATTTGGCATATTTTAGCGATGAAGAGTAAGTAGAAATAAGACGGGGAATTGCTAATTGTTAATTCCCCAATTCCCAATTCCCTCAAATAATATTCCCAAGTGGGGGGTTGCCAACAGGGCAAATCTGTGGTAATAATAAGTATGCCTTCCGTGGCAGTTAAAGTTGTCATAGCTTGGATTACCTCAAAGCGTCACTGTAATTTTAACTTATTATAGCAAATCAAAACAAACAAATGGACAATTTACAAGTAATAGAAAACGCCGCCAAATCTCTCGTCAAAAAAACCGCCGCCCCACCTCCAGCAGAAGAAGTTGTAGCGGCCCTCCTCGACCGAGAAAAAACTACTAAAAAAGAGAAAATAACCTACCAATTTCAACAGTTAATCGGAGATTGGCAATTACGTTTTATTACCGGAACTAAAAAAACTCAAAAACGGGCGGGAGTCGTCATGGGGGCCGGTCGCTATCTGCCCGGTTTCGTAACAGTTAAATTGTCTTATTTTCCTTCAGATATAGAAGAGAAAAACTCGGAATTTGAAGCGGGTAAGGTTGAAAATTCTGTCAGCGTCGGTTTAGTTAGTTTTGCCCTTAGCGGTCCCGTGAAATTTTTAACTAAAAAGAATATTCTCGCCTTTGATTTTACTCGGGCAACTGTCAAAATATTGGGAGTTACGATTTACAATAACTACGTTCGCGGCGGCAAAAAAAGCGAGGAAACTTTTTATCAAAAACCAGTCAAACAACAAGCATTTTTTGCTTATTTCCTCGTAACAGAAAAAGCGATCGCCGCCCGAGGCAGAGGCGGCGGCCTCGCAATTTGGGGAAGGTAGGGAATGGGGAATTGGGAATGGGGAATTGGGAATTATTCTACTGGAGAAAAATCGCGCTTTGCGATTACTACGAACTATTAAAATCGCGCTTTGCGATTACTACGAACTATTTCAATCGCGCTCCGCGATTACTACGAACGTTCCCTATTTTTATTAAGATGTTCGATGCCCCATTTATGCATTTCATCGATAATAGGTTTTAGACTTTCCCCCAAAGGAGTTAAAGAATATTCGACTTTTGGGGGGACTTGCGCGTAAACCTGTCGATGGACGATGCCATCGGCCTCCATATCTCTTAATTGTTGGGTTAGCATTTTCTGAGTAATTCCTTTTAGAGCCCGTTGCAATTCGTTAAACCGTTTTACTCCTGGAAACAGTTCCCGCCAAATTAAAACCTTCCAGCGTCCGCCAATAACCTTAAGGGTAATTTCCACCGGACAACTGGCCTTTTCTATTTCTGTTGTTTTAGCTTCCATAGTATCTTTTTGGTGACTATCTGACTTTTTAGTGCGTACTTGACGTTTTAACTGGTACTAGATTAACTTAGAAATAAGCAAAAAAACAACTACCAAACGCGGGTATAAAACCTGACGTTTATTATTGAGAGGAGAACGAAATGAGCGAACCTGTTATTGCGGATAAAAAACCCGCTGTTTTAGAATTAGAAGCGGGCACTTATTACTGGTGCAAATGCGGTCGATCTAAAAAGAAAAGTTTTTGCGATGGCAGTCACGCCGGCACCGATTTTGCGCCAATGGCATTTGAGGTAACAGAGGCAAAAAATGTTGCTATTTGCAATTGCAAATATACCAATAATCCTCCTTTTTGCGATGGGAGTCATTCCAAGCTTTAAAAAGTAGCAAATAGCTAATAGGTAATTGCTAATTGCCTATTAGCTATTACCCATTACCCATTACCCATTACCTATTAGCTATTACCTATTACCTAAAAACTATGATTGTATTGCGGAAAGCAGAAGAACGAGGAAAAGCTAATTACGGTTGGTTGGATACCCGTTATACTTTTTCCTTTGCCAACTATTACGATCGCGACTATATGGGATTTCGCGCCCTGCGGGTAATTAACGAGGATACGATCGCTCCTGGGGCGGGTTTTGGCAAGCACGGACATCGGGATATGGAAATATTGACCTATGTCACCCAGGGCGCTCTCGAACATAAGGATAGTATCGGTAACGGTGCGGTGGTTCGCCCCGGGGAAGTGCAGCGGATGAGCGCGGGTACCGGTATTATGCACAGCGAGTTCAACCACTCGAAAACCGAATCGGTTCATTTGCTGCAAATTTGGTTGCTGCCGGATACCCAGGGTTTGCCGCCCAGTTACGAACAACGTGCCTTTGACTTGGCGGGCAATGGGGGTAAACTACAGTTAGTTGCGGCAAAAGACGGACGGGAAAGTGCGGTGAAAGTGCATCAGGATGTAGATTTATACGCTGCCGTAATGAAAAAAGGCGATCGCCTCTCCCACTCCCTATCCCCCACCCGTCACGGTTGGTTGCAGGTAGTTAGGGGCAAAATTCTCCTCAACAATTTGTCTCTGGGTGCCGGCGACGGTGCCGCTATTAGCGAGGTTGAGGAATTGGCGATCGCTGCCCAAGAAAACGCCGAATTTCTCTTATTTGACTTGGCGTAATATAGCAATCCTAAATCATTCGCGACATCTGAGAAACCGGGTTTTTTGAAAAAACCCGGTTTCTGGTCCGCGCCCAGTCAATTGTTAATTGCTCAAAGAATTAACGTGACTTTCCATTCGTTCCAAATACGTTTCTAGTAATTGATAATCCTTGGCACCCAATAACGGATCGTTTTTAGCGGCGAGGACTTTTTCTAAGGGCAAAACTCGAAAAATCCATTTCCCATTTTCACTGTAACGATGCACCCAAGTCGGCAACGCTTTTACTTCTACTATTTCCACGGTTTCTTCTGGGAAGTTTTTCTGAATGTTCGCTTCAAAAATTACTCCCAAATCTTTATAATTTCCTCTTTGGTTGGAGATGAAATTTCCCATGGAATAAATGGCAACCGCTTTTCTGATTTTTCCCCCTTCTCCTGCCACTTCAAAAATTTGATAAGGTTGCACGACGTGGGGATGACTTCCCAGAATAATATCGGCACCGGCCTTAATTAATACCTCCACTAATTGTTTTTGTTGAGCGTTAGGTTGTCGCTGATATTCGCTGCCGAAATGGAGGGCGACGGTGACGATATCCGCTCCTAACTGTCGCGCTTCGAGAATGTCTTTTACTATCTCTTCTTCTTTAATTAAGTTGACCAGATAATCTTTTCCTTTGGGGATGGGAATGCCGTTTGTGCCGTAAGTGTAGGCGAGTATTGCCATAGAAATTTCATTTTTTTCCACGATTAAAATTTCTTCGCTTTCTTCTTGAGATGCAGCGGTTCCCACTGGCAAAAGTCCTCGCTGTTTGACGTTTTCTAACGTTTTTAATACTCCTTTTTCGTTCCGATCTAAAGAGTGATTGTTGGCGGTTGTTAAAATATTAAATCCCGCTTCTTTGATGGCATCCGCTAATTCTGCTGGAGCGTTAAAACGAGGGTAGCCGGTATATTTTGCTTCTGCCCCTGCCAGGGTAGTTTCTAAGTTGCCAATAACCCAATCTCCAGTAGAAAAAATGTCTTTAACTTCCCGAAAAAATGTTTCGTAGGAATAGGTTTTAGTTTGGGAGTTATAACCGGACCTAATTTGAGAACCGTGCATCATTATATCGCCGACTGCTATTAATTTAGCTTCGGTGGTATAAGGACTCGGTTCTGGCATTTCGGGGGGTTCTATGGGGTTAATTTCTACGATTTCTATGGCGGCATTTCCGGGGAATTGAAAGGGGCGATCGCACCCCGATATTAACGCAATTCCTAAGAGAAAAATTGAGGATATTAATCCGGTTTTTTTGAGTTTTCGAGGTTTAATTACAACAGTCATTGATTTATCAATTGCAAAACAGCAATTTATAGTTTATCATATTAATGTCAGCCGGCAACTCAGAAACCCGGTTTTTCTAAAAAACCGGGTTTCTTAACCCCAGTCGTATCTCAGAAACCAGGTAATTCCGGCAAAACCTGGTTTCTTAACCCCAGTCGTATCTCAGAAACCCGGTTTTTCTAAAAAACCGGGTTTCTTAACCCCAGTCGTATCTCAGAAACCCGGTAATTCCGGCAAAACCGGGTTTCTTAACCTCGCACAAACCCCAAAAAACCATGCAATTAAAAACAATAATTCCAACTATTTTAAGCGGCATTTTATTTTCCCAAATCCCGATAAACTTTCAAGGAGAAAAATTTTTACTAACACAAATAACCGCCCAATTAACAGAAACAGAACTCGAACAAATAGCAACAAAAATAACAGTCCGCATCGACGGAGAAGATAGAGGGGGAACGGGAGTAATTGTCGAGAAAAAAGGAGACACTTATTACGTTCTTACTAACTGGCACGTCGTCGATAAAGCGGGAGATTATCAAATAATAACTCCCGACGGCAAACAACATCCAGTTTACTACAACCTCATCCAACAACTGCCGGGAATAGACTTAGCGATCGCCCCTTTTTACAGCACCAAAAATTACCCCATCGCCCAATTAGGAAATGCCGCAGAAATTGAAGAAGGAAAAACCGTTTATGTGGCCGGTTGGCCTCGTTCTGGCGGTAGCTTGCAACAAAGAATATTTATTAGCAGTAGCGGCAGAATTACGGGTCGCCAGCAACCAAGAAACGGCTATAGTTTGCTCTACGATAACCTCGTTCGGGCGGGCATGAGTGGCGGACCCGTGTTAGATGAGGAAGGGCGCTTAATCGGGATTAACGGTATTGTTAAATTAGAAGAAGATTCCGATAAAATTGTCTCTGGTGGCATCGAAATTAATACTTTTTTAAACTGGCGAAACAGCGCGATACTGCCAACAGTTTCCAGCAGTCAAGAAGTATTGCCAAATAATCCCGATCTTCTCAATTCTCCTCCTAATAATTCTCCGGTTAGTGGCGGTAGCGGGTTTAGGGTGGCAAAAGCGATCGCTCCTAACTTTGGCAGCGGCAGTATTAGTTCTTTATCTGTTTCCGAGTCTTATTTTGTAGCAGGTAATAGTAACGGTTATTTTACCGTCGGCGACTTAACAAGCAGAGAAATAATAGCCAACCAAAAAGGTCACGACGAGGCGATAAACTCCATCGCAATTAATTCTAAAACGGAAATAATTGCCAGCGCCAGCGACGATAAAACTATCAAAATTTGGAACCTCAAAACTCGGGAATTATTGCAAACTTTAACCGGACACTCCGATGCAGTAAGCGCTGTAGAAATATCTCCCAATGGCGATATTTTAGCCAGCGGAAGTTGGGATAAAACTATTAAACTTTGGAACCTCCAAACAGGGGAATTATTAAAAACTTTAGAAGCTCATCGGGGGTTAATAAGTAGTTTGGCAATTAGCAGCGACGGACAATATTTAGCTAGCGGCAGTAAAGACAGTACGATTAAATTGTGGAACCTGGAAACTGGAGAATTAATTAGAACTTTTAGGGGTCATAATTTATCAGTTTTAGCAGTAGCTATGAGCGGCGAAAGTCAAATTTTAGCAAGCGGCAGCGCCGATGGAACTATTAATTTGTGGGAAGTAGAAACGGGGGAATTAATTAGAAGTTTAAACGGACATTTAGATGGCGTTTGGTCCGTAGCGATCGCCCCAGATAACCAAACCCTAGTTAGCGGCAGTTGGGATAAAACTGTTAAAATTTGGGAGATAAATTCTGGAGAATTAAAAGATAGTTTAAACGGACATTCAGCTTACGTTAATGCAGTGGCAGTTACTCCAGACGGTCAAACCATAATTAGCGGCGGTTGGGACGGTAATATTAATCTTTGGAAAAGAGAGTAGAGAAGATAAGGAAGATAGCGAAACTTGACAATTTAGAGCTTGTTGGTTATAATAGAATCCAACAACAACTAATCAAACAGAAAAAGTAAGCTTAAACCGGAAAAGCTATGGCTGCCGTTGGAACTAATTAAAAACAAAACCAGTCAGTTTAAAATTGCTAATGGTTAATAGAATTATGGCTAATTGCGCTATTCCCCATTCCCCATTCCCCATTCCCCATTCCCAAAAAATGAAAAAAACAGCAAAATCTTTAATTTTATCCTTACTATTGGGATTAACAATGTGGTTGGGACTGCCAAGTCCGAGTTACGCCGACACCCAACCCGTTACCCCCAAAATAGTTCACGCCCTCAACCGTATAAGTTACGGCCCCACTCCCGGGGAAGTAGAACGCATCAAAGCAACGGGTCTCGAAAAGTATATCCAATCCCAGTTGCAACCGCAATCTATCTCCGAACCGGAGAAACTCACTAGATACCTTGCAGACATTCCCCCTTTGGGCATGAGTCCGGTGGAAGTATTCAAAGAATACGCCATCCCCGAGAGAGAACCGGGGAAAAAACCGACTCCCGCCCAACAACAGGTAGTCAACAGACGCACTAGAATGGTTTTCAACCAGGCATCGAAAGCGCGTTTGATGAGAGCGATCGCCAGCAACAGACAACTGCAAGAAACAATGGTCGACTTCTGGTTCAACCACTTCAACGTTTACGGACTAAAAGGCCGGCCCGGTCGCGTCTGGGTAGGTTTATACGAACGAGACGCCATTCGACCTCACGCCCTCGGTCAGTTTCGTAACTTACTCGGTGCCACCGCCCACCACCCGGCCATGATGTACTATTTAGATAACTGGCAAAATACGGCCCCGGGCAGCAAGGGTGCCCGCGGCAACTTCAAGGGTTTGAACGAAAACTACGCCCGGGAACTGATGGAACTACATACCCTGGGAGCAGATGGCGGTTACACTCAAGAAGATGTCGTTACCTTGGCGCGGATCTTTACCGGTTGGGGTATAGATAGAGTTGGAGGAGATGGCAGCGGCTTTAAGTTCGACGCCAACCGCCACGACAGCAGCGATAAAGTATTTTTAGGAGTGCCGATAAAAGGCGGCGGCATGGAGGAAGGAGAAACTGCCCTAGATATTCTGGCGCGACATCCCGCCACCGCCCGCTACATCAGCTACAAATTAGCTCAATATTTTGTCAGCGATAACCCACCAGAAACCCTCGTAGTCAGGTTAGCGCAGCGCTTTCAAGAAACCAATGGCAACATTAGAGCAGTTGTAGAAAGCTTGTTAAAAAGTCCCGAATTTTGGGACCCCCAATATTACGGCAGCAAATTTAAAACCCCCTATCAATATCTCATTTCTACAGTTCGCGCCACCGACACAAATAGCCCCAACTTAAACAGAATTATGGGCTTTTTAAACCAGTTGGGAATGCCTCTCTATCGCAGCGCCACTCCCGATGGTTATAAAAATACGAAAGATGCCTGGCTCAACCCCGATGCCATGATTCGCCGTATCGGTTTGGCGGTTCCCATCGCCAGAGGTCATTTGAGCGAGGATGAAAACGAAAAAGCTGTAGATCCAGTCCGCCTCGCTCAAACTCTCGGCAACGACTTCTCCCCAGAAACTCAGTCCGCCCTCAGCGAGACTTCGGAAAATCTGCGATCGGTCGTGCTTCTGGGCAGTCCCGAAATGATGCAAAGGTAATAGAAGTGAGGCAAAAGGCAAGAGGCAAAAGGCAAAAGGGGATGAAATCGGCAATTTCATCCCTGCTTATGGCGCAAGTTTAGCTATTCCCAATTAACAATTAGGAGAAAAAACATGAAACGACGGAAATTTATTCAACTGGCAACTGTTTTATCTGCTTCGAGTATTGTCAATATCGGCGCCCACAGTTGGGTGGCGAAAGGACTCGCCCAAACTAATAACCGCCAGCGGTTGATAGTCGTGTTTTTGCGCGGGGCAGTCGATGGACTTAACGTGGTGGTTCCTCACCAAGAAGAGACATACTACGAGTTGCGACCAAAAATTGCCATTCCTCGACCAGGAGAGAAAAACGGAGCCATCGACTTGGACGGTTTCTTCGGCCTCCATCCCGCTTTGGCCGATGTCATGCCTCTTTGGCAAAATAAAACCCTCGCTTTCGTTCATGCCAGCGGTTCCAAAGACCCCACGCGATCGCATTTCGACGCCCAACATTATATGGAAGTCGGCACTCCCGGCGATAAATCCACTTCAGGGGGCTGGATGAACCGCCTGTTGGGGAACCTGCCCAAGGACAAACCGACTCAAGCGGTGAATATAGGAGACACCCCACCCCGCATCCTCGTGGGCCAGATGCCGGTGGCGAGTTTGCCCACGGGCAACAAGTCAACTCGCCCCCTACCGATAGATCGCCCTCCTATCTATCAAGCCTTCGATCGCCTCTATACCGGCAACGACGAGTTGAGCAGAGCTTACCGAGAAGGTCGCCAAGCGCGAGAGTTGCTGCTGGCGGATCTGGAAAAGGAAATGGAGGAGGCTTCTAACGGAGCCCCGCCCCCCGTCGGTTTTGCCAGCGATGCGAGCAAGTTAGCGCGAGTGATGGTTGGCGACTCCCGAACTCAGTTAGGATTTATCGATGTCGGCGGCTGGGATACTCACGTCAACCAGGGCAGCAGTAACGGTCAACTAGCAAATAAGTTGAAGCATCTGGGAGAAGGTATCGCCACTCTGGTTAAGGAGTTGGGGCCGTTGTATGCGAATACGGCGATTTTGGTGATTTCCGAGTTCGGTCGTACCGTGAAGGAAAACGGTAATGCCGGCACGGATCACGGTCACGGTAACGCGATGTGGGCGTTGGGCGGCGGCATTCGCGGCGGCCGGGTTTTCGGAGACTGGCCGGGTTTGGACGAGTCGGAGTTATACGAAGGCCGAGATTTGGAAGTAACCACCGATTTCCGAGACGCGATCGCCACCGTCTTAGAGGGACACATGGGAGTTAAGGGCTCGCAACTGGCCCAGGTGTTCCCCGGCAATTCCTCAAATCACCGTTTGGCATTGTTGTAGCGGTAGTTTGCCGTAGTAGCCCAGCACAGCTAAAATTGTGGATAAAAATCTTGATGCTCTTTGTCAATGGTTAATAGAACCATGGCAGACTAACCAACAATTAATAATTGACAATTGACAAAAATCGTTAAATTTTTACCCACACTTTTAACTGAGATGTGCTACTACTATTACCCCAAATGCTTGATTAATTCCACTCCATCCCGCCCGTCGATTTCGTTAACGTAAACTTTGACCTTTTCTTCTCTGGCAGTTGGTAATAGTTTCCCGGTAAAGTCCGGTTGAATTGGTAAATCTCGATGACCGCGATCGACTAAAAC
>CAZSTZ010000037.1:10610-22112 GCA_964609515.1 uncultured bacterium | reverse complement strand
GGAGCGATCGCCTTTACAGAATCTCCTAACAAAGGTTTATCTTTTACCACTCCTTTATAAGTATTAGTACCTCCCATTTGCACTTCCAAAGCGGCAGCATAAGCGCACTCGCTCCAACCGGCATTAGGACTGGGATCTTTTATAGCATCCCTGCGACAGATACTCCAAACGTAAAGAGGTTTGCCAGACAGCAGGGCAATAGTCATCACCGTTAAGCGGCAAGGTATCCAGGTTAAAACATCTTCTAGCTTCGCACTAAACCAGCCGATGTCGGTATAAGGTTCCTCCTTGTAACCGATCGTAGAATCGAGGGTACTGGCAGCCTTGTAAGCTAAAGCTAGAGGAATACTGCCAACACCCGGTATCAGGGCACCCACTAGAGCATAAAACAACGGTGCCATCACCCCATCGGTTCCGTTTTCCGTCACCGTTTCCAGCACTGCTCGCAGAATTTGCGATCGCGATAGATTTTCCGTATCTCTGCCCACATAAAGACTTAATTTTTGACGCGCTTTGACAATATCCCCCGTTTCTAAAACTTTCAGAACATCTTCGGCGGCATCCCTCAGACTTCGACCCGCAAAACAACTTGCTAAAAGCATACTTTCTAAAACCATCGCCACTGGCAAAAGTTGAGAAGATAGAGAGCGTAAAAGGATTGCCATTAAGTAACCGATAAACCCGCTGCCGAGTATCAGGGCGATCGCTAAAAAGACCCCAATTAATTTTAAGATTAATCGATGCCAATTTTCTGTCAGATTTTTAGTTATTTTAAAACTTAGTTTCGTGTAATTAGCGATCGCCCAACCCATCACTCTAACTGGATGGGGCCATCCCCACGGATCTCCTATTAAATAATCGAGGCCCGCAGCAATTAAAACCACTATTAAGTTATAATTTACCGCCACTGGCAACCCTGGAATTGACAATTGGAAATTTGACATTTAATCTTCTTCTTATTCTTAAAATGCCTCAAGTCGAATTTTGGTATAACTTTCAGTATCAAGCATTAACCACCGGCAGCATCTCCCAAGGAAAGCAAAAAACTGGAATGGAGCAATTAACAATTGACAATTAACAAAAATCGGCTTTTAAACTACAAAACTTGTTTCTTCCCCAACCGAAGCTTGCCAGCTCCGCACGTCATAATATAAATCTTCCAGAGAAATGCTGTAAAGAGCTTCTTTAAGTTTTTTATCGAGTCGGTTCCAGATCGAAAAAGTCACCCAATCTTCGGCCTTATCCGCATCGGCAGAATGATGGGGCAAGGGCTGTATTGTTTCTCCCACAGCTTCTAATATTTGTCCCAAAGATATTTGAGCGGGAGAACGAGCTAATTGATAACCACCAGTTGCCCCTCTAACAGATTCTACTAAACCCGCCCGACGCATTTCAATCAAGAGCTTTTCTAAATAAGGTGCGGGTAAGTCTTGCCTTTTAGCGATCGCCCTTACAGAAGTAGGACCGTTAGCTCTTTGCAAACTTAAATCCAGAAGGGCTTTAACGCTATAATGTCCGCGAGTGGTTAACTTCATCTTTCTCAACAATTAAGATTAACTCGATTAAATGGCCATTCATTTTTAGCCAAACTAGCTAATAAAATAGTCCCCCAAGGTTCTAATAGCGATTAAGGGCAATCTTTGACCGTCTCAGCAGCAGTATTTTAACAAGATTGGCAGAAAAAAATTGTTTTTCAGGGATTAACAATTTGCATTATTAGTGTAATATAGTTTGAGAAGGAACGATCTTAGGAAAGTTTCTTAGTTCAAAATTAAGCATCAGCCAAAAGCTTAAATCTGTTGTTAAATCTATTAGGATAGGAGCAAGAATATGGCTAAAAAGAAAGGCCCAGAACCCTTAAGCGGGGCAGAACTAATTAAAAAAGTCAAAGAGCTAGGCAACCTTAGCAAAGCAGAAAAAGCTAGAGAGTGCGGCTATTACACGGTAACAAAAGAAGGCGTAGAACGAGTTAACATGATGAAATTTTTCAACGCCTTGATTGATGCAGAAGGTATCGACCTAGACAGCAAGCAAAACGGTAACGGACGGGGCGGACGTTCTGCCAGCTATCGAATTAGCGTTCAAAATAATGGTAATCTCTTAATTGGTGCGGCCTATACCAAACAAATGGATTTAAAACCCGGGGATGAGTTTGAAATTTCCTTGGGACGCAAACATATTCATTTACGACAAGTAGAGAGTTCCGACAAACTAGAAGAAGAAGAGGAAGAAGCACTGGCAGTCTCCTAATCTCAAAAATAAGAAGGCAATAGGCAAGAGGTGTTTTTTTTACAGGAGCTAAAAAAATGGGGGCGCGATCGCACCCCCATTCGTTTTTAGGTGTGCCGCAGCGCACCCATAGACCTTGGAAAAACTCCCCTAAAGTTCGGGAATTGGTATCGAAGGTAACAGCCATTCCGAGATAATTGTGTTAGCTCGTCGTCCCCCCGCAGCAATCAAACGATGGGACAGGACGAAAGGAGCCAAAGCCTTCACATCATCGGGAATAGCAAAATCCCGCCCTTCGAGAAACCCATAAGCTTGAGTCGCCCGATGCAAAGCAACAGCACCCCGAGGACTGACCCCCAAAGTAATTTCCGAGTGTTCCCTGGTAGCTCGTACCAGATTGACAATATACTGCTGTAAAGACTTATCGACCTTAACTTGACTGACAAGACGACGTAACTCCAGCACCTCCTCCAGAGAAATACAAGGCTTCAACTCCGAAGGCTCCATACCGCCAGATAACCTTTCGAGCATCTGAAGCTCCTCCGCTTCTGTGGGATAACCCAATGTTAGAGACAGAGTAAAACGGTCCATTTGTGCCTCGGGCAGAGGAAAAGTTCCTTGATATTCGATAGGATTTTGAGTAGCAATAACAAAAAACGGGGCTCCCACCAGACGAGAAACCCCATCGATGGTTACTTGTCGCTCCTCCATCACTTCTAAAAGAGCCGACTGAGTGCGAGGAGTGGCGCGGTTAATTTCATCTGCCAGCAGCACGTTAGCAAAAACTGGACCGGGGAGAAATTCAAATTGTCCCGATTTAGGGTTCCAGATATTAGTGCCGGTGATATCCGTCGGTAATAAATCTGGAGTGCATTGTATCCTTTGAAACTTACCCGCGATCGAGCGAGCTAAGGACTTAGCTAACAGAGTTTTGCCCACTCCGGGAACGTCTTCTAAAAGGGCGTGACCGCCAGACAGTAAAGCTACTAGCACTAAGCGGATAGAACTTTCTTTACCGACAATAGTAAGACTTAGATTTTCTTTGAGCTTTTCAATACGTTCTCTCATAATTTATGGTGTTGGGAATGGGGAATTGGGAATGGGGAATTAGGAATTGGTTATTTCGGAGCATTCCGGGAGCATCCCATATTTGTAAAAATATAGCAACCAGTTTAGGGGTTATCAAAAATTCAAAAAGTAAAAAAATCGGGCATTCTGTCTTTTATCTACTTTTCCCTTTTCCCTTCTTGCCTTTTCCTCAACTATTGCCTATTGCCTCTTGCCTTTTGCCTAAAAGCGAGATTGCTTCGTTTCACTCGCAACGCTTCGCGTTTTTGGGTTTTCTTCAAAATTGAGATGCACCCGAGCATTCCCGTTAAAAAATTAAACCTTCAGCAACTTTTTAGCAACCGCACAATCTTCTTGAATTTGAGCTTTAAGCTCGTCTAAGGAAGCAAATTTTTGTTCTGGCCTTAAAAATTCTTTCAATTGTACGGTTAAAGTTTGACCGTATAAATCTCCAGACCAATCAAATAGGTGAACTTCTACCGTTGGAGCTTTACCTTCAACGGTAGGACGACAACCAATATTCATTACTCCTAATAAAGAAGTAGAAGAGTCCGTCAGTTTTGGCAGAAAAACTTCCACCGCATAAACCCCAAAACGAGGTAAAAATTTCTCTGGGGGTAACTCAAGGTTGGCGGTGGGAAATCCTAAAGTTCTACCCAGTTTTTCTCCTGGAATAACTCGACCGATTAAACTGTAAGGTCGTCCGAGAAGTTGGTTCGATCGCCCCACATTTCCTTGCAACAGAAATTGACGGATCGAAGAACTGCCGATCCGTTCCCCATTTTCGCAATAGTAGAGGGGGACCACCGTAACCTCTATACCGTAGCTAGCAGCAATAGCCTGTAAATCTTTGGCCGTTCCAGACCGTTTCCGTCCGAAACGAAAATCCCACCCCACGCTAATTCGACGGGCCTGTAGGTGGCGCAGCAGAATTTCCTCCACAAATTCTACGGGAGTAAGGGCAGCCAGCCCTTCGTCAAATCGTAAGAATACCACTTGTTCGACTCCCAGACTTTCCAGCAGGGCTATTTTTTCCTCTGGTGGCGTTAATAATTTTTTAGCTTGACCTGTAAAAAATTCCACCGGGTGGGGCCGGAAAGTTACTACTGTGGAGTAGGGAACTTCTTTTTTATTTGAGGCCATAACAACTGCCCCATCTCCTCCATTGATTTTAGGCGGAGATTCTGGAATTAAAGCTGGTTTTAATATAGGCCGAACTACTTGGCGATGCCCCCGATGTATGCCATCAAAATTTCCGAGTGCAACGGTTGTTGGAGTTACAGCATTAGCTAAAGAAGTAGTTATCCACACGCAAACAATTTCTTGGGAATTGGGAATTGAGAATTGGGAATTGTTTTATTACTCTCTAGCCGATCTTTTTTACTATCGAGCGATCGCGACCTTTCTGTTTGTTATCCTCCCAAAAGGTTCGGCAATTTACAGTCGTTTTTCTGGTATTTTTAGCTTTTCTTGTTCTGCCGCAGAAAAAATATTTTCCCCATTAGCAGGCGGTATCAACTGAATAGAAAGACCTTCTCTAGCCATGAGGCTATTAGGGAATTTTTGAGCGACCTGCTCTCCCACTCGATCCAGAAATTCATCATTGTGCAAGGGATCGTGGTGGAAAATTACCAGTTTTTTAACGTTAGCCGCCTTAGCCACTTTAACAGCTTCCTGCCAGGTCGAATGTCCCCAACCTACTTTAGGGCTTTTTTCAGAAGAATACTCCTCATCGGTATAGGTAGCGTCATAAATAAGAAGATCTGCATTACGAGCCAAGAAGAGAACATTTTCATCCAAGCGATCGGGAAAATGTTCTGTATCGGTAACGTAGGCCGCAGCGTAGCCTTGCCAGTTGACCCGATAGCCTAGTGCTTCTCCTGGATGGTTGAGCAAGGCATTTTCTACCTTGACATCCCCTATTTGCACTGGCTGACCCACTTCGAGATCAAAAAATTTCAGGTCGGCTCCCATAATTTGTAAGGGGACCGGAAAATTTGGGTGAAGCATTTGGTCGTTTAGTCGCTGTTGGATAGTAGCACCATTAGGAGCAACGGCCCCGTAAACCGAGAACTTATTGATTTTAATAAAGGCAGGCACAAAGAAAGGAAATCCTTGAATGTGGTCCCAGTGGGAGTGAGTGAAAAACATATGAGCTTCCACGGGCATCTGGGATAATAAAGATTGGCCCAAAACTCGAAGTCCCGTGCCCCCATCAAAGATTAGCCGTTCTTGGCCCACTCGCATTTCCACGCAAGGCGTGTTGCCGCCGTATCTTACTGTTTCTGCTCCAGGGGACGCTATGCTACCTCTTACGCCCCAGAAGTGAACTGTGAATTGATTTTGATTGTCTGACATGGGTTTTCCTGCAAGATTTTGTTGTTAGTCCATCTAAAGAGCTTTTAATATAATGTTAAACTTTTTAGCATCAAATCCAACTTAGATCGACCAAGCTCGGCATCTTTAATATTTTAGAGAATATTTTAGAGCCAACTGACCGTTCTTGCCCAATAAATAATATTGGCTTTAACCAGTTATTTCTTAACAATAACCTATTAGCGATCCCAATTTAATGCTATCCCCGGTTAATCAGGTTTTTTTGTGGTAAACTTTAAGATTAAAATAATATCATCTCAATTATTTATTTGTCTTTCTCGCGGGCGGAAAATGAAAGATAAGAATTAATGGGGGGCAGCTATGATACCGCGTTGTCGTTCTTTTCCAGAGAAATTCTTAATTGTCCGCAATTTTTTGGGTTGCCTCTGCCCGAGCAAACAAAACTAGGTTTTTCCTCTACGAGCTCAAATGAATCCACTTAAAAAAACCATCGATAATCTGATTATTAGTAAAACTCTACGCCCCAGAGAAGGTCGCAGACTGCCGGATGTTTTTCAAGGTAGATGGCCTAAGGAAGGTGCTAAAGTTTTCGATCGCCTCCACAAAAAGGCCAAGGAGCCAACAGCTTCAACCCCACAATCAAGAAACAAGTCAAGAAATAAGTCAAGGCGATCGCCTCTCCCTACTCGATTTTGGCATAAACTAACTTTTCTGCGCCACCCCAACACCCTCAGATGGTTGCTGGGTCTGACTATCGTCACGACTTGGGGTTATTGGAACGGAAAGTTGCTTTTGTCTTCCGCCGCCGGCCTGGCGATGATGGTTTTAGTTTACCGGATGCAGCAGTGGGATTGGCAAGTTCGCTGGTCGGAATTTTGGCGCTCTTCCATCGGTTCTAACCGTCAGTTAACTTTGGCTGTGGGCAGCGGGGCCTTGGCTACGGTTAGCGTTTACATGAGCGTTTCGATCTGGGTCGATTTAGAAAACCACTGGATCGCTTCTGGTATTATTTTACAAAATTTGGGTCTGGCGGTGGTTATTGGTTTGTTGGTTTGGCTGGTTATTAGTCATAGAGCCACTCAACAGCAAGCTTATCTCGAAGGTATGCTTACTAATCTTACCGATCCGGAGCCTTTAAAACGTTTGATTGCTGTCCGCGAAATTACTCGCTGGATTTCTAATACTAACTTTTCTCGAAACGATCCTAATAAATTGTTTGGCCGCTTGAATCGATCCCCTGGGGAAACTCGCTTTAATTCAAAAAATTCTTGGATTTCGCGATCGCATCTCATCGAATGTTTCCAAATGATGCTCCTTCGAGAGTCGGAACCGATGGTTTATGATGCTATTATTGATGCTTTACAAGCTTTGGATAGTTTCCCAAAAAAACCTAAAAAAATCAATAAACCTCAATCTTTTTCCGTTTCTTTACCTCTTAACAATTATCAAATTCATGGGGAATAGGGAATGGGGAATTGTCCATGGGGAATTGGGAATTGGTGGTTGCTAATTTATCCCCATTAACAATTAGCTTTCCCAAATCCATCCGTTACATCCCGTGCATTGAGTTGCTCATTTACTTCTATTCCCTATTCCCCATTCCCTATTACCAAGTTACCAGATTGCTCAACTGTTCTAACTTCTTTGGTCCGATACCGGGAACGTCATCTAAATCAGCTAAAGAAGTAAAGGGTTTTTCTGCTCTGGCTTTGATAATTTCCTCTGCTAATTTTGGTCCTATCCCCGGCAAAGTTTCTAACTCTTGCTGACTGGCAAGATTCAAATTAACTTTCTCTCCAGGAGTTCTAAAAATCCCCGGTCTTGATTCGATCGCAACGCAGTTTTCTTCCTGCTCTTCTACTTTTTTAATTACTGCTTGTGGCACTCCAAAAGCGGCATTCTGGTACAGCCTGTCAAACTCTCGTTGAAAATGAGCGGCTACCGTAGGATTTTCTATTATTAATAAAGTTTCGTCGTTAGTAAAATTTGCATTTTGACTCCAATTATGAGAACCAGCAATTGCTATTTTGCCGTCAATAATTGCGAACTTATGATGCAAGCGATCGCCTGGCGGTAAAGCAGCTTTTCCCACCGTAAAAATCGGCTTTTTCCAAGGACGATTTCCCGGTTGATATTTACAATTCAAAGATAAAGCAACCCCCATCATATCCAAAGCACCGCTGTAATAGCGATGAACGAAATTAGAATCGATTAATCCTCTTATTTCTACCCCCGCTTCCTGTCTGGCTTCCAAAGAATCGACTAAAACTTGTTCTGAAAATACAAATAAGGCAAAATCTATAGTGTTTCTGGCTTTATTTAAAGTTTCATATATGGAAGCATTAACGCTATTTTGCCAAGAGAATCTTTGAGAAGTGGGAGCAAAACGCACCCCAACTTTTCCTTCGCCAATTTTAACTTGCTGTAAAGGTCGCAACGGCTTTTGAATGCCAAATTTACTATCTAAATTCCCCCCGGGGCCGTCGCCCCACATCAAGTTAAATTCTTCAGTAAATAAATTAGCTAATTCGGCGCTATCAATCTTCAATAAATTATTAGCATTACCGCGACTTGTAGGTTCGGAAAAATCGCCATGAGTGCCGCTAGTGGTAAAGTTAGCCGAAGTTACTACGGTCGTTTGGCCGTCAACGACGACAAATTTATGGTGCATTAGGCCCGTGCCTTTGGAACCGTCTCCAGTATCGTCCAATAACGGCACTCCAGCATTGGCCAAAATTACCAGGGCATCTCTCTGATTAATTTCTGTTTCGGCGAGCTGCCCATCGGCGTTAATGTCTGCCAGTTGGAAAAATTCTTCGTAGCGATGGCGATCGCGATCGGGCAATTGACCGACTTCGGCCTCCGTTAAACTACTTAGAGGGCGATTGTAGTTATTCTCAATAATTACTCTAACCCGAACTCCAGCTCGGTGTTTCTCCGCCAAAGCATGGGCCACTTCCGGCAATTGAAATTCTTGAACTGCTACATCTACCGTTAACTTTGCCCCAGCAATAGTCTCGACAATAATTTCTTCCAAGTTGTCTCCCAGTCTAGCTTGGTGGCGATAGGGTTCGGTATAAGTTGAAGCTTGGGACTGATTGAAGTAAGCTTCAATAAAGGGGTCTTGGGGTAAAGGGGCCAGGGTTGGTCTTGGTTGCTGAAGCTCGGACTCCTTTTTGGGACAGGCTGTCAGGCTAATAACTAATAGCAAGACCGAACAGGCGCGTAGTAGTACGGACATAAGATGCACTGGTCAGCACCCCGCTCTAAAGAGACGGGGGCTCACTGCCTCGTTAATTTAGGTAGCTGACCCGCCTAAGTGGCTCGCGCACTACGTTGCATTTAAGCGCCAAAGTTCTCACCTTGGGATGCTCCACCAGTCCTGAGCTTCTGAAACCAGATAGTTAAAAGTTGACTCGGGGTAAAGCGGTGCTATTTGGATGTGCCGGAATGCAACTTATGCAAGGTGGCCATTACCCTAGCAATAGGAGTTTTACTTCTATGCGTACAGCTTAAAAGCACGAGTCCATAATTGCCTGGACGAAAGATGAAAGCAATACATCACCGTCCTTAATAGGGCCAAGGCGGTAGAAGATTAGGGAGGGTTTTTCCCTCCCACCCCTTTTTACCACGGCGGTTGAAATCGGTCGAGCTTATGAAACGCTTGCACTCGATGTCGTTTTTCCGCCCCGCGCCTAAATTGACGGGGCGTGACCTTACTCCCATCTTTTTTTCGTGTTAAAACAACCTGCGACTATTTCTTGTGGGATTATTGTTGGCAAATTAATTATTTAATCATAACACCGGTGCTTTTAGCTCCAATTTGCAATAATTCTTCACATTAATTATCCCCAAAATCTATGGATGGGATGGGGATAGTTGTGGGAATTTTTGCTATCAAAGTTTTAATAGCAGTAATGACTAAATTTTTGCTGCAAATACTTGCAGATCGTCCTTTGTTTGTCAAGCTAACGAGCGATCGCTCGTTCTTATCTTCATACTCAACTCGAAGTCAATTAATTATAAGAGCTAAGAGAAGGAGTTAAGAGTTAAGACTAGATTAAAATAACAAACATCGGGATGCATCCGATTTATTCGACGGTCCGATACTTCAACCAACAGCATCGAGCGAGGCTTAACTCCATTGATAGATGCGACTATAAATAAAGGATGTGAATGTTTTATGCCTAGAAGAAAAAGAACTTTTCCCTGCGGCCATAAAGGATATGGTAGAAAGTGTCACCGCTGCGAACAAGAGCAGCTAGCACAAGAAAAAGCGGAACGGGAAATGGCACAAAAAAAGGAGAAAAAACTTGAATGGGAAGCTACGTTTGCTGACGATTTAATAGATCTTAGAGGTCTTCCCGACTATGTAGTAGTTAAAGCTAGATCGATTATTGCTGGCTTAACTGATAACAAAAGTTATAGAGAATACGGGGGCAAAAGATTAAGACACAATAGGTTTATAGTCAGCATTCCGGTGACGCGAAACTACCGCATGATTTGTGAAGACTTCGGTAGTTATGTGGTTCCCCAAAAAGTTATGTCCCATGAAGATTATAACGTTTGCAAACCGGGTAGCTAGTTAAAGCAAACCAGCTCGATTCAGTCAATTTCAGCTAAAGGCCAACGCACGGAAATAGAGCGAACCCAAGGCCACACCATTGAGGCAATAGAGGAAACTATGCAAATTTACCTAGACTATAGCGCGACAACGCCACCACGTTCGGAAGCGATCGCCGCTATGCAATCTGTCCTAACCCAACAGTGGGGCAACCCTTCCAGCTTACACGAATGGGGTCAAAGGGCGGCGACGATGGTAGAACAGGCCAGAATGCAGGTGGCGAGAATGATTCACGCCCCGCCCGATTCGATTGTCTTTACTTCTGGAGGTACGGAAGCTGACAATATGGCCATTATGGGGGTGGCGAGGCGCTATCGAGAACCCCAACATCTGATTGTTTCTAGTCTGGAACATTCGGCCATCGCCGAACCGGTTAGATTGTTGGAACAATGGGGGTGGCAGGTGACGAGGTTGCCAGTAAACCGCCAAGGCAGAGTAGATCCTCTGGATTTACAAGTGGCACTCCAACCAAATACGGTTTTAGTGTCGGTAATTTTCGGTCAAAGCGAGGTGGGAACTCTCCAACCTATGGAGGCACTAGGTAAAATTGCTCGCGCTAATGGGGTTCTTTTCCACACGGATGCGGTTCAAGTGGCGGGGCGTTTGCCGGTTGACGTGCGGAAATTGCCGGTGGATCTGCTGTCTATTTCCAGTCATAAAATTTATGGCCCTCAAGGTTCGGGGGCTTTGTATGTTGCTAAAGATGTGGAGTTGGTGCCGCTTCTGGGAGGGGGCGGACAAGAGTTGAAGTTGCGATCGGGTACCCAGGCGGTGCCGGTTATTGCCGGTTTTGGGGTGGCGGCGGAGTTGGCGGCCTTGGAAATGGCGGTGGAAACTCCGAGATTGATAGGATTGCGCGATCGCCTGTTTGACGCTTTGGCCGATAATCCTTATCTAACTCCGACGGGCGATCGCCTCCACCGACTCCCCCACCACGTCAGTTTTTGTCTCAATCTTCCTGATTCTGAGGAGGAGGTCGTCACTGGTAAGACTATTGTCCGCCAGATGAACTTGGCGGGTATCGGTATTAGTGCCGGTTCTGCCTGTCATAGCGGCAAACTGACTCCGAGTCCGATTTTGCTGGCGATGGGTTATGACGATAGGGAGGCTATTCGGGGTATTCGTCTGACTTTGGGTAGGGATACCACTGAAGCGGATATCGACTGGACGGCTATGGTTTTGGGTCAGATTTTGGAACGTTTGTTGCCTAAGCGGTTGACGGTTGGGGTTTAAGATTTGGGAGT
>CAZSTZ010000037.1:0-10510 GCA_964609515.1 uncultured bacterium | reverse complement strand
CGCTGCCTGAATCGCGGTGAAATTCTGGCAAGGAAGTTGTTTTAGCTCTGATTTTAGAACGTTTGTTGCCTCAGCGGTTGACGGTTGGTGTTTAAGATTTGGGAGTGAAAACCGGGTTTTTTTAAAAACTAAGAAACCAGGTTTTCAAAAAACTAAGAAACCAGGTTTTTTGAAAAAACCTGGTTTCTGGGCGGTGTTAATTGTTCGTTGTTATTACTATAGCAATATGAGTCTTATTATTTCCCGAGAAACATTAGAAAAAATTGAAATGTCGGAAGGGCAATTGCGGATAGAAATAGCAGTTATGTTATTTCAGCAGGAACGTTTTACTCTCGCCCAAGCTGCCCGTTTTGCACAAATAAATCAATTGGCATTTCAAAGATTGCTTGCCAGTCGTCGCATTCCTCTGCACTATGGCATGGAAGAATTGATGGAAGATTTTTATAGTTTAAAAGATTCAGTTAGGCTCGGGTTAGAGGCGATATGAACGCCATAAATTACAGCCAAATAATCGATTTAACCCACGTCATCCACCCCAACATTCCTATTTGGCCGGGCGACCCAAATATTGAATTTAAAACCGTAGCAGATATGGAGAAAGATGGTTATTATTTGCGGCGGTTTTCTCTGGGGGAACATAGCGGAACTCATATTAACGCGCCTAACAGTTTTTATCCAGATAAAGAGGGAATTGATGAATATAAATCTTCGTCTTTGGTAGTTGCTGCAAATGTCATCAATATTAAGAAGAAAACTGCGATTAATTCCGATTACGTTTTAACCATTGACGACGTTAAAGAATGGGAAAAACAATATAATTTAATTGCTCCAGAAACAGTTGTTTTACTGTACGCGGGTTGGCAGGAAAAATGGAGCGATCGCCTCTCTTTTCTCAACCCAGATGAAGCAGGCAAATTACACTTTCCCGGTTTTGCCGGAGAGACGACTAAATTTTTATTAGAGGAAAGAGGAATAGTCGGAGTTGGCATCGACACTCACGGAGTTGACGGCGGTTTGGATGAAAGTTTCGCCACCAACAAACTAATACTTTCTCAGTCGGGAATAGTCTTAGAAAATCTCAACAATCTTCATTTATTACCTCCCACTGGCGCTACTTTGGTAATTGGAATTATTCGGTTAAAATCTGGTTCTGGGAGTCCGGTTTCGGTAATGGCTTTTTGTTAGTTAATACGCAAAAAATTCCTGTTGTCATTTTTCCAAGCTAACTCGCCCGCCAGAAACCGGGTTTTTTCAAAAAACCCGGTTTCTTAAGTCTCCTGTCGCCAACCAAACCCCATCGCCAACCAACCAACCAAAAGCATTTTTCATGTTGGCGAAGGTTTTCAAAAAACCCGGTTTCTTAAGTCTCCTGTCGCCAACCAAACCCCATCGCCAACCAACCAACCAAAAGCATTTTTCATGTTGGCGAAGGTTTTCAAAAAACCCGGTTTCTTAAATCTCCTGTCGCCTCAAATTAACCCATTAATAAATCAATCAAATTATCAGTTATCGGAAAACCGGTTTTCCTTTCAAAATGAACGAACATCGGACTAAAATTAGCTTCTAAAAATACATACTCCCCATTAGGTTTTAAACGCCAATCTATTCCCGTCCATTTAAGACCAAATTTTTCAGCAATTACAACGCATTGTTGGCTAACATCTTCCGGTAATTCAACTGCTATTAACTCGGCTTTTTTATCCTCGCGAAAATCTAACGAACCGCTGCGAATTTCCGCCGAATAAACCTTGTCGCCGAGAACGTAACTGCGGATATTCGTTCCGGGAATATATTCTTGGAGGGTGACTGGACAAATGCTTAAAGCTAAATTTAAACGTTGTTTATCCAGATGTTCTTTAGTTAAAAACTGAGTGTGGGAACCGCCATAAACCGGTTTAAAAATAACTTGTGGATAACTTTCGGCAAACTCAATAATTTCGGCGGCATCGTTAGTAACAATTGTCGCGGGAATGGTAACGCCGATTTTATTTGCCAAACCTAATTGTAGAGGTTTTTCTTTATGAAATTGATAAGCTTGCCAGGAATTAACCCATTTTTCGGCAGTCGCTTCCATGAAAGAACGTAAAACCCCCATAGAATCGTTAGTGGCGATGTTTTGTTGATAGGAGTTGGAAAGTTTGGGAACTTTTACTCCATAATAAGTCCGCCAGAAAATGCTTTTGATTTCCGAGAAGTTAAACTTTTTGCTGTTTGGTAAAACTAGAGAACCGGTTCCCTTGACCGGTTGCCAGGAGATTTTTAATTGAGTGGGGAATTGACGAGAGTCTAAATAATCGTTTTCTATTCCCTTTTCGGTTAAGGCTTTTTTTAAGTAGGCGGCGTGGGAGTCTTCTTCGCTGCCTAAGATTAAAATTGTCATTTTGGGGAATAGGGAATAGGGAATGGGGAATGGTTTATTTTGAAAGCTTATGTAGGTTGTGCGGACCTACGTGGAACCCAACTATAGGACTGCACTGCCACCGAGATTTTAATTTTTGACAGTCCCATTAAAACTTAATGGGGCCTCAAAAAGTTTGAATCTCATAAAATACATAATGGGAGCATCCCATATTTGCAAAAAGACCAAAAAATCAACTATCTTTGTCAGTTGTTAGTGGTTAGTTGTTAATTGCTCAACTGACAACTAACAACTAACAAAAAGCATCTAATTACTGGCAATATCAAAATTAAGATGGGGAGCATCTCAATGCAAGAATAAACCCAAAATTTGAACGCTTTTAGGGAACGGGGAACGGGGAACGGGGAACGGGAAAAGAGGGAACGGGAAAAGAGGGAACGGGAAAAGAGGGAACTCTTAGCAGAAAAAAAGTATTTTTGGAAATATGAGATGCTCCCATTGAGATGCACCCTACATAATTATTGTTGGGTTCCGTTTCACTTCACCCAACCTACAGTTCTACAGTTCTACTCGCAATGACAATATTGACTGTTTTTCTTAGGAACGGTTAACCCTCAAAGATTAGAGTGGCATCCTGGATGTTAGGAACGTTTTCTACCACCGCTACTAAATCGTCCGCTGCCGTAGAAATCCTGGTTGAGTTATCAAAAAATGTAAAATTGTAATCGGTTAAAACCCCCGATAATTGGATTTTGTCGGAACCGACATCGAAGTTTTGAATTAAAGCATAATCGACATCCCCCGAGCCGACATAAAAAGATTGAGATTGACTGTTGCCCAAGACAAATGTTTCGGTGGAAGTGAGACTCGACTCGCCTATCAAAATGTCAAATCCAAATTCGCCGCTGCCGTTTCCATTAAAAATGAAATCGCCAACGAGGGGGTCGTAGCCAATAATGGGAATCCCACTAATAATAGTATTGTTGCCAAAGGAAGTGACAATATCGGGACGCTCGAAATTGCCGCCAAAAATACCAATGCGTTCCGGTTCAAACTGTCCGAAAGCTTCGTAATGGTCTAAAAGCGATGGTACGATTCCGCTATTAACGGCATCTACTAATTCCGGGTAAAGTTCTCCGTAAGCATCCGCCTCAAAACCGCCGGGTTCGCCGAAGGCGTCGGTGATAAATTCCAAATTACCCTCATCTGGAGTTCCTGCCAAAGTTTCAACCTCGGCAATTTCAACATCGCCATCTCCTCCCTCTTCTCCCACTGCCAGGGTGGTTGGTTGGGCAGGGGGTTCCAAGAAAATGTCTGGGGGACCGGGTGGTATTTCCGAGAAAAAGCCTCCTTGTTCTGCTACGATGCCGGTCGGATCGGGAAAATCTGGGGGAGGAGGAAGTAGCGGATCGAAGATAATATCCCCAGGACTGAGAGGAGGGGGCGGTAACTCTTGAGGTTCCATGCCGCCTTCTTCTGCGAGTCTTTCGGTAGTAGCATCTTCTTCAGATTCGAGGATCGGTGAAGGTAACTCGCCTTCTTCTTCTCTCACTGCTGTAGTGGTTGCCACGGGTAGCGCCTCGGAGATAAAACCGCCTTGTTCTGCCAGGATGCCCGTAGCGTCGGGAAAGTCTGGTGGTAGGTCGCCTCCTTCTTCTCCCAATGCGAGGGTGGTGGCGTCGGGCAACTCGTCAGGTTCGCTGCCTCCTTCTTCTCCCATTCTCTCGGTAGTGGCATCTTCTTCTGTAGGACTGTCGCAGTCGCAACCTTCTGGTTCTTCTGCTGCTTGTGCTTGCTGTCTGTTAGTTTCAGAACTCGATTTTAAGACTTCTTCGAGTTCGCCGAGTTCTAGGGCAAATGGATGTTGAGACATATTTTTTTTCCTCGTCGGTTTTTATTTGGAATAATTCAGAAGATGGGCTGTTCCCTGAGTCCAATTTTAACTAGGATTGATGGTGGGGGTTTTTTTTGGCCCCAACAAACGACACTACTTGTAATCGATGACTCAATTACCTACAGATTTAAACGAGGCGATCGCCCAAGCAAAAGAAGCTACCAAAGCTGCCCTCGACGACGGTTTCAACCTCGTTTCGGTGGAGGTGGTCATACCGGAAATCGAACTCCAAGCACAGGCGATCGCTCAAGAATTCATCCCGGCTATCCTGGAACCGGATACAGGCCTTAAAGTCCTTTTTCCCGATACCGGCGCTGCGGCCCTCGCCCGTCGCGACTGGGGGGAGGTTCCTTTTAAAGTCACGGACTTGGGCACTAGCAGGTCCCCAGTGGATGCAAGGATCGAAGAGGAAGACCGACGATTTTTATTGATTTGTCCTTCGTCGATAGAAGTGGCCCAGGCAGAAAAGTTATCTAATTTAGCGGGCGATCGCCCGGTGGTGATGTTATTGCCCCGGTTGGAGGATGTCTCTATTGTAGGCATCGGCTACGCCGCCCGCCAACTGCGAGAACGGTTTATCAGCAAAATTCAATCTTGTTATTACCTGCGGCCTGGGGATGGTTTTACTTTATTTCGTTGCTATCCTTCCCCTTGGCAAATTTGGTTGGAACCGGAGGAGGGTAAATACGAATTAATTGCCGAACTTCCAGAAAAACCGATGGGGGATAATTTGGACTTAATTTTAGCCAAAGCTACCGGTCAAGCAACCGAGGCCCCAGAAGCTAGCGACTCCGCCCCCAAACCGAAGAAAAAAGGTTTTATGGCCGAACTGCAAAAGTTTTTCCGCGCTTTGAGTAGTTAGTAACTAAGAAACCCGGTTTTTTGAAAAAACCGGGTTTCTGGGCGTTTTTTGAAAAAACCGGGTTTCTGGGCTAGTTGTCTAAAGTCTAAAATCCAAGTTTTAGCAGCTCTTGGTAAAATTACGGTTAAGGCTTAGGAAACTTTAAAAGTATTTGGGGTAGTATAAACTTAAGAAAGAAAAAAGCAAATCTTAAAAAAACTTAAAGTTTCTTAAATTAACGAAACAATCGGCAGTTATCATTTTTTTCTATCCAAATTCTTGAGATAAAATGGCTGCCAAAAAATTAACTAAAAGCTGAGTTTTCACCGAAAAAAAAATATGAAAAAACATCGGCGGAGAATCGTCATTGGAGACGTACACGGACATTTCGATGGCATGATGGCCTTGCTAGAAGAAATTGCCCCCGGGGACAAAGACGAGGTGTATTTCTTAGGAGATTTAATCGACCGAGGTCCCAAAAGCGCTCAAGTAGTAAACTTTGTCAGAGAAAGTCCTTATAAATGTATCTTAGGCAACCACGAACACATGATGCTAAATGCCATGCCAGAGGGAAAAGTCGACCGGGAGGCATGGCAGGCATGGCTTTATAGTGGCGGACGAGAAACTATCGAAAGTTATAGAGATATCGAGGTTATGCCCTACGAGGACTTAGAATGGATTAAGTCTTTGCCTGCTTATTTAGATTTAGGAGATGTTTGGTTGGTTCATGCAGGAGTTAAGCCAGAAAAACCTCTAAAAGAACAAACAATTAACGAGTTTTGTTGGATTCGTAAAGATTTTCATCACATAGAAAAACCATTTTTTAAGGATAAATTAATTATCACCGGTCATACCATTACCTTTACTTTTGATGGGGTAGAACCGGGAGAATTAGTACGAGGAAATGGTTGGCTGGATATCGACACTAGCGCTTATCATCATAAAAGCGGTTGGCTGACGGGGCTAGATATTGACAATAAATTGGCTTATCAAGTGAACGTATTTGATAACCTAAAAAGACAAGTGCCGATGGAAGAAATTGTTAAAGAATATCAAGTACCATCGGCGGCAGAAAAACAGCAATCTTTGCTGTCTCGTTTGTTGAGTTTAAAGTTGTAATTAAATCTGGAGCTTGATGGGAGCAGAAAAACAAGAATTAATTGCTTATTTAAGTCAATTTGTAACTGAAGCGCGGCGGGAAAAAATTAAATCGGTTTTGGAGAAGCGAACCCGTCGCGTTACTGTAATTTTAGAAGACATTTATCAGCCTCATAATGCCAGCGCCGTTCTCAGAAGTTGCGATAGTTTTGGGGTGCAAGACGTACATATTGTCGAGAATAAAAATACTTTTACCGTCAGCCACGGCGTAACTTTGGGGAGCGATCGCTGGTTGACTTTATCTCGTTATAATGAGGAAAAAATTAATAACACGGAACGTTGTTTGGCTCGATTAAAAGCCGAAGGTTATACCATAGTCGCAACAACTCTCCACCAGCAGGAAGTTACTATCGACGAATTGGCGGTGGATAAAAAGTTGGCGTTAATGTTTGGCGCAGAAATTACCGGCTTGTCAAAGTTTGCGGTGGAACGAGCGGATATTTGCGCGAAAATACCGATGCAAGGATTTAGCGAAAGTTTTAATATTTCGGTGAGCGCCGCTTTGTGTTTGTACGAAGTTACCAACAGACTGCGAAAACAAGATTTAAACTGGTGTTTAAGCGAAGAAGAAAAGTTGGATTTAGAAATAAGTTGGTTGCGCAAATCTATCCCGGGTGGCGAATTTGTGGAAAAGAGGTTTTTCAATCGCTTAATTAAGTGAGTAGCGATCGCTTCAGGGATATAGCATTTCCCGTATCGCTGAGGTACAAGAAAAAAACGCTTTTTGGTAATAGGTAATAGGTAATCGGAATGCCATTCTTTACAAGAAAAAAATACCATATTTTTGCTGCATATTCGATTTACCCATTACCCATTACCCATTACCCATTACCAATTCCTAATTCGCAATTCCTACCGAAAAACTAATGAAAATGATGAAAAACAAGCCGCCCCTTGCCCCTCTCCTCCTCCTAGCAATCTCCGCCACCGCCGCCGCCACTCCCGCCGCCGCCCTCCAATGTCAGCCCCGTTCCTACGGCGACCCCCTAGCCGCCACCCCCCCTCCCGAATGGTTGGAACTCCTGGATCGCCTAGATGCCCTCCGCCAGCAACAAAACATTCAAAGAGTCCGCCTCAAAGTCTTCGATATCGGTCCCTACGGCAACGAATACCCCGAACAATTCCGAGACCGAGAGGAACCACTCCCCGAAAACTGGTCCGACCTAGCCGCCAGACTAGACAAATTCCGAGGCGATCGCCCCACAGATGTCCGCATGGAAATCTCCAACGCCACCTACAACTACTACGAAGAACCCTTCCTCATCATCCAAGGCGGCCCCGCCCTCTCACTCAACCTAACCAACGGACGCATCGGCATCGCTTTCTACCGCATTGCCGCAGTGGGTACCGAATTATCCCAGTTAGTGGGTTGTTACTAAAGTCGGGAATGGGGAATTGGGAATTGGAAATTGGGAATTGTTCCGTTGGGTGGAGTTTCACGGAGCCCGACCTACAACTTAGGGAATGGGGAATAGGGAATAGGGGATTGTTGTGTTGGGTGGAGTTTCACGGAGCCCGACCTACAACTTAGGGAATGGGGAATAGGGAATAGGGGATTGTTGTGTTGGGTGGAGTTTCACGGAGCCCGACCTACAACTAATTGCCATTACCCATTACCCATTACCCATTCCCAAAGGTTGCTTTTCGCCGATGGGATAACCTCGTTGTTCGATTAAACGGTTTAATCTCTGGACGCGATCGCCCGGGTTGGGGTGGGTACTCAAAAAAGCAAACTCTACCCCCCGTTTTTCCCTCAACCTCTCAAAAAAATCCGTTGCCCCCGCCACATGAGAATAATACTCGTTCAACAACTCCAAACCAAACTCGTCCGCCCCTCGTTCCTGGGATTGAGAAAACCTCGCCGCCGACAAAGCAACCGCCGCCGACTCCAACCAACTCAAATCCCCCAAAAAATAACCCGCCACCGCTTGCAACAACAACCCCCGCCCCAAACTCCGCAAGTGGTCCCGATGGGCGAAGTGCCCCAACTCGTGACCCAGAATCATTGCCAGTTCGTTTTCCGACCCCATCTCGGAGAGCAAACCCTCATAGATAACGATGCGATCGCCCGGAATAGCGATCGCGTTAACCGTCGGTTCCCGAACGTACAAAACCCGAAAATCTCGTCCCTGGCCCGGTGGCGGTTCCAACTCCTCCTCCAACCCATCCAAAAGTTGATTCAACCCATCCTGAGTGGGAGAAGGTTCCGCCACCCGTTCGTAAGGAGGAACCATCAACCGTCCCAGTTGTTGTTCCACCTCCACCGGAATTAATACAACCAAATTATCCACCAACAGCAGCAACAACCAAATTACGCCAACGATAAATCCCACAAAAATCGCCAGAATAGTTAAAAGTTGTCGCGCCGTTGGGGGAGGATTTCTGTCTGTCATAAGTAATTAACAATTAACAATCTGAAACCCGGTTTTTTACCAACCGGGTTTCTGGGCATCGAAACCCGGTTTTTTACCAACCGGGTTTCTGGGCATCCAATCCGAAACCCGGTTTTTTACCAACCGGGTTTCTGGGCATCCAATCCAAAACCCGGTTTTTTACCAACCGGGTTTCTGGGCTCCGCATTAATTGCTCGATTCCACGGGACGGAAAGGATGTAAGAAATTGAGCAGCGGGTCTAAATTGCGAGACTGTATCCACAAACGACCGTTACCGCTGAACCGACAAACTACACCTTCTCCACCTAACACCCCGGTCATCAAATTCTTAAACGACAAACCGCCGATAACCTCCGGCGTATAATCTAAAGTCTGCTCGAAAGCAACGATATAACCGGAGTCAACCACATAATCGCCCTTAACCGGAATCTCTAAAATCGCCCCGTAAGAACTAAACCAGATATCACCTTCACCGCTTGCCCTCATAAAGAACAAAGACTCGCCGCTAAAAAAGCCCTTAAAACCCTGGAACTTAGTATCTATTTCTACCGTGGGACTGCAAGCAACAAAACCGGCAGATTGAATTATCAAACTATTACCTTCCAACCGATAATGTTTGATATCCCCCGGAACTCCCGGAGAAACAAACAATTGTCCCGGTTTTCCCTTAGCAGTAAACTCGCTTAAAAACAGCGATTCCCCGCTAAACATACGCCCGGCACTTTTCATCAATCCACCGCGCATTTTCGACTTCATTTCTATACAAGCATCCATCGCCGCCATCGCCCCAGCTTCCACCACCACAGTTTCGTCTGGCGGTAGGTTTAAAACCAAAGAAGCGTAAGACGGAGAATGTTGGATTTCAAAAGCAATTTCCGCACTCATAATTAAGACTCCATTTTTGGGAATTGGGAATTGGGAATTGGGAATTGGGAATTGTAGAACGGGCATCCTGCCTGTTATCCGCTTTTTCTAACCTTTTCTAGCCGGCAATTTAGAACCGACTAACTTACCAAAAGCAACATTATTATGAGTTTGGCAAAATACTTTACCGGTTCCTTTAAAACGACAAACTAACCCCTCTCCACCTAACCATGCCTTAATCCAACTGGAACCTGCTTTAGTTACTTCAAAATTTAGGGTTTTTTCAAAAGCCACAATATGACCGGTGTCAACCACATATTCGCCGTCAACTTCTATTTCATAAATGGCCCCAAAAGAACTTAACAAAACATCCCCTTCCCCGTCAATTTGCAACCAGAAAATATTCTCTCCAGAAAAGAAAGATTTAAACCCTTGAAAGCCCAAATCGATATCAACATTAGAACTGCTTGCCATATAAGAAGTTGCTTGTACCACCAAGCCAGTTCCCGCCACTTGATAATGCAAAATATCCCCCAAAAACTTAGGGGCTAAAAAGATTTCTCCGCCGTCGGAAGGGGGAGAACTAAATACGCTTAAAAACAGCGATTCTCCCCCAAACATTCGTTTAACTCCTCCCATAATACCGCCCCCTTTTCCTTTTCGGAGAGTAGTTCTGGCAGTGAGGTAATCGTTCATAGCAACCATCGCCCCCGCCTCGGCGACAATTTCTTCATTTGGAGCTAGATTTATGCGGGCGATCGCGCTATCCGGTTGATGCAAAAGTTCGATTTCCATGTTGTTAATTGTTAATGGTTATAGCGTTTCTCTGTCTGGTGAGGTACATCGGCGATCCCCCTAAATCCCCCTTAAAAAGGGGGACTTTGAATTTTTCTGGCTCCCCCCTTTTTAAGCTATCCATTACTCACAACTCTTGAAACCCTTGTGGGGGGGGTGTGGGAGGTAAGAATTTTGTCTGCTGTTCTCAAAAAAATGTATTTTTC
>CAZSTZ010000036.1:2947-36389 GCA_964609515.1 uncultured bacterium | reverse complement strand
ATTACCCAAAACCCTCCAACACAGACAATGTTTGTTTTTTTCACTACTACCCTAACTACCCATTACCTATAAAAATACACCCCTGGCGCGACAGTAAATTCAATTCCAATAAACGAGAATCTCCCTCCACTCGCCAAGCAACTTCTGCAGTTCCGTACAACAGGCGATCGCACTGAGACTGTAACCCCTTCACCTCAAAACTAACCCGGGCGGGCTCGGTTCCCGCGTTAACGGCAACAATTAACTCCTCGTCCCTCAACACCCGGGCAAATACATAAACGCTACCCTCGGCAAACAATACTTCATAAGAACCAATCCGCAAAGCAGTATATTTGTTCCGAATGGCGATTAACTGTTTGTGATATTCTAAAACTTCCAAGTCCCACTCTTGGGAAGGGGGGAAACCGCGACGGCTGTCAGGGTCTAACTTTCCGGGCAAACCTACTTCGTCGCCATAATAGATACTCGGTGCCCCCGGAAAACTCAACAATAACAAAGTAGCTATTTCTACGGTAGCCTTATCGTCTCCTGCTATACTCAACAGTCTGGCGGTATCGTGACTGGCGAGGAGGTTGAGTTGGGTTAATTGAATCTGCCAGGGGTACAACTGCAACAGTTCTTCTATTTTGGCGGCGTATTCCGGGGCCGCGAGGGGGGGATGAGTGTTATAGTCGCGCCCTTCTACCTGTTTGGTATCTACGCGATCGCCCGCCGTAAAGGCAATAGTCGGACCGGTAAATAGATAGTTCATCACTCCATCGAACTGCGTACCGTCCAACCAGCGAACGCAATCGCTCCACACTTCGCCGACTATATATGCTTCTGGGTTAATGGCCTTGACGCGATCGCGAAATTCCTGCCAGAAACCCTCGGCAGTTACCTCAAACGGTACGTCCAACCGCCAACCGTCGATACCGAAATTTAGCCAATATTCCGCCACCTGCATGATATACTCGCGAACTGTAGGATTTTCGTGGTTAAATTCCGGCAGGGCCCGGTTATTCGCCCAACCTATATAATTAGCGGGTTTGCTGCCGTCGTAAGCAGAAACCGGCCAACCTTCAACTTTAAACCAATCCAACCAAGGAGAATAAGGACCGTTTTCTAAGATATCGTTAAAGAAAAAGAAACCTCGACCCACATGATTAAAAACCCCATCCAAAACAATTTTAATATTCCGTTGGTGGGCGGCATTTAAAAGTTCTTTTAGAGCTTTATTTCCTCCTAAAATTGGGTCGACTTGATAATAATCGTGGGTATGATAGCGGTGGTTGCAAGTCGATTGAAAAATAGGAGTAAAATAGATGGCATTTATGCCTAAATCTTGCAAGTAATCCAACTTTTCGATAACCCCCCACAAATCGCCCCCTTTGTAACCTTGAAAGGTAGGGGCCGCCTCCCAATCTTCTACGGTGGCGGGATACCAACTGCCGGCAGGGGGGTTTTCGCTTTTGGCGAAGCGATCGGGGAAAATTTGGTAAAATATGGCGTGTTTGACCCAATCTGGGGTTTTGATTTCCATTGTCAGAGTTCCTCGTGGTGGTACAATACCCAGGATATACCAATTTACTCGGTGTTGGAAAAATTTGCTCCGGGTTTCTGAGAATCTAGAATCGGTCAAGAAACCCGGTTTTTTGGAAAAACCGGGTTTCTGAGATACCGAAAAACTGAGTTTTCTTTGGAGACAACAATAATGAAAGAATCAACTAACCCATCTAGTTTTCGTCGGAATATTTCTAAGTTGTTATGGCGTTGTTTTCGCTGGTTGTTGTTGAGAAGCATTGCCGTTATATTAATTTATTTATTGCTGTTAAGACCGGCCATACAATTTACTGTAAAAGGATTTGAATACACTAATAATCAATTAGAAACAACAGCGGAATGGGTTTTGGAACAATTTGCAAAAGTCGGTCGTTTTGTCACCTCTTTTAATCAAGAAACTGCTAAAATTCCAGCTTACACCGTTTACACGGATTTTTTTATAGATAACTCTCCACCCGGCGCTTATGATTTTACAATTCAGTTAAATAATAAGTCAGTAGTACCCATTCCCGCCCCTTGTAACGGTACTATTAAAAGAACTTGGTTTCAAGGTCAAAATGGAAGTTTGGCAACCGGGTGGGGGGCCGGTCAAATTGTCGAGTTGTATTGCGACGGTAAGGATTATTATTGGTTAATGGGTCATTTAGCAGAAGACTCTCCACCAAAGAAGGGAACGAGAGTTGTAAAAGGAGAAAGTATTGGTCTTCAAGGAATTACTGGGAGAACCTCCGGCTATCACATCCACGCTCAAATTCACCGCCTAAATGGGGAACGAATTACTAATAGAAAAATCACTCGTCCTATTGTTGAGAAATACCTCAATTTTTTGGAAAAAGGAAGTAATTAGTTTCCGTTCGTAGTAATCGCAAAGCGCGATTTATACGGAGAGTAGAAGCGATCGCCCCTACTGAACGATAAAGAGCGATCGCTTACTTTACCCTTTTTAAGTTCATATCGAACGAATGCGAACAGTCGTTGGCGTAATAACCGCGAAAGCACCTGGCAACTCATCGGAATGTCGGGCGATCGCCTCAGCAATAATAGTAGCCTTACTAGAATCGGGTAATCCAGCCAATCTCACTAAAATTACACCCGATGTAACGCGAAGCAAACGAAACACTAACTCACCAAAATCTTTATCTGCTGTTAGCAACAATGCCGCTTCCCTGTTAGCTAAATCTAGCACCACATCATCAGAAACTCCTGGTTCCATTTCCACAACGTACCAAACTACATGACCGTCTAACCGCAAGCGATCTACTATTGCCTGCTTAATATTTTCGTCTGCCAATAAATTCACGAAACGGCCTCCACAACGGGATAAATTACATCAGCCTTTAACGCTTCAGCAGCAAAGGCCAAAGCGGCTTGAATATCCTCTCGCTTCAGTCGCGGATGCCCCTCCAACAGTTGTTCTGGAGTCTCTCCCGCCGCCAGACTTTCGAGGATAAATTCCACGGTAATGCGAGTGCCAGCGATGGTTGGTTTGCCCATCATTACTTTAGGGTTCGAAACTATAAATTGTTGATATCGATCCATCATTTTTCCCTACAGAAAGGTTGTATTCAGTTCTTGTAGTAGAAGCGATCGCCTCTACTGGATGACAAAGAGCGATCGCCTCCAACCAAATTGACGAGAGAAGAGGGAAAAGCATTCGGACAGGAAACTTTCGGCTTTTTATCCGCACTTATTCCCCGAATGCTTTACCCCTACAAGTCCATTTTTTCCCAACTATTCCTCGTTAAATTTGGCGCGAATGGTTTCTATCCTTTGGCGGTTAACTCCTAAATCTGACTCTCCCAGACGAGAGGCCGATCGCACTTGAATGACATTTGCTTCCGGATCCAGATAAAATTCGACATCATCCACAAACCCCATTAGCTTAGAACTAAACTCCGCATATAGATAATCGTCGGTTTCTTCGACAATATTCGTGCGTTCCAGAGAATTGATAACAGTTTTGAGATTTGCCATCGCCTCTTCTGGAGCAGAATTATAGGTCAGAGGCGCGATACCGTGTTCCGCATCTTGATTGTAACTGCTGACGCAATTGGGACTGCTAGGACAAAGTGCCAGTCTTCCCTCTCGAACGCCCAAATTATCCGGCCTCGAACCGGCAAAGATACTGCTGCCAGTTCCGATTTGAATTGCCAATACCAGCGCCACAGCTACAAAAAGCGCAATTGCTACATATAACATTTTTCTAAGTAAACTTGAAGATTGTTTGTCGGTTGTCTGCATGACAGATTTGGTGTAAATTAAATTCAATTGACATTAACCTAAGATACCATGACCGACGAAGAAAAAGCAGTTTTAGCCGCCAACGAGGCTTTTTATCGAGCATTTGAGAAAAAGGACATCGACGCCATGACCGCCCTTTGGTCCCAAGGCATTAATACCGCCTGCGTTCATCCGGGGCGTTCCGCTTTGCGAGGTGGCGATAAAATTCGTAAATCTTGGGAAGCGATTTTTAAAAATACCGCTTATCTCGAAATCGATACCGACATTATTACTACAGAAATTAGCGGGGATATTGCCTACGTTTTGTTAGTAGAAAAAGTCTTGCAAGTCACTCAAGGAAGAAACATGAAAGCGCAATCTATGGCAACTAATATTTTCGAGAGAATGGGGGGAAATTGGTATTTAATTCACCACCACGGCAGTCCGGTAATGTCTTAACTTTCGTAGTCTTAATGTTCGTAGTAATCGCGGAGCGCGATTCTTCCTATAAATCGCTGAAGCGATTACTACGAACTTATTTAATAAAATTGAAAAAACATGAATTTAGCGAACAATAATTCTCAAAAGCCGATTAACTTTTTGACTTTGGGAATGACGGCGATTTTTTTAGTTTCCGCAGCTTTGCGCTTTTGGCAGTTAGACAGATTTAATACCCTCGTATTTGACGAGGTTTATTATGCAAAATTTGCTAACAATTATTTAACCCAAACGGAATTTTTTAACGCCCATCCGCCCTTAAGTCAATATTTAATTGCCATCAGCATTTGGATAGGTTCTCATCTTCCTTTCGGACAAGAAATTACTAACGATTTAACCGGTTCCACTCTCGCCCCTTGGACTTATCGTTGGTTAAATGCTTTAACGGGTTCTTTTATTCCCGTAGTGGTAGGAGCGATCGCTTATCAATTAACCCGTCGTTCTAGTTACGCTTTAATTTCTTCTTTGTTAATAGCTGCAGACGGTTTATTTCTAGTAGAATCTCGCTACGCCCTTAATAATATTTATTTAGTTATTTTTGGTTTATTGGGTCATTTATGTTTATTTTTTGCTCTGAAAAGTCAAAAACATAAAAGGTGGTTATGGTTAATAATTTCGGGTATTTTATGCGGCTGTTCCGTATCGATTAAATGGAACGGTTTGGGTTTTATTTTGGGAATGTTTTTAGTATTTTTTGTGGCTGTAATTGCCGAGATTATTCAGTTTTTTGAAATTAGAAAAAACCCGATTAGACAAAATAACTTAGCTAGATGGCGATCGCCCCTTTCACAACTACCTCAATTCGGTCTGGCAAAAATACTAATTACTTTAGGGTTAATACCGGGATTATGCTACGGTTTAATCTGGATTCCCCACCTAATTTTAAATCCACAATTTGACTTTGTAGAAATGCAAGAACAAATAATGGGATACCATCAAAGCATCGAAGATGGAAAAGACGTTCACCCTTATTGTTCTGAGTGGTACAGTTGGCCTTTTATGGCAAGACCCATAGTTTATTTCTACAAAAATGCAGCAGAAGAACCAGATCCGTCTTTACCCGCCATAACTGCCGGTAGCGATCGCGTCATTTTCGACATTCATGCAATGGGAAATCCCTTCCTTTGGTGGTTCTCAACCCTGGCTATTTTCTTATTATTATTAATCTTAATTTCTCGACTCTGGGTTTTTTTCAAATACGAACTATCTCGAAGAAAAAAATCTTTAATATTACCGCAATTTCCCGCCAATCCCGAAATGTGGTTATTAGTCTATTTAGTAATGAATTGGATAGCCAATTTTTTACCTTGGGCAAAAGTAAGTCGCTGTATTTTTTTATATCATTATATGAGCAGCTATGTCTTTGCAATTTTAGGTCTAGCTTGGTGGTTAGATAGATGGTTTAGAAGTAGGAAAACTCATCTAAGAATTTTCGGAATTGCCGCGATATTTTTAATCCTATTAGCCTTAAATTTTTGGCTGCCCGTTTATTTAGGACTTCCCCTATCTCCTCTCGGTTGGAAAATCAGAATGTGGTTTAGTTCTTGGTATTAATTAATAATTGGGTTGCTGGTGGGGGAAACAGGCAAGATGCCTGTTTTACGGTTGGTTGGCAGCGGATTTTGAAGCGGATGTAGCGGATGGGTTATTGGTAGGGCAAAGGCATCGTTCCGTAGAACAGACATCTTGTCTGTTCATAAGAATTATTAGTTTTGAAATTAACAACCAACAACCAACAATTAACAACTAACCCTACAAAATACCACTCGATAAACCGGTTCGTTGCGGGATAAAGTAGAACGTTCTCTTTCGCTGTAAACTGGCAGGAGATTTTCTACTAACCAATCATCGTTATGTTGACGCTCAAAAAAGGGATTTTCCGAAAAGCGATCGCGCATTTCTTCTGCTACTTCCAAAACGTCGGAATGAAGAAAAATCTCCCCTCCCACTGGCAGATATTTTGCCAACTCCGCCACTAATTCCGGTTGTACCACTCGCCGCCGTTTGTGTCTGTTTTTAAACCACGGATCCGGAAATAAAATACTGACTCGCTTTAACTTTCCTTCTGGCAAAGATGCCAATAAACCCGGCAAAGAAATATTAACATTGCAAAACAAATAATGCAGGTTAGTCAAACCATTTTCGTCCCGCCAACTATTAGCCTCAACAACCAAAGGTTCGCGAATTTCTAACCCTAAAAAATTCCAATTCTGCTCGATTTGGGCAAGGTTCCATAAAAACCGACCCCTACCGCAACCAATATCTAAATGTAGGGGCAAATCCAGATTTTGATAAACCTCATTCCAGTCTGGAAAAGGAACAGATTGTTGATATTTACTACTAAGAGGATTAACGTGTTGGCGAACTCTAACTCTTTTCAAAATTGATATCTCCTTAGATTAATTAACAATTAATAATTAACAATTGATTTTTTTTACATTATTAATCAAACCAAAGCAGCTTTTAAAACCTCTTGATGAATGAGCGATCGCTCTATTAAAAACTCAATCCTCGCCCGAGACAAAGCCTCCCCATTAGCAAAATTATCTATCCAAATTTTACTAATTAAATTAGGATTATCTGGCAACCCCGCCAAATCCCAACCCGGCATTTCCAAATCTTCCATTAATTGAGAAACCTTCGGATCGTAACTGAGAGCAAAACAACGACACTCCGCCGCCGCTGCCATAATTAAACTGTGAAACCGCATCCCGATCGCCATCTCAACTCCCTGAAAAACTCCCCTCAACATTCTCGGATCCTCCAAAGTTAAAACCTTACTAACATCCGGCATTTTTTGGTGGATATCTTCGGCAATTTTTAAATCCATAGAAGGCTGAAAAGGTAACAGCAAAATAAAAGTTTCAGTTGCCTTTTGAAAATCAATTAAAGCCTTAGTTAAATTAGCAAGACGGGAAGCAGTTAATAGAGGATGACTTCTCAAAGTAACCGCCACTCTGGGGGCGGGTAAATTCCAAAGTCCCGGAACCGGGGAACCCTCCAGGGCCCAGACAGGATCCGGTGCCAGAGTAAAAGGAACTTGCCACTCGCTAAGTAAAGTAGCAGAACCCACGTCGCGAGTGCTAACTGTAGTACAATTGCTAAAACAGTTCTTAGCAAAAAAGCGAGTAACTTTACGATTCAAAGGACCGATACCCTGAGCCCAAGCGATAGTTTTTAAACCGAGCTTTTGTGCCAGTCCCATCAATCCGCAATAATAGATAGGACTAGCAATGCTGGTAGCATCTTGGATCAGACTGCCTCCCCCCCAAATAAAAACATCCGAACCCCGCAAAACTTCGAGGACGCGAAAACCGCTGGCGCGATCGCACGCCGGAACCCCATACCGCTTTCTCGTCTGGTTCGGGTTGCCAGAAAGAACGATAGGCTTAACATAATCTGGTAACATTTGCAAGAGGGAAGCCAATAAAGCCTCATCCCCCCCATTGCCCTTACCATAATAACCGCATAAAACAGCTCGCATCTAGTCCCCCAAAAGATTAAAATAGACTTCGCCGCAGAAGTAGGCAAGAGGCAAAAGGCAAAAGGCAAAAGTCAAGAGATTTTGAGGAAAAATAGACCTCAAAAGATTTTGGACATGACAATTGCTGCGAAGTCTAATAGACTTCTGTAAAGCAAGGGGCAATTTTCCCCATTTCCAATTCCCCATTCCCAATTCCCAACCTTTAAAAATGCACGCATTATCAATACCAACTTGGATTATTCATATTTCCACCGTCATCGAGTGGATCGCAGCCTTATGGTTTATCTCCAGTTACGGCGAAGTCACCGGTAACAGTCGGTGGTATGCCCTCTCCTTCGCCATGTTACCCGGCCTCATCAGCGCGATGTGCGCTTGTACCTGGCATTACTTCGACAACTCCCCAGAACTAGAATGGCTTGTTACCCTCCAAGCAGCCATGACCTTCTTGGGTAATTGTACCCTCTGTGCCGCAGCTTGGTGGATTTGGCATCAACAATTAGAAGTAGGCAAGAGGCAAGAGGCAAAAGGCAAAAGTTAGGAAAAAGCCAATAGGCAAAAGCAATTGTGCATTCCCCATTTCCAATTACCCATTACCCAAAAAACTATGATTTCCCAAAATACCCTATTTGCCCTCTCCCTATTTCCCTATCTCGGCTTTTTATGGTTTCTAACCCGTTCCGGTCAAACTCCCAAACTGGCCCTAATTGGATTTTATGGCACCCTCGTATTTGTTGCCATCACCATTCCCGCAGGCATTTATGCCAAAATGGTTTTCGACGATTCTTTGGCCAACATAGATTGGCTGCATGGGGGTGCAGAATTTTTCTTAACGCTATCTAATATTTTGGTAGTGCTAGGTTTTCGACAAGCAGTGATTAAAACCAGGCATTCTTCGCAAGAATAATAATGAAAGTACAAACCTTAACAGGTCATGCAGATGGAGTTAAATGCGTTGCCATTAGCCCAGACGGGCACATTTTAGTCAGCGCGGGTGAAGATGGCAAAATCAAATTCTGGCAGCTAAACAATGGCGAAGCTTACCATACTCTCTCGGGACATCAATATGGTGTCAAAAACGTAGTCTTCAGCCCCGACGGCCAAAACGTGGTCAGCAGCGGTGGAGATGGCACGATTAAGGTATGGAGTTTGAGAACGGGAGAATTAATTCGCACCTTAATTACTGGATATTCCAGATTAGATTCGGGAATGATGCCTCTGGCGATTACTCCCGACGGTAAAACTATTATCAGTCACAGCAGCACTTACAGCCAGACAGTCAAATTATGGGATTTTGAAACTGGCGAACTGACTGGGACTCTGACAGGTCACGCCGGTTCGGTGAAGGCCTTTTGTATCGGCCCCGACGGCGAAACCTTGGCCAGCGACAATGCCGATAATACGATTAAATTGTGGCGTTTGAGCGCCGAAGAATTAGTTAGTACCCTTGCCAGTCATACCCAGGATGTCTTAGCGATCGCTATCAGTCCCGACGCCCAAACCCTCGTCAGCGGAGGCAAGGATGAAACTATCAAAGTCTGGAACTTACACACCGGTCAATTATTGCGAACTCTCTCGGGACATTCCTATTCAGTTAATACCATAGCCATCAGTCCCGATGGCAAACTTATTGCTTCTGGCGGTTACGACAGTTTGATTAAACTGAGGTATTTAAGCACCGGTAAATTAGTGAAAATACTGTCGGGACATTCCGGTTCCGTTAATACAGTTGCTATTAGTCCCGACAGTCAAACTTTAGTCAGCGGCAGCGAGGATAAAACTATTAGGTTGTGGTCTCTTTTTTAAATTAGAAACAACAGTCACATAAAAATGTAGGTTGGGTGAAGTGAAACGCAACCCAACATTTCCTAATTAGCGAAATAAAAACGTAGGTTGGGCGCGCGTGAAACGCAACCCAACATTTCCTAATAACGAAGGGTGCATTTCCATAGACTTCGCCCCAGATATCCCCTAACCCCTTACCCTTCGTCGGTAGTGGTTAGGGGGTTCGAGTTTTTTTGGGTTTTTTTTAGGAAATTGACATTCATTCTCTTGGTGAAAACTTATAGAGTTCTGGTCAAGTATTCTCAGAAAAATCGTTTTTTCGCTATCCCAGAAACCAGGTTTTTTCAAAAAACCTGGTTTCTTGACCCGTCCTCTAGTTCAATTCGTAGTAATCGCTTACTCAAACCAGCTATAGAGGTCTTATGCTGAAAAAACTTTTCCGCTTTCTCCGCCTAACCACCCAACTATTAGTTTATAGCTATTGCGGCTTTATTATCCTTTATTTCTTCCTGCGACTAATCTTCTGGGACCGACTCTGGATAGTAGCTTTTATCGGTAGCTTTATCCCCTTAATTCTCTTACCAATTTTATTACTACCACTGCCAGCATTTTTCCTAATCAAAAAACCTGGGTTTTCCATCGTTTCATCTATTGCTTGTATTTGGCTGTTAGGTTGGCTGCATCTTACCTATTTTTCTCCCCAGTCTAGCGTCATAGCAGACGTTAAACCTCTTAAAATTTTAACCTTAAATACCAGTTGGAAACGCGCCCGCGACCAAAAATTACTAGGTTTAATAAAAGCAGAAAAAGCAGATATTGTTTGCTTGCAAGAAATCGCCGCGAGGAGAATGCAAAACAATCATTTTCCCCAACTAAAAGCAGAGTATCCCTATCAAGATTACGCTTATAACTTTGACAATTATCATACCAGCAGCGCCGCAATTCTGAGTAAATATCCCATTTTAAAACGGGAAAAAATCCAGCTAGCAGGTCATATAGAAGTACAACAAAGAATAATTTTAGAAATCGACAACCGAGAGGTAGTTCTTTACAATATTGAGATAACAGCCCCTTGGATTAAACCTCAAAAAATATTACCATTCTTGACCGTACCGACTTACGATTTTTCCCAACCTTCCGAAGAAATCCAAGAATTAATAACCCGCATCAAACAAGAAAATATTCCCGTTATCGTCGCCGGAGATTTTAACCTGACAGACCAGAGTCAAGATTACCACAAACTAACAGAATTATTGCAAGATTCTTTTAAAAAATCCGGTTGGGGTTTTGGCTTCACTTGGCCGAAAAACTGGGCCATTAATAACTGGATTAAAAGCTCTAAATGGAAGTTAAGTTTGCCGTTATTTAGAATAGATTACTTATGGCATTCAGCCCACTGGCAAACTCAATCATCTCGGGTTCTACCCACTAAAATTTCCGCTCATCTCCCCGTCGTTTCAGAACTACAATTAACCAGTTCGTAGTAATCGCTTTAGCGATTTTAAAAAGTTCAGATAAAAATCTTATGCTTAAAAAACTTTACCGCTTTCTCCGCCTAACTACCCAAAGATTAGTTTACAGCTATTGCGGCTTTATTATCCTTTATTTCTTCCTGCGACTAATCTTCTGGGACCGACTCTGGATAGTAGCTTTTATCGGTAGCTTTATCCCCTTAATTCTCTTACCAATTTTATTACTACCACTGCCAGCATTTTTCCTAATCAAAAAACCTGGGTTTTCCATCGTTTCATCTATTGCTTGTATTTGGCTGTTAGGTTGGCTGCATCTTACCTATTTTTCTCCTCAAAATGCTGCCAATATTAACAATTATAACTCTCAACCTTTGAAAATTTTCACCTTAAACAATAGCTGGCATAAAACAGAACCAAAAACCCTAGTGGAAGTCATCCAACGAGAACGACCGGACATCGTATTTTTGCAAGAAATAACCAAACCCCACATAACCAAATCCTTCCCCCAATTAAAAGCAGAATATCCCTACCAAACCTCAGAAGATAAGAAAGGTTATCGGGCAGCAATTCTCAGCAAATATCCCATTTTACTAACAGAAAATATCCATCTCGCAGGTCATCAAGAAGTGCAGCAAAGAGCGATTATTGAGATTAACAAAAAACCCATAGTTGCCTATAACGTTCAGACCATATCGCCCTGGATACGCCCTCAGAAAATCTTGCCATTTTTGACAATTCCCACTTATGTATTTAGCGATCGCTCTGCCGAAATCCAAGACTTAATAAAACGGATAAAAAGAGAAACCCTCCCAGTCATTGCCGCCGGCGATTTTAACTTCACAGATAGCGCCCAAGACTATTATTATTTAAGCCAAGTATTAGAAGATGCCTTTTCCACCTCGGGATTTGGCTTTGGTTTCACCTGGCCTACCGGTTGGGAATCAAGTTTTTTGTTCAAAAACTCCAACGGTAAATTCAGCTATCCCCTGTTTAGAATCGATTATATTTGGCATTCAAAAGATTGGCGTTCTCTCTCAACCAAAGTATTGCCGACAACCGGTTCCGACCATTTGCCAGTGGTAGGGGAATTAGTGTTGAGTCCTTCAAGAAACCAGGTTTTTCCAAAAAACCTGGTTTCTGAGATAGCAAAGTCTAGAAACCAGGTTTTTCCAAAAAACCTGGTTTCTGAAATACCGAATAATTGACCGGCTTTCTAAGAATTTTTAATAACTGCCAGCGCCGCCTCCACCTCCCGATTTTTTTCAGCGATAAGATGCAATAATTCTGCCCTAGTCCGACTATTAGTTTTAAGAAAACTATTCTGGTTAACAGCTTTCAAATCGTAACCTTTTTCCTCGATTTCCTGACGAGAAACAGTCCAACTATTCTCCCCTTCTCTGCGACTTGGCAGCAATGTCAAAAACTCCTCAAATTTATCTAAAGTCAAAGGATTTTTTTTATTAACCTTAAGCCCCGACAAATCATAATACCAGATATTTTCTGTAGCTTCTCCTTTAGTAAAAAATAAGAGATTAGTCTTTAAATTAGTGCCCGCATTAACAAAAACTCCCTCTGGCAAACTGACAATACACCAGAGATTGCATTCGCTCAATAATTTCTGTTTTGTCCGCACAAAAGCAGCTTCATTAGTTCTAAATAAAAACCCTTCATCTAAGACAATGCCGCAGCGACCTCCAGGTTTAAGACTGTCAATAATATGCTGTAGAAAAAGTACCTGAGTGGAAGTAGTTTTAAACTCGAAATTCTCCCGAACATCTTGAGATTCTTTGCCGCCAAAAGGAGGATTAGTTAGAATAACATCGAAGCGATCGCTAACCCCCTCAAACAAACCATCATAAACAGTCCGACCGGTAAGAGTATTTCCCTGCCACAAACGAGGTTCATCTATACCGTGAAGCACCAGATTTGCCAAAGCAATTGGATAAATGAGATTTTCTTTTTCCCTACCATAAAACGTCCGAGATTTCAAAAACTTAATTTGTTCTTGAGTCAGACTCGAACCCCCATTTTCGATTATAAACTCGTAAGACTGCGCCAAAAAACCCCCAGTACCGCAACAGGGGTCGTAAACCGTTTCTCCAACTTCCGGTTTAACAACTTTAACCATCGCCCGAACGATTTCTCTGGGAGTAAAAAACTGCCCGCCATCTCCAGACTTTTCCCCCATTTTCAACAGCAAATTCTCATATATTTGGGAAATAGGAAAAACATGAGTAGTATCTACCTTACCTTGGCTAATTTCTTCGACTAAATCTAAGACCGTCAAGAGATTTTTTTCCGTATCTATTTTAACTCCATCCACCCCAGACATTATCTGACTAATTACTTTTTTACGGCCTGTGACATTGGCAGAATCTTTTAAATTTTTAAGATAGGGAATTAATTCCTCGCTAACAAATTTTAAAAACAATCCTGGGGCACTCATTTGTAGTTGTATCCGCTTGCTGCCCCAAGGCGAACCCCAATCTTGCCAGCGGTAAGGCGAACTTATAGAAAATTGATATTTGTTACCTAAATCGACAGCTTTTTGGGCTTCCAAATTTTCTATTTCGTCTAATATTCTTAAGAATAAAATCCAGGTAAGTTCGGGAATATATTGCAACGCCCCGGCGCAATTAGAACGCCGCATTATGTCGCAAATATTTTTAATTGCGTTATTAAGAGATTGCAGATTTAGGATAGGTTCCACCTTTTTAAGGGGGATATTAAGAAACAATTCAAAGTCCCCTTTTTAAGAGATATTGATAAACAATTCAAAGTCCCCCTTTTTAAGGGGGATTTAGGGGGATCGTCGTTGTTGGGTGGAGGTTCGCTTCACCCAACCTACAAAAAACTCATTCTAATTTTACTTTAAGCGGAAAATCATTTAAAATACATTCTGACAATTCATCAATCAATTCTAATTGCTCCAAACAAGCTTTTTTCGCCTTAGCAACATTACTCATTTGCCATTCTATCGCCTCTGCAAGTCTTTCTTGTTCCTCCCAAGAATTAGGAATGGCAACCCTCAAAGTAAGCAACTTTTTAAGATTAGCCCGAGGCATTCGAGAACCAGTTTTTTCCTTCATCGCAAATTCCACAGTTTCTCTACGCCGAAATAGCCACGCCAAATAACGCCTCGAAACATTCCCAAGCGGTAACAAAGGAATTAATTCTGTAGTGCAACGACCGGCAAAATTTGGCACCGCCACTTTATTCAAATAAGGACGCAATTTCCCATAAAGAATATGTCGGTTGTCAAAAGCATAAGTAGTGCTTTTACCCTCATCTTTTCTCGACAAATCTGGCTCTTTTAAAATTCGACCCGTATTGCTTTCAATATGTTCTAAACTCAGGTATGGCAAATTAGCAGCAATTTCCGAACCAGATTCGATAATTTTTCGGTCTCGAATGCACAACTCGCTTAATAACACCCAAGACCATCCAAACGGCAATTTATTATTAGAATAGTTGCTATTCTCGGAGTTCATTTTGCCTCTTGCCTTTTGCCTCTTGCCTCTTGCCTAAATCGCCAATTGCCGAAATCGCTTCCTCAAGAGCGATCGCGATATGAGTCCAATGAGTCCCACCCTGACAAAACGCTATATAAGGTTCCCTCAAAGGCCCGTCGGCGGAAAACTCCGAAGTTGACCCATCAATAAAAGTCCCCCCGGCCATCACCAACTGACTCTCATACCCGGGCATGGCCCCAGGCACCGGGTCCAAATAAGAACCCACAGGGGAATATTTTTGAATGGCCCGACAAAAAGCAATTAACTTCTCTGGAGAGCCCAACTCGATCGCTTGAATCAGATCCCGCCGCCTCTCCATCGGCAAAGGATTAACCCGATAGCCCAACTTATCGAAAACATAAGCCATCAAGTGATTTCCCTTCATCGCCTCTCCCACCATTTGCGGGGCCAAAAACAAACCTTGAAACAAGAGGCGATTTTGGTCAAAAGTGGCCCCGCCCCTACTGCCAATACCCGGGGCCGTCAACCGACAGGCCGCCGCCTCCACCAAAGGCGATCGCCCCGCCACATAGCCCCCGGCAGGAACAATAGTCCCCCCAGGATTCTTAATTAAAGAGCCCGCCATCAAATCGGCCCCTACCCCCGTAGGTTCTCGATCCTCAATAAATTCTCCATAACAGTTATCTACGAAACAAATTGTGTTAGAATTTACTTGTTTAACCAGCTTGACAATTTTTTCAATATCTGCAATTGACAAGCTAGACCGCCAAGAATAGCCACAAGAACGTTGGATAAAGGCCAAACGAGTCTTAGGCGTAACGGCAGACTCCAAACCTTGCCAATCAATTGTGCCGGCTGCTGTTTTAGTGAAATTCAGTGGCAGTTCTCGGTAGCTAACGCCAAATTCCTTCAAGGAACCCTGGCCCTCCTCTCGCAGACCGATAACCTCTTCGAGAGTGTCGTAAGGTCGCCCGGCCACCGCCAACATTTCGTCCCCCGGACGAAGACAGCCAAATAAAGCACAGGCGATCGCGTGAGTTCCAGAAACAAACTGGACTCGGACAGCGGCAGCTTCGGCCCCCACGATTTCAGCAAACACCTTATCCAAGGTTTCCCGCCCTAAATCGTCGTGGCCGTAGCCGGTAACACCTGCAAAATGGTGAACGCCAACTTTATGTCGCCGAAAAGCCTCTATAACTCGTCTGAGATTTTGCTTCACCGAAGCATCGATTTCTGAAAAAATTGTTAATAATGCTTTTTCTGCCGCTATAAGCGGTTCAATATGATTCATAGTGGCTCAGGCTGCTTTCTTTATCCGCAATTGCAGATTTTAAACCAAAATATATTTTATTCATGACGATTGCAACATCAACAAAACTTCGTCCCGATTGGGCGATTATCGCCTATATGGCTTTTCTTCACGGAGTGGCCCTTTTGGCTTTACTTCCCAGCAACTTTAGCTGGAGTGCCATAGGCGTAGCCCTTTTACTTCATTGGATTACTGGTGGTTTGGGTATTACCTTGGGCTTCCATCGTTTGGTCAGCCATCGCAGCTTTACACTGCCTAAATGGTTGGAGTATTTCTTTGTTTTTTGCGGCACTCTTGCCTGTCAAGGAGGGGCGATCGAGTGGGTAGGTATGCACCGAATGCACCACCAGCACTCCGATACCGAAAAAGACCCCCACGATTCTAATCGCGGTTTCTGGTGGAGTCACATGGGCTGGATGCTCTATAAACTTCCTTGTAGAGAAGAGATCCCTCGCTATACCAAGGATATTAAAGATGACCCCGTTTATCAGTTTTTAAGCACTTACTTTATTCCCATTCAAATCCTCTTGGGCCTGGCGCTTTATTTCTTAGGAGGATGGCCTTTTGTTATTTGGGGCATTTTTGTTAGAGTCGTGGTCGTTTTTCACTGCACCTGGTTTGTTAATAGCGCCACTCATAAATTTGGCTATATCAGTCACGAGTCTGGAGATTTCTCTAAGAATTGCTGGTGGGTTGCTTTGGTGACTTATGGCGAAGGTTGGCACAACAACCACCATGCTTATCAATATTCCGCTCGTCACGGCTTGCAGTGGTGGGAAGTCGATTTAACTTGGATGACGATTCGCTTGTTACAAATTTTGGGTTTAGCTAATAATGTCAAACTTGCACCCAAATAAATAGTTTTTCCAACCTTTTTATTTTCTAATCCCCTGCCGACTTTTAAAGATTTACTGGCAGGGGATTGTTGTTTTGTTAATTGTCAATTGTTAATTGTCAATTGTCAATTGTTAATTGTTATAGCAATCCTAAATGGGTGGCGAACCATTAAAAAGTAGAAAAAAAAGGAAAATAATCTTTTATTATTTACTTTTCCCTTTTTCCTGTCCCCTACTCTTGCCTCTTGCCTCTTGCATGCATGCCTCAATCGGCTAATTATTTGACAGGACGGAAATGGGACTGCTATATTACCTATTCCCCAAAAATATTTGTTTAACTGTAGTTAAAGTCTCCAGAGATATTGCCCCTCTAGGAGAAATTTTTTGATTGGACATTCCCAAGAAAATAGCATCTCCAGGCTGGCGGTAGCGGTAGAAACGAGGAGACTCATTAATAAAAGTAGAAGCGCTATTAATTTCTAAAGCAAATTGGCGGCTTTCCTGATAAGATTCCGTTGCCAAACAATCCGCATGACCGCTACTGTAACAATTAATCCAAGCAATAGCAGTATCTAAATTTTCCACGGCTTTAAAAGCAACTGTTTTAGTTAAATAAGGTTGGCTCCATGCGGATGTTTCTGCTAGATTAAAATCGGGAAAATCTTCATGTAAAGCCTCGTCAACTCTAATTTCAAAACCTTTTTCTTTTAAAAGGTTCCAAAGTCTCACCAGAGAAGAAGACTTTTGATTGGGATCTATTAAAACTTTTTCAATGGCATTGACCGGATCTGGCTGGTTCTGATGACTTTCTAAAATCATCGCTCGCGCGGTCTCCAAACTACCGCTAGCAGACCAATATAAATAACAATTGCCCATAGCAGTTCTGATAACCGGTACTGTTGCTTCTGCTGCTACCTGTTGGACTAGACTGGGGCGACCGTAAGGAATAATTAAACTTAGGTATTGGTCTTGAGTGACTAAATCTCTAAGAGAATTTTCGACCGTATTAGGTAGCAATTCCACCGATTCTAAGGGCAGGCCAACCTCTTCTAAAGCAGACTTTAAAGCTTGGACGATCGCTAAATTTGAGTGAGTAGCCTCGCTGACTCCTACCAGAAGGAGACTGTTAGCTGTTTTAAGACACATTCCCGCCGCGATGGCCCCTAATTCCGGGAATGCTTCGTAAATTAAAGCGATGGCCCCTAGAGGTATTCTTTGAGAATAGGTGCTGCCATTTTCCGGGCCGTCGGCAGTCTGGACGATCCGTCCTACGGGATCGGGCAAGCTGGCCAACTGTTGTAGAATCTCGACAGTAGTTTCGAGACGAGCCGGCGTCAGCTTTAACCAATCTATCATTGGTTCGGTGGCCGATGCCATCCGACTTGCTTCTAAATCGAGAGTATTAGCCTCTAAAATCTCGTTCTGATGCCGATCGATGGCTAAGGCCATCGCTTCTAAGGCAGCACGGCGATCGGATGCTTTGCTTTGAGCTAGCTCTAAGGCCCCTTGACGAACGCAACGGGTCAGATTTTGAGGTTCCCTTTGACTATTTTCGATCATTCTTATACTTTAACGTCGATAGGCCAGCCAAACCATCAGCGCTGGCAGTATGGCTAATAGCACTGCCACCATCGCCAAGAGAATAATATTAGGGCCGGGGGAATGGAAGGCTAAAGGCAACCAGATAACGAGTGGGACCATAATCATGGTCAAGATTAAAGGCCAATAATTGGTTTTCAAACCTGAATGTACTCGATGCCACTCTTTACCCGTCCAGCGCCAGGTAGGCTTATAAGGATAATTACTAGACAGTTGTTCTATGGTATCGCCTGTTGGATCGACAACAAATATTTGTTGGCAGCGATTGCAGCCAAAGGCATCTGTCAATGCTATCGGAATCAAGCGACCCCGACGCCGACAAGGACACGGATACTCTGCATTTAATTCTATTTTTTCAGCTTTTTTAGATGGCACGGGCACTGGCAGAACCAAAAGCGAAACATTTTGTTAATTGTCAATTGTTAATTGTTAATTGTCAATTGTTAATTGCTCGGTGAAAGTTTTTTTGCTTTCTCTAAGATGCACTCGCCGTCTGGCTTTGTGCCAGACGTACTGGATTATAAAGTGGGTAATTTAACAGATATTTCTTTATTATGCCAATTTTGGGTGGGACTTTGTTAACTACGGGCCTTTTAGCGAGCTTTCACTGGCCTACCAGCAATACCTTCGCCCTAAAACTTGTAGGTCGGGTGGGCAGTCAGTGTGGAACCCGACGCAAATGTTGGGTTTCGTGCCTCAACCCAACCTATTTTTATCAGCATTTTTCCTGCATGGCGAAGGTATTGTACCAGGAAACCGAGTTTTAATAAAATTAGGCCATTATAATCAACCCAAAAAAAGTATGGTTAAAAAAGAAGAATCTCTCTGTGGAGGATTAACCCAGGAAAGACGAGCTTGGCTTTGTCTGCCCGAACAAATCGAAAATACGATGCGCTTGCTGTCCTTTGTCAATTACTGGGCGAAATCTCGCGATCGCCTGCTCTATAGCGATCGTCAAGGCCTATACGAAGTTAAAGCAGCAATTCTAGAAACGACCTACCGCAAAGATTTAATTTCCCCCACTGCCTACATCAGCGGCCTACCAGATTTTTTAGAAAAACTCTGGGATGTTGACTCGGCAGCGGAGATGGTAGCTGAAGTATGGAAGGAGAATTGGGAATTTGAAGAACAAGAGCTTTCGGCTTCTTCTCCTCCCCCAGAAATGAGCGTTCGCAAATGTCCTCGCTGTCGCTTTTTCGCGGGAACTATCTCCGAAAGATTCGACCACTGGCATTCCCAACATAGCCAAGCAAAATCTGCCCTTAAAAGCCATTGCGTTTCTTGGATTTTCTTCGGCAGCTTAAACAAAGAAAAGCTGTTTGCTTCTCTGGAGCTTCCCGAACCAAATACCGAATTACCAATTAATTTCAGCAAATCGGAAAAGCGAAAAAAACGCAAATTAGAAAAACAAGGTTTAACCTACACGTTGCCGAAAAAACCCGCCTGGCATTGGGAAATTATTAAGGATTTTATAGACAAAAATAAACCCTTAATACAACAATTGGAAAAGGAAGTATTAGCGAAAGAACGGGCATCGTTTGAAGCTAAATTAAGGCAATGGGAAAAACAGCAAAAACTGGCGGAAAAATTACGTCAAGAAGAAAAGGTAGGGACTGCTTTAGCTCTCAATCTCTCAGTGGCAAGATTGGAAGAGTTGATGTCATCCGAAGGGAAAGAAGAAGAGCTAAAAAAGGCGATCGCTTGCCAACTCCAAGCTATAGTCGATGAAGCGATTCAAAACCGCCAACCATTAAACACCGATGCTTTACAAGGTTTGCAGCTATCCCCTATAGATTTTGTCGATTTTGACGGAATTTATCGTTTTTGGCCGTCTTGGGACGAATTGAAAGACTCGGATTTAAGAAAACTAGACCCAGAAGGATATAGCTTGCTTGCTTTCGAGTACCGTTCGGAGCAATCCCATTTTATCTTTCATCTTCCCTTGAGAATAGCAGAAGAGTTTGTAGCTCCAGAAGAGTTAGAGGAATTAATAAAAACTCAATCTAATTTGCGAGAAGTGGGCGAATTTTATGGCAGAGAAATTACCGAAGCAGAAGCGCTGGAATTTCCCATAGATTTAATTTTACAAGAATTGGGAGTCTCGATTGTTTCTGTCTGTCCTGAAGGATTGATTGATAAAGAAGAATATGTCAACCGCAAAGCTTTATCCAGACCTTTTTATTATGAAGATTGGGATGATGATGAGGAGGAGGATTAGCTGTTCGTAGTAATCGCTTTAGCGATTTAAAACAAGTCTCAATCGCTAAAGCGATTACTACGAACAGGCTTTACTAATTGTTGCTGTAAGCAAACTGGGGCAGTTGCTTGTGGAGGGGTTCTCCGGGTACAACTTTTACCTTGCCTTCATCATCGACATCCACATAAATGTTATCCCCATCCTTAACGCGACCGGATAACAACTCTTCTGCCAAGACATCTTCTAACAAGCGCATAATTGCGCGACGCAAGGGCCGGGCACCATACTTCGGATCGAAACCTTCGCTGACTACCAGTTCCTTAAAGCGATCGCTCACTTCAATAGCAATCTCCCGTTCGTTCAAACGACCGAACACATCGCGTAACATAATCTCGGCAATTTCCTTAACCTCATCTTTGGTCAACTGACGGAAGACGATAATCTCATCCAAGCGGTTGAGAAACTCGGGACGGAAATATTGCTTGAGTTCTTCGTTAACCAAATTGCGAACCCGGTTATATTGAGCTTCCTCTTTGTCTTCCTCAAAATCAAAACCGAGACCGCCGCCGCCTTTTTCGATGACTTTGGAACCGACGTTTGAAGTCATAATCAAGACGGTATTGTTAAAATTGACCGTCCGACCCTTAGAATCGGTCAACCGTCCGTCTTCGAGGATTTGCAACATCATGTTAAAGACGTCGGGATGGGCTTTTTCGATTTCGTCGAAGAGGACGACTGTATAAGGACGGCGACGAACTGCTTCTGTAAGCTGCCCGCCTTCGTCGTAACCGACAAATCCCGGTGGGGAGCCGACGAGTTTGGAGACGGTGTGGCGTTCCATAAATTCGGACATATCTAACCGAATCATGGCTTCTTCCGAACCGAAGAAGTAGCTCGCTAAAGCTTTGGTAAGTTCGGTCTTGCCGACACCGGTAGGCCCGGAGAAGATAAAGCTAGCTATAGGACGGTTGGGATTTTTCAGCCCCACTCGCGCCCGACGAATCGCCCGAGATACTGCTTTTACGGCTTCGTCTTGACCGATGAGCCGCAGGTGGAGGGTGTCTTCCATCTGGAGCAGTTTCTCGGATTCTGATTCGGTAACTTTGCTAACTGGTATGCCAGTCCAGAAGGCGACGATATCGGCGATGTCTTCTTCGGTGACTGTGGCGTTGAATGTTTGCGTGTTGTTGGAGGCTTGGGTGAATTGTGCTTGAAGTTCGAGTTCGCGATCGCGCAATTTACTGGCTATCTCAAAGTCTAACTCTCGAACTGCTGTTTCTTTATCTCCAGTAACTTTTTGTAATTGCTGTTTTAGTTCTTTGAGTTCTGGAGGCGTTTTGGAGTTTTTTAACCGCACGCGAGAACCGGCTTCGTCGATGAGGTCGATGGCTTTATCTGGGAGGAAGCGATCGCTGATGTAGCGTTCGGACATTTTAGCCGCTGCTACCAATGCTTCGTCAGAAATCGTCAGCCGATGATGTTGTTCGTAAACAGAACGCAGCCCTATTAGAATCTCTACAGTTTCTTCCACGGTTGGTTCCCCTATCATTATCGGTTGGAAGCGACGCTCCAAGGCGGCATCCCGTTCGATATGTTTGCGGTACTCGTCTAGAGTTGTCGCGCCGATGCACTGCAACTCGCCCCGGGCCAAGGCTGGCTTGAGGATGTTGGCGGCATCGACGCTGCCTTCGATGGCCCCTGCACCGATGACGGTGTGGATTTCATCTATTACGAGAATGATGTTGCCGCTGGCGCGGATTTCTTCCATGATGGTCTTGATCCGCTCTTCAAATTCTCCCCGGAAGCGAGTACCTGCCACTAGGGAACCCATGTCCAGGCTTACTACTTGTTTGTTTTCGAGGATGTCTGGGATGTCGTTATTGATGATGCGTTGGGCCAGTCCTTCGGCGAGGGCCGTTTTGCCTACTCCCGGTTCTCCTAATAAGACGGGGTTGTTTTTGGTGCGACGTCCCAGGATTTGAACCATCCTTTCTATTTCTCGTTCCCGGCCTACAATTGGATCGAGTTTGCCTTCGGCTGCTAGTTTGGTTAGATCCGTGCCAAATTCTTCTAGGGTAACTGCTCGCTTTTTGCCATCCCGTCCCCCTCCACCTACGGTGGCCGTTTCTCCCAGCCTCCTAATTACTTCATTGCGTAATTGTGAGGTGTCTATTCCCAGGTTGTCTAGGACTTTGGCCGCTACTCCTTCGGAGTCTTGAAGCAGTCCCAATAATAGGTGTTCGGTGCCGATGTAGTTGGTGTCTAGTTTGCGGGCCTCTTCTAGGGAGGCTTCTAATACTCGCTTCACTCGGGGAGTAAAGGGGATTTCCGCTGGGGCGAAGCCTGAACCTCTGCCTATGATTTTTTCTACTTCGATGCGGGCCTCTTTGAGGTTGACTCCTGCTTCTGCTAATACTTTGCCGCATAAGCCTTTGCCTTCGGCTATTAGGCCCAGGAGCAGTTGTTCCGTGCCTACGAAGTTGTGGCCCAGGCGGCGTGCTTCTTCTTGGGCCAACATTATTACTTTTATTGCTTGCTCTGTAAAGCGTTCAAACATTGGATTTTCCTCAATTCAATAATTTTATTAACGTTTAAATGGTTGGTCTTTTCTGGACTTTTTTTGGCCTCTTTCCAGGATTGTAAATTTTTCTTTACTTACCTTAATTTAATTTAACGCTATTACGATTTCTCTGCCAGTGAGGAGAGCCGTAAGGATGTGGAGATCGCTTTTAAAAAGAACCAAGAAGTTATCGATTTTTGTCAATTGTTAATTGTCTATTGTAAGGGGCAATAGCGTTAAAACGGTGTTGCAAAAGAAACTGTATCGGTTTTTACGGAAATGGGAATTGGGCAAGAATAACACAATTAACAATTGACGAGATCGCTCTTTTGGTAGAGCTTGTCTGCTAGATATATCTATCCAAAGAGCGATCTTCTTCTCTATGCCAGACTAGAACTGCTTTTGAGAGGTCGATGCGATCTGGTTCAGTTTCTAGGACGATCGCGCGTCACAGATGGTATGGAGCGATCGCGGTCATTATGGTTGGTAACAAAACTTAACAAACCAACAGGAGGTTAAATAATGAGCGACATCACTCAACAACCACAAGCCGGAAATCCTCTCGCCCAACAGTGGGATAGATTTTGCGAATCGATTTGTTTTATAATCGCTTTCATCGCGGCCCCTCCAGTAGATATGGATGGCATTCGCGAACCTGTGGTCGGTTCTCTGCTTGGCGGTAACAATATTATTACTGCGGCAGTTGCTCCGACTTCGGCTAGCAGCGATCGCCGTGATGGCTTTCAACTTGAATGGCTTTAATTTCAACCACTCGGTTTTAGACGCGCAGTCATGTTATCGATACCTGGGCCGATATTTTGAATCGCGCTCATCTTGGTTTACAGGCAATGCACGAGCCTAACGCTCATAATTTCCCCGAAATTCTGGCTTCTGGCGAGTCTCATACTGTGGCCCTGCAAGCTTCGAATATTAAAAGCTAGTTCCACGACCAAGAAACCCGGTATGCACAGAAATTACCGGGTTTCTATTTCTGCGACCAAGAAACCCGGTATGCACAGAAATTACCGGGTTTCTATTTCTGCGATCTCGAACAACCGGGTTTATCGATAAACCCGGTTTTTTTGTGTTGGGGAATGGGGAATTGGGAATTGGGAATGGGGTCGATCTCGGTTTGATGTCCCCCTTAAAAAAGGGAGGGGCCAGAGGAAAAAATTTAAAGTGAGGAATGGGCTTATGGAACGGCCTAGCTTAACATGGGAATAAAAAATCAAGCGTATGGCCATGTTCCCCCGGACAAGCCTAGCTTAACATGGGGAAAACCGGTTTGTCAACCCCTTTTCTTCTTTTCTGCGAAATTTTTTTTTGGGGAATTGGGACAATTCCCAATTCCCATTCCCTATTCCCCATTCCCCAATTTAACGACAACTGGGAGGGATAAAAGCGGGATTTGTGGGAGTCGCGGTTGAGGCATCGGCGACTAAGAGTATTTTTCCTTCTGGGGTGACTATCCAGCGGGTAGCTTCTACCAGTGGGAGTGGGGTTGCGGTAACTGTTGCGTTAGAGTTTTGCGGTTGGGAAGAGAGCGATCGCCCTTCTTCTGGGGCAGCCCATTCTACCAGAGGGCGAGAGTTAGTTAGGGTTTGGGTGGGGTTTGGCGGCAAACCGCCCTTGCCGACGATGGTGAAGGAACTTTGACGAGCTTCTTCGGAACATAAATCGCGATCGACTAAATCTGCGATGTCGGTTACTTCTAGATCGAACCTTTCCGCAGGTTGGATTTCGATATCGGTAGCGATTTGCAATTCGCCAACGGCGTTGATAGTGCTGTCGGGAGACTGCAAGACAACCAAATCCGATGTAGCGAAAGGAGCGATCGCGATATTGCTGCCACCTCGGGCATCTTCGGCATCGGTAAGTATGGCGCTGCCTTCGAGCAAAACCAGAGTTTCGGCGTTGATGTTGATATTGCCTTCGAGAGTGAGGTTGCCAGTGGAACTGCCGGCGGCGGAAATGAGACCGCCGCGTCTTAGTAGGACCTTAGGCGATCGCACGCTAACATTTCCCCCCTTACCAGTTTCCGAGGTTGCCGTCAGAGTGCCAAGGTTATCCAAAAGCAGGTCATTTGCCGCAGCGGCGATACTGCCGGGGTTTCCTTCTCCCGTGGCGACGACGGTAACAATAGAGCGATCGCCAACGGTTAATCGGCCAGCTTGAAGATTAACGCTACCGCCATTGCCGCTAGAGTTAGTTCCGGCAGCCAAGATACTTTCTTCGCTCAATTCCAAGCGTTCGCTCGATCGCACCAGCAATTCCCCCGCATCCCCAGAGGCAAAAGTAGCGGCCAATATTCCCGAACCTCCTGTTATTTCGAGTTGGGAAGTAGAAATTGCTACATTACCTCCTCTGCCGCTGCTAATCGTTCCGACGGCCATAGTCGCGCCCTCGTTTAGGCGCAACCTGGGAGTAACAATTCTGACATTGCCTCCATTTCCGGTGCTAGTAGTACCGGCGACTATTCCGGGGCGATCGATTATGGATGAGAGCTGGGGAAACCTAGCTAAGTCAACAATTCCCGCCTCTGGCAGTTTGAAATCCAAGTTATCTAGTTCTTGTCTGAGGCTAATATCTCCCGGTTGGCCGCCGATTTCCACAAAATCGCTTGCTTCGACAATCAATTCACCTGCATCGCCGGTGCTGTTGGTACTTACTTCCAGAGTTCCACCTCCAGCAAGGCGCAACCGAGAAGTAACAATCCTCACGCTGCCGCCGGTGCCGCTGCCATTTTCGCCGACGCCGGCAAGAATACCGCTGCCCTGACTGCCGTCTGGAGAAGTGCCGATAATTTCTACATCGTTTGCCCGCACCCTTAAAGAGCCGGCATTGCCAGGGCCATCGGTAGCCAAGCCTATTTGGGCCCCGCCAGCTAGGAGCAATCTAGGAGTTGTAATCGCAATATTGCCGCCGTTGCCAGTTGTTTCAGGAGACAATACTGCCGCAAACAAACCTCCGGGGATGCCATTGGAAGCGGTGCCGATAAGTTCTACCGACTCCGTTGCTTCCACGGTTAGGGAACCGCCATCTCCCGCACCAAAACTACCCAGCGCTATTTGGGCGCCGTCGGTAACTAACAATTTAGATGTAGAAACGGTGACGCTGCCACCATCGCCGGTAGTTTCTGGTGTTAAAACCCCTGCTAATAAGCCGCTGGGAGTTTCTAGCGGGGAACTACCAGCAAGTTCTACGGTATCGGTTGCCCGCACGGTGATGTTGCCTGCGTTTCCCGAGCCCGTGGTAGTGGTGCTAATTAAGCCCCCTCCTGCCAGGAGGAGGTTAGAGCTAGTAACTGCTATATTGCCGCCGTTACCGATGGCTTCTGTATCGGTCCTAACAAACAGGCCGCTGGGAATCCCTCTCTGGTTTGCACCGATAATTTCTACGTTGTCTTCTGCTTCTAAGGTGAGGCTGCCACCGTTTTCGCTTCCTAAAGTCCTGATGACAGCTACGGAACCATCCCTCAGAGAGATGTTGCGAGCTCGAAACTGCACCTCTCCCTTTTGCTTGCCGCTGGCAGTTACCGCCGCCGCGTTGCGCAAACTGATGTCGCCAAAGTTTGCCGTTTCGGCATATTCCAACTCGAAGCCGGTGTTGGTGGGAGTTAGAGTGACGCGATCGCCCCCGCCAAGACTACCGATTTCGATTCGTCCGTCCAAAACGCTTAAGTTCGCGCCGTCAAGAGTGACGTTGCCCCCAACGAGAGCTAAGGTTTGACCGGCTGGAACTTCTAACCCGACGGGAGTATTATTGGAAATAGCGCCGGTGTCTAAATTTATGTCTATATCGTGTCCGGGTCCTGCGGCGACTATCTCTCCGGGATTTGTGCCCAATTGCAAGCCGATAGGTTGGTTTACTGTCAGCAGGGGGGGCGCGTGGGGGTTGGTGGCGCTAAAGAAACTGCCGTCGTCGAAGATTAGGCGATCGGCGGTGCTGCCAATAAAGGAACCGCCGATGTTTAAGCGGGCGTTGGGGCCGAAGATGATGCCGTTGGGGTTGATTAAAAAGAGGTTAGCGCTGCCGTTGGCGCGAAGGATGCCGTCGATGTTGGAGATGTTGCCGCCAGTGACGCGGGAGAAGATGTTGTTAATGATGGCGGCGTTGTCGAAAAAGGCGGTGTTGCCGGTTTGGAGGGAAAATTCGCGGAAACTGTGGAAGAGGTTGTTGTTAATGGTGATGCCGCCAGTGATGCGGTGGAGGTTTCCTTCTCTATTGATTGCGGTGTTATTGGGGAGGGTATTGTCGGGGGTTATTTGAGCTTTAGCGGGGACGGTGGTAGTAGCTATTCCTATTATCAGAACAGACGAACCGAAAGATAGTAATTTCATGGTGGTTAACTGGGGTTGTTTGGGTTTGGTTTGTTATTATAGACGGTAGGGATGGGATTTGGCGAATTTTGCTATTTTGGGTTAAAAAATAAAAGCCTGTACCGTGGGCACCGCGCACCTAACTAATGTCAATTTTAGGGAACTTTTTAAAATGGGCAAAATGATGTAAATTTTTACAAAAAACGAGTAATTTATTACCTAAAGATGTATGCTAATTATGTAGGCAAAAATCATAATTAATTCGAGGAGTGTAGCGATGGCAATGGACAGCAATTCGCGAAAAGAGTTGTTTAGTTATGCTTATGTAAAAGCTGTAGCGGCAGTGGCCGGATATTCGGTCCAGGAAAAAACTAGAGCTATGGACTATGCAGGACAAGACTTAACCATTGAACTGCCAGGAGAATTAGCAGGAACGCTATTTCCGAGATTTGACGCACAGGTAAAATGCACGTCATCCCCCGATGTAATCAAAGAAAATTCGATTAATTTTCCTTTGCCAGTAAATAATTATGATAAACTAAGAAATAGTGACGTTTTAGTCCCTCACATTTTAATAGTGGTTTTAGTGCCAGAGGAGTTTAGAGATTGGATGAGCGTATCGGAAGAACAAATTGTTTTAAAAAAATGTGGTTATTGGGTATCTTTAAAAGGTATGCCTGCAACGCAAAACCGAAATACTGTGACAGTGGCATTACCCCGCACTAACTTATTAACACCAGATAATTTGACACAAATAATGGAAAAAATAGCTAAAGGAGAAGAATTATGATTGGCTGGAAAAACGGAAAATTTGACTTTAATTGTTTAGAGCCACAAGCGGTTTTTAGCTATCTGGAAGATAAAGGTTGGAAAGAAGAGAAGAAAATTGATACTAGGGCTTCTATTTTAACAACTGCAAAAAATGACAAACAATACTCTGTTTTGCTACCTTTAGAAAAAGATTTGCCGGACTTCGCGTCTCGAATGTACGACGTTCTTCGAGTCTTAGAAGTAGTAGAAAACAGACCGCAAGCGGAGATTATTAAGGGGTTAATCAATGTCGATAAAATTGCCAAAGAAAAACAACGGGAAATTCTGATTATTAAGTTTAAATCTCAATATAACCAAGAATTGCCCGCATCAAAAATGGGAAAAATGCTGATGTCTTTGCAGAAGTTTTTCGCTGCTGTCGGTCAATCTGAAACTGCTATTAATTCTGATAATGGCAGAAGTCCAAAAAGAGTTTTAAAGAAAATAAAATTGTCTGTTTTGGAAAGTGGGGATTTTGGCATAAAATTAGGGTTGCCGCCTGATAACGATTCGTCTAACGATTCAGAAATACCTCTGGCGGAACGAGTGGCAGCAACTTTTTTGGAGTTGGTGAAATCGAGCGGAAATTCAGATAAAGAACCCTTAAAGCAATTGTTATTAAAGCTGGAACGAAAAGCAGTTTCTAGCTATGGAAAATTGCTGGTTGTTCTCAAAGGTTTAAAAGCCGATATTAATGTCGAATGGGGTTCCGTTAATGCCGAGGCTGGAGGTCGAGGGAGTTTATCAAAAACTGACATCCAAAAGGCGATTAAGTATGTTAAGTTTTGGCAGGAACAGCAGCACCAAATAATTACGGTGAAGGGGAAGTTATTGGGGGCAAATTTAACTCAAAATTTTGTGAAAATAGAGGAGGTTGAGACGGGAAAAAATTATGTTGGTAAGTTGAGCGAGGAGCTATTGAAGGAGGGAAATTTTGATTTAACAATAGGTCGGGTATATTCGGCGAAGTTTGAGGAATTAACTTCTATTAACCCTGCCACGGGAACGGAAAAAACGCAACGGACTGTTATGGAACTTGCTTACTTTAAGGAATAGATGAAGGATTAAGAAACCGGGTTTTTGCTAACAACCCGGTTTCTGTATATAGCAATCCTAATTATCCTCGCAAGCGTCCAGAACGTAGAATGCTAACAATCAACCACAAACCCAAAAAACTCGCTACGGCAAATAAACCATTACTCAGCCAGTACATCTGGGGAGTTTGGGCGCCCGCCGCCACAATAGCCGCCCCCACAATCAGAGAACCTGCCACAATACTAAAAGAAAGTCGATTTGCCGAATCGTCCAAACTGCGACGTAACGGAGCTAAATCTCGTAAAGTGATATTCCATTTCAAGGTCTCCGAGGTAACTCGATCTAACAGCACCTCCAACTGGCGGGGAGATTGCAAAGACAAACTTTTCACGTCCAGGGCAGTCCTTAAAAGCATTTGCGCGGGGTCATCTCCGAGCAACTGTCGCCTAAATAAGTCCGTCATCAGCGGTTTAACTTCTTCCAAAAGATTGAGCTGGGGATAGAAACTGCGGGCGACACCTTCTAAATTCGCCAAAGTTTTAGAATACAAACCCAAATTGCTCGGCAGTTTTATTTTGTTATCCCGCGCCAGTTGCAACACCTCGTAAAACACCTCAGAAAAATTGATTTCCGATAAACTGAGATTGTAATACTTGCGCAGCATCCGCGAATAATCGTTCTCTACCTTAGCTAAGTTAGGCGGTTGGGCCGCTTCGGCCAGTCGCAGAGTGAGTTGGGTACATCTCTGAGCATCCAAATCGACGATCGCCAACAACAACTCGGTTAAATTCTGTTGGGTGCGAGGATCCAGACGACCTACCATGCCGCAATCTAGCAAGGCAACTCGTCCGTCGTTGAGATAGAATAAATTACCCGGGTGAGGATCTGCGTGAAAGAATCCATTTATATAAAATTGCTGAAAAAACGTGCGGCATAATAGACTAGAAATAGCTTTGCGTTCTGCCTCTATATCTCCATTATGATTAATACCCTTGACCTCAGCCTTAAGAATTGGCTGACCGTCGAGCCACTCCAATACTAATAGTTTAGACGTAGTTAGCTTCCAATAAACTTTTGGTATCATTACTAGCTTGGGGTCGAACCATTTACTAACAGACAAATTTCTTCGCAATTCGTCGGTATAGTTAGCTTCTTTGATAAAATTGAGTTCCGCCCGCAGGGCCATAGCAAACTCTTCGGCTAGGGAGACGATATCGTAGTCTTTGCCGAAATCGGTTATCGAGAGTAACTCTCCCAGACTTTTGAGCAGGGCGATGTCTTTTTCTACTACCCGGTCTATACCCGGACGTTGCACCTTGAGGGCGACCTCCCGACCCTCTTGTAATGTTGCCCGATAGGTCATGGCAATGGAACCTGCCGCTACTGCGTTGGTATCGATCGCGCTAAAGATTTCTTCTAAGGGTTGGGGCAGTTGTTGCCGCAGCAGCACTTCTACTTCCGACCAGGGCACCGGTGGCACGTCTGCTTGAAGACTCGACAGGGTGTCGATGTAGTCCTTCGGTAAGAGATCGGGACGGGTACTTAACAGTTGGCCAAGTTTCACATAAACCGGGCCCAAGTCAATGAGGATGTTTCGCAGGACTGCGGGCGGGGGGACATCCGGTTCGCCTATTTGGCCTCCGGTTAGGAGGGTTTTCATGTACCCCCAACCGTTTCGAAAGACGATTTCGGCGATTTCTCCTTGGCGAGAACTGGTTATGGCGCTTTTCATTCCTTTTATTGATGGCGATGGTTTGCTAGAGAGCTGGTCTTGTCTTCTGGTGAAACCCGGTTTTTGAGCTCTGGTGAAACCCGGTTTTTTTGAGAGATCGGAAACCCGGTAATTTCGGCTTGCGCCGGGTTTCTCGACCGGCGGGGCAATGACGTCCCCTACCAGATAGGATAGCGCGATCGCCCCTTACTCCATTTTTGGCCCTTTTCAGTTTTCCCATCTAAAAGGCCCGTTTTTCAATATTTCTGGGCCTTGACCCCATTACCCATTCCCCATTCCCCATTCCCCATTCCCAAAATGGGTATTTTTCCCGATCGCAAGGCCAGCAAAAATTCTTTATATTTATTTTAGAATTAACAAAAAAATAAAATGAACGATATAGGTGCGATTGCAATTGAGAAATTTCGAGCTAATTGCCCTCTGGACTTAACAGACTGCTCCATCAAGCGAGAGCTAGTAGGAACTCGGGTAGTAATGGCCATCGATGGCTCGTCGATGGACAAGTGCCACGAGCTCTGGCGCGATCGCCACGTCCTGGCCTTAAACTGTCTGGAGCTGTGGTTGGCAGACCAAATCGTTCTCCTGTATAAAGGACACCGATACGGCAGCACTCCCTTACGTCAAGCAGCGAGATAAATAGGGCAATAATTGAACAATAATAAAGGCGGGGCGCGATCGCGTTTCGCCTTTATTATTGTTCCGTCGGCCAAGAAACCCGGTTTCACCAGATAGCTTCTGACAAGAAACCCGGTTTTTCTAAAAAACCGGGTTTCTGAGATACCTGACAATAAATAACGAACCAGTGAAACAAGCAAAAATTGTTATTGAAAACCTCGTCAAAATTTATGGCAACCAACCTCGCGCCGCCCTCAAAATGTTTCGCGAAGGTGCCACCAGAGATACTATTTTAAAAACTACTGGCAATGTTTTAGGAGTTGCCGACGTTTCTTTTACGGTTAATTCGGGGGAATTATTCGTGGTGATGGGATTATCCGGTTCGGGAAAATCAACCTTAGTTCGTTGCATTAACCGCTTAATTAATCCCACCAGCGGTTATGTTTATATAGACGATGAAGATGTAGCTCATGTAGGGGAAAAACGGATGCGGGAAATTCGGCAGACCAAGGTAACAATGGTATTTCAACACTTTGGTTTGTTTCCTCATAAAAGCGTTATAGAAAATGTCGCTTACGGGTTGAAAATTAGAGGTTTATCGAAAACAGAACGCCACGAAAAAGCGATTAATACTTTAGAAATAGTAGGTTTAAAAGAATGGGCCAATTATTTGCCTTCTTCTCTGAGTGGAGGGATGCAGCAGCGGGTAGGTTTGGCCCGCGCTTTGGCCACGGATGCGGAAATTTTGCTGATGGACGAAGCGTTTGGCGCCCTGGATCCGTTAATTCGGCGGGAAATGCAGGACGAACTGTTGCGACTGCAAAAAGAGTTCCATAAGACTATACTGTTTATCAGTCACGACATCCAAGAGGCGTTAAAGTTAGGCGATCGCGTGGCGGTGATGAAAGATGGTTATATCGTTCAAGTGGGTACTCCGGAAGAATTGATAACCGAACCGGCAGACGATTATATTCGCGCTTTCGTCGGAGATGTGAACCCGGCAAAAGTTCTGAAAACCGGCACTATTGCCCGTTCTACGATTTCCTTAATGTTAGGTAAAGACTCTCCCAGAGAAGCGCTGGAGCAAATGTCGGCACAAAACCTCCAGCAAATATACGTCCTAGATGCCGGCGGCAAACCGGCGGGCATCCTCAAGCGGCAAACCCTCGCGGCGGCGGTGGCGGGGGGAAACCCAGACATTGAGGAAATTATGGAAACCGACTTTCCCCAAGTGGGAGCATCGGCGACTCTCGAAGAGAGTTTCCACCTTTACGGAGAGGATATGCCGGTTGCCGTTATTAATAGCGAGGGGAAGTTTATGGGGGCGATCGAACCTGCGGAGGTGTTAAGTCAATTAGCAATTAATAATTAATAATTAATATAGCAGTTTTATTTGAGATGTGTCCAAAAGGCTGACGCTTTTTGGGAATAGGGAATGGGGAATGGGGAATGGGTAAGAGGGTTTCCAGAATTTTTTGCTGGTAGTAAATAGCCCTTTCTTGTTTACATCTCATTTGAAAACGCTATACCATTTTCAAAAAGTTATGCAACAATAGCTTAATTTGTAGGTTGTGCGGACCTCCGTGGAACCCAACATTGAGGGTTGGGTTCTGCCGTATTATTTTTTAGAAATGGTATAATAATTAGGGTTGTTGGTGGGAGGGAAAGGTTGGTTAGCAGCGGATTTTTAAGCGGATGTAGCGGATGGGTTGTTGGTGGGCGAAATAGGTTAATTAATTGTTTTTTTTCAACCTTGTAGGGGCAACAGCATTCGGGCGTTAACTGCGGATAAAAAGCAGAAAATTTGATGTCCGAATGCTTTGCCCCGCCCCCGCGTTTAACTGACAATTAACAATTAATAATTAACAATTAATAATTGGGTTTTTGTTAGCAGCGGATTTTGTAGCGGATGTAGCGGATGGGTTGTTGGTGGGCGAAATAGGTTAATTAATTGTTTTT
>CAZSTZ010000036.1:0-2847 GCA_964609515.1 uncultured bacterium | reverse complement strand
GGATAAAAAGCAGAAAATTTGATGTCCGAATGCTTTGCCCCGCCCCCGCGTTTAATGTTCTGATTTTCTATGTTTCCCCAACCCACAAAGACGGCACTGCTTCGTTCAAAAACCACTCCCAAAATTCTCTTCTTTTTAAATCGTCTCCAACACCTTTTTCCCAAGTTGCGCCTCCACAATAGGCTATGCTTGCTAAAAAAGCTGCTGTCCAAGCATCGGGATCGACTTCTATTTCAGGTTGGCCAAAAGCAGCAAGTTCAAAACCACATAGCGGAACTATCGTTGCTGAAAAACAAGCAAAGGCAGCATAACCGGCTGTAAAATATTCTTCCCCATTATCCATTAAATCTTCTGCTTGAGAGTAAAAAAAATCCGTTCTTCTTTTTTCTAATTCTTTTTCCTCCACTTCATCTTTTAAAAACCTTTCTGCAAGTTCCAATAATTCTCTAGCTGAATTATCAGTTAAATCGCAGGATTCCAAAATGTTTAAAACTTTCCAAGCGCAAGTAAGTTCGAGTTTTGCCATTCGATATTCAAAATCCCTTGAGTTTGCAGAAAACTCTTCTATTTTTTGGTAGATTTTTAGGCGTTCTGAAGCAGGTAATTCTCCACTAGAAGTCAAATTAGAACGGCACTCTTCGAGAATTTCTGCGATTGTTTCTGGTAATGTTTTCATGGTTAAGATTCTTTTGCATATTGGTTTTCTATAACAATCTTAAACGATTTGTAACGAATCCCAAACATAAAATTAAACGCGGGGTGGGGGCAAAGCATTCGGACATCACAATTTATGAGTTTTATCAAAAATTAACGCCCGAATGCTTTGCCCCTACAGACATCTTTATTCCCCGTAGAACAGGCATCCTGCCTGTTCCCCATTCCCAAAAACAAAAGGGCGTGCAATAGCACGCCCTCCCAGACGGAATTATATGTCAGAAACCCGGTTTTTTCAAAAAGGTCAAGAAACCCGGTTTTTTGAAAAAACCGGGTTTCTGAGAGATACTTAAGCTAACATAGCAGCTCGGACTACATCATGCCCATGCCGCCCATGCCGCCCATGCCGCCCATGCCGCCCATACCGCCCATACCGCCCATGCCGCCCATGGCATCCATGTCGGGCATAGCGCCTTTCTTCTCGGGTTTCTCGACGACCAAAGCTTCCGTGGTTAACACCATACCCGCAATGGAACCCGCATTTTGCAGGGCAGAACGTACCACCATTGCCGGATCCAAAATTCCCGCAGCAATCAGATCCTCAAACTCGCCGGTCAAAGCATTATAACCGACATTAAAATCGGTGGAGCGAACTTTTTCCACCACCACAGAACCTTCAGCGCCCGCATTATCGGCAATCTGGCGCAAAGGTGCTTCGAGAGCCCGCTTGACAATATTCGCCCCGATCTTCTCTTCATCGTCCAAGCTACCCAAAACATCGTCAACCTTAGCCGACAAATGAATCAAAGTAGTACCGCCACCGGGCACTATACCTTCTGCTACCGCAGCTTTAGTCGCGTTCAGAGCATCCTCGATGCGCAACTTGCGATCCTTGAGTTCGGTTTCAGTGGCGGCACCAACTTTAATCACCGCTACCCCGCCGGCAAGTTTGGCGATCCGCTCTTGTAACTTCTCTTTATCGTAGTCCGAGTCGGTTTCCTCTAACTGGCGGCGAATTTGAGCCACCCGTTTTTCCACGTCTGCCTTAGTGTTGGAACCGGCAACAATAGTAGTATTGTCTTTTTCCACGGTCACTTTAACCGCAGAGCCTAACATATCCAGAGTTACGGCATCCAGACTCAAACCGATTTCTTCAGAAATCAACTGACCGCCAGTGAGAATGGCGATATCTTGCAACATCGCTTTGCGGCGTTCGCCAAATCCCGGGGCCTTAACCGCAACGACGTTAAGAACGCCTCGGGCCTTGTTTACCACCAGAGTCGCTAAAGCTTCTCCTTCTATATCTTCGGAAATTATCACCAAAGGTTGACTCGCCCGGGCCGCCTGTTCTAAAACCGGCACTAAATCCTGGATGACATTGATTTTTTTATCGGTAATCAGGATGCGGGCGTTTTCGTACTCCGCCACCATCCGTTCTTGATCCGTCACGAAGTAGGGAGAAATATAACCGCGATCGATTTGCATCCCTTCGACCACATCCAATTCCGTACTCAGGGATTTAGATTCTTCTACGGTGATTACGCCATCTTTGGTGACTTTATCCATCGCTTGGGCGATGATTTGTCCTACTTCTTCGTCGTTGCCTGCCGAGACTGTGGCAACTTGAGCGATCGCTTCTCCTTCTACTGGTTTGGCGATCGCTTCTATCTCTTTAACCAGATAATTGATTGTTTTTTCGATGCCGCGACGGATGGCCACTGGGTTTGCTCCTGCGGCCACGTTTTTTAAACCTTCCTTAATCATAGATTGGGCCAGGATGGTAGCCGTGGTGGTCCCATCGCCCGCAACATCCTTAGTTTTGGCTGCCACTTCTTGAATTAGTCTGGCCCCAGTATTTTCTAATGGGTCTTCTAGTTCTATTTCTTTAGCGACGGTGATACCATCGTTAACGATTTGGGGGGCTCCAAATTTTTTCTCCAAAAGCACGTTCCGACCTTTGGGGCCGAAGGTGATGCGCACTGCATCGGCTAGGGCGTTGACTCCTCGTTCGAGGGCCCGCCGCGATTTATCGTTAAATTCTACGATTTTGGCCATAGTTGTACTCTAATTAAATTCTCCAATTAGACAATTTAGCACCCACCAGCCTAGAGTGCTAGTTGTGGGAAACCGTACAACTAAGTTCGTAGTAACGACTTTAGTCGTAGTTCGTAGTAACGACTTTAGTCGTAGTTC
>CAZSTZ010000035.1:32196-36667 GCA_964609515.1 uncultured bacterium | reverse complement strand
ATTGCTTCTTAGTTATCCCCGCAAGGGGAATGCAACGTCAAAGCGGAAACAGCGATCAGATTTTTGAATGATTGCTTCTTAGTTATCCCCGCAAGGGGAATGCAACCAAATTTCCTCATCCGTTTTCCCATGGTCGTTAAAGATTGCTTCTTAGTTATCCCCGCAAGGGGAATGCAACTCTATTTAAAATACCCTCCCTCTCTCTCAAGGGAGAAAAAAAAAATTGCTTCTTAGTTATCCCCGCAAGGGGAATGCAACACTTAAAGATTTTCCCAGGCAGTGGTCGTCGCATACCATTGCTTCTTAGTTATCCCCGCAAGGGGAATGCAACAATCAAATCAACGCGGTTCCCCAGTTCTACCCTAGGAGGATTGCTTCTTAGTTATCCCCGCAAGGGGAATGCAACACTTGTGGCGGGCCTGAACGACGGCGTCACCCTTGGAAGAATTGCTTCTTAGTTATCCCCGCAAGGGGAATGCAACGACTTGGGCCCGTTTCATCTCCTGCTTTGTCGGGTAGCATTGCTTCTTAGTTATCCCCGCAAGGGGAATGCAACACAACCATGCAGCTCCCGTGATTCCCTTGGGAATCAAGAAAGATTGCTTCTTAGTTATCCCCGCAAGGGGAATGCAACGATCAAGGAAGCGACGGTCAAAGCGAATTTGTTGTTATTGCTTCTTAGTTATCCCCGCAAGGGGAATGCAACCAAAAGAACTGCGGACAAAGCGGAACCAGCGACGAAAATTGCTTCTTAGTTATCCCCGCAAGGGGAATGCAACACAGGGTGCCAATACGGTTGCTACACCTCCCACGAGATTGCTTCTTAGTTATCCCCGCAAGGGGAATGCAACGAGAAGCTAGTTAGTTATTATTTCACTAGCTTTACGCATTGCTTCTTAGTTATCCCCGCAAGGGGAATGCAACAGGCTTAACCTAGCAAAGCTTGGATGATGCACACATTGCTTCTTAGTTATCCCCGCAAGGGGAATGCAACGACTGGCAGGTCCCAAAAGAACATTGGGCCGCCCTCGTGGGCATTGCTTCTTAGTTATCCCCGCAAGGGGAATGCAACTTGCGGGTTTCCCGCCACGAGCTTGTGCTCCCAACGGTTATTGCTTCTTAGTTATCCCCGCAAGGGGAATGCAACAAACGGTCAAAACGATTGCGAAATTTTTGATATTCAATTGCTTCTTAGTTATCCCCGCAAGGGGAATGCAACTTCACGCACACGAGACCGTTTCCGGTATCGTGTGCTTTCATTGCTTCTTAGTTATCCCCGCAAGGGGAATGCAACCCTCTATGCTTACCCCTATCTTCTCAAGCTCCTTGAGGAGCTTGAGAAGATCTTCTCAAGCTCCTCAAGGATTGCTTCTTAGTTATCCCCGCAAGGGGAATGCAACAACAGTCAACACGGGGGTGGCGATTAGCAACACTACGGAATTGCTTCTTAGTTATCCCCGCAAGGGGAATGCAACTGCCTCTCCTGCGGAGGCTGCTGCTATGACGGCACTTCATTGCTTCTTAGTTATCCCCGCAAGGGGAATGCAACGTTGGACACATACAGGATGTGCCCCCCGACTAATTGCTTCTTAGTTATCCCCGCAAGGGGAATGCAACAAAAAGGGGGAATTGTATGGTTAATTAAAATAACTAACCAAAATTGCTTCTTAGTTATCCCCGCAAGGGGAATGCAACGAGCTTGGGTTTTGAATTGATTCAATGGCTTTTTTCAAGCCTATTGCTTCTTAGTTATCCCCGCAAGGGGAATGCAACGAGCATCACCAGGGTCGCAATAACTAGTCGGGATGCAATATTGCTTCTTAGTTATCCCCGCAAGGGGAATGCAACGATGCGGGAGGCCACTTCAAAGACCTCCACTTTCGCGGTGAAATTGCTTCTTAGTTATCCCCGCAAGGGGAATGCAACTTGATTGCAACGTTGCACCGGCTTGGGGTGAGAAATTGCTTCTTAGTTATCCCCGCAAGGGGAATGCAACCTCTCAAAAGAGGGAAGTATATGGTTAATTAGTAAATAAATTGCTTCTTAGTTATCCCCGCAAGGGGAATGCAACGTGTGGGCCCGTGCCTTAGGTGCAGTTGCACCTAAGGAACCATTGCTTCTTAGTTATCCCCGCAAGGGGAATGCAACGGTTGTAGTGGAAAGACCGCCCACGAGGGCGATGGCGAAGATTGCTTCTTAGTTATCCCCGCAAGGGGAATGCAACTCGGAGAGACAGGTTGTAGTGGAAAGACCGCCCACGATTGCTTCTTAGTTATCCCCGCAAGGGGAATGCAACCTTTCATGGCAACCGCGTTTTTTTGAGGGTTCACCTCGATTGCTTCTTAGTTATCCCCGCAAGGGGAATGCAACAAATTCCCCTCCTATGGTGATGTCTGCAGGGTTAACCATTGCTTCTTAGTTATCCCCGCAAGGGGAATGCAACACCCTGCTTACAGGCCCCCATGGCACAGGGTGTCAATAGGGATTGCTTCTTAGTTATCCCCGCAAGGGGAATGCAACTTTTCGGAGCACTCACCCGTTTCTTCATTTGTGAACATTGCTTCTTAGTTATCCCCGCAAGGGGAATGCAACAAGCGTCCCATTGGAGATAACCGTGATGTATAGTCAATTGCTTCTTAGTTATCCCCGCAAGGGGAATGCAACGCACCGTAATCGCTGCGTGCGATTACAACCGCTTATTGCTTCTTAGTTATCCCCGCAAGGGGAATGCAACATAGGGGGACTGCACAAAATCAACCCAAGCCCCTGCATTGCTTCTTAGTTATCCCCGCAAGGGGAATGCAACTTTATCCTCCGCCCGTGCGGGGGCAACTAGCGTACCCAAAAATTGCTTCTTAGTTATCCCCGCAAGGGGAATGCAACGATTGACCTTCACAGACGTTTACGTCCTCGCATTCGACATTGCTTCTTAGTTATCCCCGCAAGGGGAATGCAACAATATGTGCCCTCCTACGATCTGGACTTTGAAAACTCCGTTGCCAATTGCTTCTTAGTTATCCCCGCAAGGGGAATGCAACAATAATGCGACCTTCTTTTTCACCCGTTTCCGGATTGCTTCTTAGTTATCCCCGCAAGGGGAATGCAACAGTCGCTCTTTCTGATTTTTAAATAAAAAATCTTTATTGCTTCTTAGTTATCCCCGCAAGGGGAATGCAACTGTCCATGGCGTAAACGTTGTAATAGGTTACCTTTGTTTGTATTGCTTCTTAGTTATCCCCGCAAGGGGAATGCAACCTTCTGTTGGGACGGGCAAGTCCCAGAAGAACATTTCACATTGCTTCTTAGTTATCCCCGCAAGGGGAATGCAACTTGCCCGGGGGCGAATCGGGTGTCGCCTAAGCGAGCACCATTGCTTCTTAGTTATCCCCGCAAGGGGAATGCAACAAAACTGCCCGGTGTGGGGGGTTGGTTACCTCCACCATTGCTTCTTAGTTATCCCCGCAAGGGGAATGCAACACGGCGGGTCTCCCGCCATGATGAAACTGTATCTCCGATGATTGCTTCTTAGTTATCCCCGCAAGGGGAATGCAACATGAGACTTCTTGACTTGTTTGCAAACAAGTCGCCCATTGCTTCTTAGTTATCCCCGCAAGGGGAATGCAACCCTCGCTCTCGCTATCGCGAGAGCATTCAGCCTGCATGGATTGCTTCTTAGTTATCCCCGCAAGGGGAATGCAACGTGGGTAGAAGTTTTCAACTAGTTGCAACAAACCTTCATTGCTTCTTAGTTATCCCCGCAAGGGGAATGCAACAGCTTCCTGAGCGTCTTCGAGTTCAGATTGCTCTGTTGAGATTGCTTCTTAGTTATCCCCGCAAGGGGAATGCAACCTCATGGGCGGACGCCACACCACCCAAGAGGGCGGTGGATTGCTTCTTAGTTATCCCCGCAAGGGGAATGCAACCATCTTTTGCTTTGCAGCTTCTGCACCCAAAGTGAATTGCTTCTTAGTTATCCCCGCAAGGGGAATGCAACTTTTGCTCCACCTCCGCAAAAAATTGTTCTATTTTTTCATTGCTTCTTAGTTATCCCCGCAAGGGGAATGCAACCCAAGTTCCTCCTAATGTGTCGCAGTCCCCCTTGGTCATCTATTGCTTCTTAGTTATCCCCGCAAGGGGAATGCAACCTACAACCCCCTGTGAAACAAGCAAAATCAGCCCATAAGAAAAAAGCCCAATTGCTAGAAAATTGCTAGAAAATTGCTAGAAAATCTAGCAAACTAAGAAAGCCTGTTTCTTCACTCAAAAAACCGGCTTTCCAGCAACAGTATTTTTCCACTTAATGCTCGAAAACCTTCTCGTATAACAAATCCAAATCCACAAAAACCGACGCGCAACTAAAACACCGTCGAGCTAAACCCCAACAGAGAGACTTGAGAAACCGAGCTTTTCGCAGTTTTTTACCAACCGGGTTTCTTTTCAACCCGGTTTTTTACCAACCGGGTTTCTTTTC
>CAZSTZ010000035.1:3719-32096 GCA_964609515.1 uncultured bacterium | reverse complement strand
TTTTACCAACCGGGTTTCTTTTCAACCCGGTTTTTTACCAACCGGGTTTCTTTTCAACCCGGTTTTTTACCAACCGGGTTTCTTTTCTTCCGCAAAAACCCGGTTTCTAGCGTGGAACGATCGCAACCTTTAAACCCTCACAAAAAAACTCTCCCAGTTGTTTCGACTGGGAGAGTCTAAACTATAGCGTATAACGGTTAGGAGGTGGCTCCGGTTGCAGGCTGCCGATAGTCAAAACCAAAGCCCTTAACTCATCCGGTACCCAATAAAAGCGAACGTTATCCTCAGCCGGCACCACCAGCCTTTTTACCTTCTGGTGGAGAACCCGCATCTCATCGATAGTGATAAAAAACTCGAAAACCGACCGTTGTACCCGCCTGCCGTAACCCTCCAGAAAGTTAGCCAGTTTAGTTCGCCTCTTATCGTCGGGAATGTCGTAAACTACGATAACCATGAGCAATTAATAATGGGGAATAGGGAATAGGGAATGGGGAATAGGGAATCTCAGTTATTCAGGACTTACGCTTATGGAACGAAATTCCGACGTTTGAGATTGCGCACGCTTAGCTCGCAATGACAGAAATACGCCTTTTTGCGTAAGTCCTATTATTAATTGTCTCGCCACCAACTCATCCGCACTCGTCCGCTTCAACATCCGCTGTTAACCGGCCTCTTTATCGCTAAAGCGATTGCTACGAATCGGCTTTTTTTCCCGCCAGCAACCCATCCCCTGGTAAAACTCCCACCTGTTGCCTTTTGCCTTTTGCCTTTTGCCTTCTTCTACCTAAGCCGGCCTAATAAACGGTTCGTAATCCACGCCATGCAACAAACACCGCTTGTACCGGCGGATTTGCAACTGAATCGCCCGGCGATAGCAAACCGGAGACTGTACGTCTGGATGAGAAACCATCTCGTTCATCCGATCCTCAAACCGATTTAAAAAGACTTTGCGCGACTTCCGACTTAAATAGACTCCCCCCGTACTCGCCACCTTATCGAAATCCGTTGGCTTGAACTCCGAATGGTTAATCATTTTCAGAACAAAAGAATCCACCACCGGCGAACGAAACTCCTCCATCAAATCGAAAGCCAAATAAGTCTTAGTCCGACCGTCCTCCGCATAATGAAAATTGCCAAAATAGGGAGACAACCCCTCAGCAATAATCAAACTCAAAACGTTATTGAAAAGCAGAGTATAACCGAAACTCAACAGAGAATTAACCGGGTCCGTCGGTGGCTGTCGGTTGCGGTGAGAAAAACTGAAAGCCGGATTGACAACCAACTTACCAAAAGCCTGAAAATAACGAGTTGCCGCAATTCCCTCGTAACCGCGCAAACTATCTAAATTCCCAACCGCATCCACCGCGAGGATATCCTTAGTAATGCCATTAATAGCCAACTCCACATCCCCCACCAGTCGCTTGCGATTATTCCGCAACAAAAGCTGCTTAGAATTCATCAACTTACCGCGAGTTATCGCCTGAGAAACCTGCAATTGAAACTCCGCATCCTTCTGCCGTTCCATCTGGCGCACCTGATTCGGCAGACTCATAGAATCCAACCCCCAGAGATGACCCCGATATTCCCCCGAACTGCCCAACAGCAACACCGGAATTTCCTTCTCCAAACAAGAGTGCATCACTGGGGCCGTAAACTGAACGTTACCGAAAGCCAAAATCCGCTCTATCTCCCGAATCGGAATCTCCAACTTGCGATTATCCTCCCCATCCTGGGGAATCCAAAAAACAAACCGTTGATGTTCCTTATAAACCGTAGTTCCCTGAGTCAACAAATAAACAGTAGCCATCTCCTTACTCCAAACAATTTTACCTGCAAACTTAGCCGGCAGCGCCTCGGGCGCAACCAGAAAATCCCAAACCCGCTCCCAAAAAGGTTTTTGAGAAGACTTTACCTCCGTTTCTTCCCCTTCCTCTGGTTCTTCCCCTTCTGCCAAAAGGGTTTTTTTTTACCCTTGCGTTTGTCCGACTTAGCAACATCCCCCTCCAGAGGAAAAATCGCCTCCTCCAAAAAACCGTGCCCCAGAAACGAGAAACCCTCCTTAAAATTAGTAATCAAAGTTTTCTCTGGATGCAAGCTCAAACCCATAGAACTCAAAATCGCCCCAACTCGGGAATAAGCCTCCACCACTTCCTCAAAAGTGCGAGTCAGAACCACAAAATCGTCAGCGTAACGAACCAACTTCCAGTCCGTCTGGGAGAGAGTTTTGTCGAACTCATCCAAATAAATATTAGCCAGCAGCGGCGAAACCACCGCCCCCTGGGGAACGCCTTTTTCCGCCGGAACCACCTTCCCCTCGGCCACAACCCCCGCAGAAATCCAACTTTGAATCAAACCCAAAATCCCCGGATGTTCGACAAACTTGCGGACTTCAACCAGCAACCGTTGGTGGTCGATATTATCGAAAAACTTAGTAATATCCCCATCCAACACCCACCGATAACCGGCATCCCGCCACTTAGCAACCTCTTTAACCGCATCGATATAAGAAAGATTGGGACGATAAGCAAAACTCACCTCCGAAAAACTCGGTTCCACCACTGGATGCAGAACGTTGAGGAGAGCGTGTTGAACGATGCGATCGCGCACCGTCGGCACCCCAATGGAACGCAACTCCCCATTTCCTTTAGGCACAAAAGCCCGCTTGCAAGGCAGAGGTCGATACTTATTATTAGCAACCTCATCCCGCAGTTGAGAAACATTAACCCGAAGATTTTTCTTAAAATCCTCAATAGACTCCCCATCAACTCCTGGAGACCCCTTTTTAGCAGCAACATTAGTAAAAGCTTGAAGGAAATTGTCCTTACTCAGGAATTTATCTGCAATTGACAAAGTTGAAATTGTTTCTTGTTGTTGAAAAACCATTGTTATTACTCCTAAAAAACGTTAGTTAGCAGCGGATGTTGAAGCGGATGTAGCGGATGGGTTATGAGTGGGTGAAAATAGTCAGGTGCGCACCTTACCCGTTAAATCTATCCACAACCCAAAATATTTTTAATCCCATAAATCAAGTTATAAATAACCTCCATACCCACACCTGCTACACTCAAATCGCCACTCAAAATCATCGCTATCGTGCCAAGACCTTCCCCACTAACCAGCAGCTCTACCAAAGTAACAGCAATAGAAACAAAAGCAAATCCACTAGCAGTAGAAGCCACCAAAGTTGCCGTTACCAAAGAAACGATTAAAGCAAACTCAAAAGGATTGGGGGCGTGGCACATTGCCTCTGCCAAATAGGGAGGAAATAATGGTATTAATTCAATCATTGTTAATTACCTTGAGAAACTATTGAAAAACTTAAATCGGGTAACAGGCAAGATGCCCGTTATACGGAGCATATAGGTCAGTTATTTTACCAACAACCCATCCGCTACATCCGCTTCAAAATCCGCTGCCAACCGACCTTTTCACCCACTCCAACCCATCCGCTACATCCGCTTCAAAATCCGCTGCTAACCGACCTTTTCAAACAGATTAACTCGGGCAGCAAATATCCCCCGCTTCTGTCGTACATTTAACGCAATCGTTAGCAATTAAAACATCATTATCCAGTGGGAAAACAGCGATAACTGTCATCCAAAAAACCACAAGCAATCTAAAACAAGTCATTATTTATCCCCCCACGGGAGCTACCAACAAAGTAATATTTTCCGTACCGACAACCAACAATTGCTGACCCGGTTCTAAAACTGTTCGACGGTCATTGTCCTGCAACTTAGCCGGCCAATAACTAGCTTGAAAATAGGCCCGTCCCGGCAAGTTGTAGCTAATAGTTTCCTCCGTAAAACCGGGCAGCGGTTCTGGGAAAATATTTAACTCATCAGCCCATTTATCGCCCTTGCCTTTAGTAGAAGTAAGCATTTTTTTAACCCCTCGAACTCAACTATTTATTAGTATGCTTGTAGTGGGGAAATTGCAATTTCCGTTGGGGGAGAATAGGGAATTGTTAGCAGCGGATGAGCGATCGGTTAACCATTTTCTTGTAGGTCGGGTGGAACGCAGTGGAACCCGACGTATTTGTTGGCCCCCCAGAAACCCGGTTGGTAAAAAACCGGGTTTCGCCCCCCAGAAACCCGGTTGGTAAAAAACCGGGTTTCAGAGCCCAGAAACCCGGTTGGTAAAAAACCGGGTTTCAGAGCCCAGAAACCCGGTTGGTAAAAAATCAGAGCCCAGAAACCCGGTTGGCAAAAAACCGGGTTTCGCCCCTCAGAAACCCGGTTGGTAAAAAACCTCAGAGCCCAGAAACCCGGTTGGCAAAAAACCGGGTTTCTACCCCACTAACTCGACCAACATTTTCGCCAACGCCTCCACCATCGGACGTCGGGAGACATCTTCGCCCCGTTCGAGGTAGCGAACGCTGCCGGTTAAAATGGGAGATAAAGAAGCAATCTTATCCTTGGAACCATCGTAGTCGCTGTGGATGTTGGCAATTATCTTTAAATTCAACTCCTCGCAAACCTTCTCCCACTCCGCAGTCAAAGAAGAATCCCCCGACAAAATCACCGCGTGGGTGCCTTCTTTCATAATCTGTCGATTTCCTGGAGTAATTTTCCCGCCCACATCGACAATATTTAACGAAGTCGAGGCCGCCTTCACCCACCCCGCCGCTTTTTCTACAAACTCGGGAGTAAATTTAGCCTTGTACTCGGCCTTGAGTTGCTTCGCCAAATCTGGGTCGCGACGGGCGGCCTCGGAGAACCAGGCACCCTCGCCGTCGGGACAGGCCGTAATCATATAAGGATAGGGGGCCCCGTCGATGCGTTTAATCGCTTCCTTGAGACCTTCCCGCAGACACGACTTGCCAGAGTGGGGCGGTCCGCATAAGATAACTTTGAGTTGGGACTTGCGTTCCTTTAAGGGTTCCTCAGTTTCGATAATCTCCCCCAGTCCGTAACTCGGGTTGTGACTGATAACCACGATATATGCCTTAGTTCCGTTTTTACCGATTTTCGGGTCAAAGATAGCAACTGCCCCATAAAGATGACTCACCCGGTGGGCGATAACATAAGCTACCGCCACCGTACAGGGCCCGTCAATTTTCAGCAGGGGCCCGCCCTTGAGTTCCCCGGAATCAGTCAACTCCTCCAACCGCGCCGCCGCATCCCTTACAATTTGGTCCCCAGTGGCCGGCGGTCCAAACTTCAGTTTGAGAGTATCGCCAACCAGATTAATTTCATAACTACTCATAGTTTTACCTCTAACTTTACTTAATCCAACTATGACACGGTTTCGGAAATGGCAATTTCCGTAGCCTGTTATGCTTGAGAAAGCGAAGAGAGTTTAGAGGTGCAAATATGGAAACATTCAACTATCCGCCCTCGGTGGAGGTATTGGAACGACTTATAAGCGGGTCTCTCAAAAAAGACTTATCAAAAGCTTTACGCTTGTGGGTTATTTTACGTTCTCTCTACGGAGAAGCTAAGGACCCAGTAAAAGTCGAACTGGAACAAAACTTCACTTTTCAGCAGTGGCAAAATAGATTTTTTAACGATAAAACAATTCACGTCCGGGATTACAAACCGCAAAATCACGACCCAGATTGCCACTGCGCAAAAACGATTAGCGATTGGTTATTTGATGGCAGTTCAAACAACCCGGAATCGGAGTGGATGGAGTCGTTTAAAGCTCGTTGCAACCTTAGCGATATCGAAGTAAATGCTATTTTATGCTACGGAAAACCGCTTTTAGAAAGTGGAAAACCTCACAGACATTCCTTGTTTGAAGGTCATTTATTCGGGGTAACTGGTAAAACCTTAGAATATGAGTTTAAAGCCTTGGCTAAAATGGGGTTTTTATCGCTCCAAAAAAAGCAATATTCTCTGGTTGAAAAACTGCCGCCAATAATTGACTCGAAAGTTGAAATGCCAAAAACTTCTTTTACCGACTTAGCATCCTCTTTAAGTCTCGGTTTTTTGCTCGATAAATTCAATGGCAAGATTAACGGAGAAACTCGTTTTTATCTGGAAATAGAGGATATTATCCCGAGCAAAATCAGCGATAAAGTTGAAGAGTTGCAGAATCAATTAGCGCAGATTTGGGAGCAAAAACCGGTGCCGCCGATTTTGTTAAGTTATCAAAGCGCTAAGTTATTTCAAGATGAGTTTAATCTCATCGTTTATCCAGTTTGTCTGTACTATTTCCGTCGCGCACCTTACCTCATCGCTTACGGTCAATTTCCCGGAGATGAAACTAAAATAAATTGGTACGATTACCGCATCGACCATGTTATTTCTCTGAAACAATTAAACTGGGATGATGTCGATATTCCCGAACTACGCGCTAAATGTTTGAGTAAAAATCCGCCGAATTTAGAACAAGTTCGAGATTTAATAGGCGAAGCTTTAGGCTTTGATTTTTACGAAGAAGCGGTGGAAATGTTCTTGTGGTTTAATCCATACTTTTACGCAAATTACATCGATGGAACCGAAAGAGCTTCGATTTTTAAGGAAATTGAAGCATCTCTACTCAGAAAATTTATTAGCAAAAACGCAACTTTAACTAAAACGCAGCGTCAATATTTATTATCCAGAATTGACGAAGGTTCTGAGGATAAATATTATCGCATCAAATACCGCAAAAACGACAATAATGTAGTGATGCGACTCCGGGCCTGGGGTCCCAATGTCGAGGTTATTTTGCCCTACGAATTGCGGCAGCGAATGACTGAGGATATGGCAAAAACTTGGCAACTTTACAATTAACAATCAACAATTGAAAATTAACAATTAACAATCAACAATTAACAATGGAAAAACAACTACTTTCTTATATGTTTGAAAAAGCATTAGTTTATGCCGCGCAACTCCACGCCGGGCAGGTTAGGAAAACGAGTAACGTTCCTTATATCAGTCACTTATTGAGTGTCGCGGCCTTGGTGTTGGAAGATGGGGGTAGCGAGACAGAAGCGATCGCCGCCCTCCTCCACGATGCTATAGAAGACCAAGGTGGCGATAAAACCCGTCGGGAAATCTATCGACAGTTTGGAACGGAGGTCGGCGATATCGTGGAAGGCTGCACCGAATCCGATATAATACCTAAACCACCTTGGAAAGAACGCAAACTCGCTTCTATCGAGAAGTTACGTTCTGCGAGTTCCAGCGTGAGGCGAGTTGTCATGGCGGACAAACTCCATAACGCTCGTTCTCTCTTGACAGATTTACACCGATATGGTAGCTCTGTTTGGGACTCGTTTAAGGGCGGTAAAGATGGGACTTTGTGGTTTTATCGGTCTTTAATTGATGCCGATAAACAAAACAACCCCAGTTCTTTAACCGACGAACTGGAACGAGTGGTAGTAAGATTGGAAGAGTTTAATTAGTTTTCCCCATTCCCCATTCCCCATTTCCCATTCCCTATTCCCCATTCCCCATTCCCCATTCTCCATTCTCCATTCTCCATTCTCCATTCCCTAAAAACCATGAAAAATAACGAAAAATTCAAACGAATAGCTCAAATCTTTTTCAGCCCAGAAACGTTAATTCCTTTCATTATTGGAGCTATCTTTCTTTCCGTTTTGGGTAACGCAGTTACTAATTTTATTTTTAGTCTATTAAGCGTTAATGCCATGACTTCTTTGGCGGTTGCTTTGGGGTCAGTTCTGATTTTTGGAACTTCCGTTGTTTTATTCGGAAAAGGATTAGAAAAACTGCCCAATACCAAATTAATTCCCAACAAAGAAACTCCCAAAAAACACCGGGGATTAATTTTACTGGTTAGCAACCCGGAACCTTGTAAAAAAGCAATTGAGTACCACAGTCCCGACCTAAAATATTGTTGGGTTATTTGCTCGAATAAGAGTTCAAAAATGGCCGCCGAACTAAGGGAGGTTTATCCTAATGTTAAATTTAGCGACCCGCTGATTGTCGATGACGTTTACGACCCTCTAAGTTTTTATAAAAAAGTCAAAAAAATCTACGACAACTTACCCAAAGATTTGAGCGAAGCAGAGGTTATTTCTGACTTTACGGGGATGACCGCTCACGCTAGCGTTGGTATGGCTTTTGCCTGTTTTTCTCGCGAGTGCGAGTTGCAATACACTCCAGCGCATTTAGACGAGAATGGCAAACCTCTCGGTTCTTTGAACCCGATTGAAATAGCTTTGAAACGGAAAAAATAGGTTAGGTGCGCATTGCGCACCCTACTACTCAGAAACCCGGTTGGCAAAAAACCGGGTTTCAACGGAGCTCAGAAACCCGGTTGGCAAAAAACCGGGTTTCAGTCGGTTCCGCAAAAATAACAACCCGAACTCATCAAATAATCGGTATCGGTTTTGCGCCACTGGGACTCGGGAAATTGATATATCCAATCCAAACCGAAGTCGATTTTTAAAAATCCGTTGAGCATTCCTTGAACTACTCCCACTGCGGTACTGGCACAAATACTATTGAGCCAAAATACGGCGGGGTTGTTAATACCTTGGAGATAACCTCTTTGGTTTGCTAACTGTTTGATGTTCTTGGGGGCAACTTCTAGAGCGGCCCGCTATAAGTTGATGATATTGCCGCACATCAAACACCATTTTCCTCCCAGTGGGGGAACGGTGATGCGGCAGTACATCCGAGGTTTGCCGTTGGGGGCGATGTCGATATGAGTTCCCAGACAGAGGAGAGGGCGAGAATAAGTCAGCGCTAACTCCTGTGCAATTTGCCGGGAATAATGGTTATCCGTCGCGACGACGATTAAATCTGATGCGCCAATTTCAGTTTGGGCAGTTTCGCTTTCGAGGTTCTCGGGTATCGCCCTCACTTGGGAACCGGTGGGATAGATTTGTTTGATTAATTGTTTGACGTATTCGACTTTGGGGAGTAGATAGAGGTGAAACTGCTGTTTGAGAACTAGACCGCCAGCGGTTTGATATTCGTAGCAGTCGGGCCCCGGAACTACCCAAGTTTGGGGTAAGTAGCGAGAGTGACGTTTGGTTAGTTCGTGGCGATCGCAAAAGAAAAAACCGATTACCTCTTCGTTTCTCCTCTTGTTCGCCAGCATCGCTTTTTAAAATTCGTTCCACATCAACGGCGGAACGTGAAATGTAATTTTCATTTTGGGAATTGGGAATTGGGAATTGGGAATTGGGAATTGGGAATTGGTTGTAAGGTGCGCGTTGCGCACCCTACTGGCTTTCTTCCACTCTTGCCTCTTGCCTATTGCCTATTGCCTTCTTCGTTAATTGCGTGGCGGACGGTTACGAATAAAGTCGCTAAATTGTGCCCGTTTTCTGGTATTTTGTTAGGCCGCCAGGAGTTAAGCCAGCGGTCTTTGTTGAAGCCGCCACCCAGACCGACACAGTACCAATACCAACCTTCTTCGCTGAGAAAAGGTGCGCCGTAATAGCTTTTTACTAACAGCATCAACCTCAGTAACAACATTCCCCCGACCGTCATAAACATAAGTAGTAGGATTGCCAAAAACATCCCTTACAGTTTGAGTAGAATTATCCGGGTCGTAAACCAACTCAACCGCTTCCCCGTTCACATCTAATATCTCGGTCAACCGTCCTTTATCATCGTACTCAGTTTTAACCCCAGAACGTCCCAGAGGGTCGATAATCTCCTCCAAATAATGAGGACGGTCATCCAAATCATAAACAAACTCAGTAGTATTATCCTCGCGGTCAGTAACCCCAACCCAATCCCCAAACTCATCATAATCATACCCAATGCAATTACCTTCAGGGTCTATTACGCCAACAATGCGAAGAGCCGCATCCCGTTCAAAACTTACCGCAACCCCAGTAGAACTAACAATACCAGCATCGCTAAAAGTAAGCTTGTTATCATTCCTATCTGTAACCGTCAACAAATCCCCGCATACGGCATCAATTCTTAAAACAACCTCTTCTTTCGTTAAGAATTTTGAACACCATTTAAAAGTTGAAGTATCTCCTGAACTTCTGAATTGTCAGGATATTCTTCTGCCTGCATTCTTGCGTAATCAAAAACTGTTTTGCCTTCCTCATCTTTATAATTAACGTCAGCACCCATCTGTAATAGTTGTCTTACAACCGCTACATTCCAAGTAAATACTGCTATCTTGAAACTGTTTCACCGAAGTTGTTAGAGGCATTGATATCAGCACCAGCAGTCAGGAGCATCTGAAAAATGTCATCATTCCCTTCCCTTAAAGCAACCGATAGAGACGAGTCTAATGGCGACCAAAGGCGATAAGTCGTGCTATTGCTTAATGCTTTTACTCCTTCCTCTTTTGCCAATTCAGCCGTTAAAAATTCCAGAGCTTGCAATTTCTCAATGGAAGATAATTCAGAAAGTTGAGCGAATAATTTAGGGTTTAACATAATCAAGCTAACTGTTAATTGTTAATTGCTTCCAAAGCGGCAGTCGCCACTCGCGGCTCTTCGTCTTTGCCCAGATAGCTCAAAGCTGCTTTAGCTTGCGGATCGTCAAAGTCTTTTAACGCCCGCGCTACCAGAGTTCTAGTGCGATCTGACTCGGAACTCACAAAAGCTAATAGTTGTTGTAGGGCTTCCTCTTGTTTTTCCGTGCCCGCCAATACTCGCAAGGCTGCTATCGCCGCTTCTCGAAGCGGCAGGTCGTCTCCTACTAGAGCGCAAATACAAACTTCCAGCAGTTGTTGGGGAGGGGCAATTTCCACCATCGCCGCGAGAATGCTGCGACGTACCAGCCAGTTCTCGTCTAGCCTAAATGCTTCTATTAGTTCTGGTATGGATTGTTCTTCAAATCGAGAGAGAGCGTTTGCCGCTTCCGCTCGCACGTTGTAGTCGTTATCTCCCTTCATCATTTCTAGCAATACTTTGTATGCTTCCGGGGTACGTTTGTGGCCCAGTCCCATCGCGACAAAGGAACGGACGATAAATTCTGGGTCTCGCACTCGGCTGGCAAGTAGGGGAACTGCAACCTCTTTATCATATTTTCTCAATTCTGTCAAGGCTTTAAGTCGCTCCTGGGAGTTGGGACTTTTTAAATATGTTTCTATCTGCTCGATTTTCATTAGTAACTTGATTTAATTTTCTTTACAATTATTTACAAAGATAGCAATAAATCTTTCCATTTGGGAAGATAAAAGAAGAAGCTGTGATGGAGATTGAAATTGTTATGTCTGATAATATAGAAACCAAAAACCCAGAACTAGAAGCCCGAGAAATAGAGCAAGCGATCGTTCAGTTAGAAGCCCATCGCGAGCGTTTGGTCCAGGACTTTCTGGAGAGGGCCAAAAAATCGAAACTGTCCAAAAAACAAGCTATGCTCCAATTGCCCCGCCATCCAGAATTGTCCAAAATTGATAAGGCCATCGACGAATTGCGCTGGCGGCAAGCAGGATTGGGATAGTGAGCCGCTTAACTGCCCTTTCCCACGGCCAGATTACTTAACCGGAGTCATACTCATGACGAGTACTCGTACATTTAAAAATCCTATCGGCAAAACCTGGGGGGAAGCCAGTTAAGGATTAATCTTAATCTCCACTCGACGGTTGCGTTGCCTGCCAAAAACCGTATCATTGTCGGTTAGGGGGCGAGACTCACCATAACCGACAACAACCCAATAGAAGCGATCGCCCAAACCCCTCGACAAATACTCCGCCACCGCCTCCGCCATCAGAAAAGACAAATCAGCATTATCCCAACTCGCCCCCACATCATCCGTGTGGGCCGCAACCCGAACATCAGAATCCTTATAGTATTGCAAATCCGCAATCAAACCATCCAATATCGGTCGCGCCCCCGAACGCAAGCTATAGCCGCCCGGCTCAAAAAGAACATCGCTAGGAAGAATCACCATCAAAGAATCCCCCGAAAAAACAGGACGAACCGCAACCCCAGGCACCTGCCCTGCCTGCCCTTGGGGAGCCAGCCGTTGGGCTAGGAAATCCAACCTGCTCTCCAAGCCCTCAGAAGGACCACTCGCCCCCACCTCCACCTCCAGGGCTGCGGTACGACCCATAAGAGCATTCAACTGTTCCTGCAATAGCCTTAACTCAGCCAGCAGTTGGACTCTTTCAGCCTCCGTTAAACCAACTTGAGGGGCAGCTGGAACCTCGACAACAGGCATCGCCTCCCGCAGGGGAAGACCACCATCAGTTAACCCCTCGTAAAAACCCAGCAACCTTACCGAAAAAGGCATCTGGGGCGAAGAAGACGGATTAAAAAGAGCGAGCGCCACACCCCCAACCCAAGACAAACCAGCCACCACTACCAACAGCAGCAACTTAAAAACAAAAGACAGCAGCCGCAAAACAACATTAAAACGTTTCGGCTTGCCTTTTCGACCGCGGGTAAAACTGCCTTGCGGATTTTTCATCTTAACAATCAACAATTAATTGCTTACCAAGGATTAACCTGTAAAGTGCCATTGCTGATAAACTCGACCTTAAACTCAGCAACAGGCTCCTTACCGCCTCCTGCAGGAGCCCCTTTGTAGAGCATCTCCGGCAGAGGAGTTCGAGCCACAAAATCCGCAGCCTCCGGATTAATTGGTTTGTAACCCACCATCGCCCCATCCTCAGTCACCTCCACCCGATACATCAGATTTGAAGAAATAACCTCAGTCCAAGCATTATCAATTCGAGCAAACAGTTCTGCCCGCAACCGCTCGACCTTCTCAAAATCCGTAATCTTAGGAGCAGCCGCAGGGGATACCTCCAAAATCTCCCCTGCATGGTCCCCAGAAGATAAACTTCCTGGAGCCGACAGTACCGCAGTTTTCTGGCCCTCGGCGACGGCAACATCGCTATCGCTAAACTTGCCTGTCGGTAATGCGACCGATTCTGGGGATGGCTCCACCATCGGTTCCTCCAGGTCCCCGGAAAATAGAGAGTCTTCCACCGACTCCCTGCCCTCTCCCTCCGTTTCTTGGCCAGGTTCCGTCGGTCGTCGAACCTCTGGAATAGGGAGAAAGAAAAAAGCGATCGCCGCCAAAGCAAAACCCGAAACCCCTATACCTGCAGGCAGAGCTAATTTAGCAATCGGTTCTGTCGAAATTAGCTCTCGCTTAGAAACCGGCCTCAAGTTTAAAGACAAATCTGGCAAAGTCAGGGGATCCGCAAAAAACTGATCCACAGCCTCCACCAAATCGAACAGCTGTACCGTAGTTAAATCGATATTTCTTCCCAGAGGCATTTTCGCCTCCGTTTCTGGGGCAGTTGAAGATGAATTTTCTTCAAAAGTCAACCTATGTAAGTCCCCGTGAATTTTCCTTAAATGCACCAAAGCAGCTTGTCCGTTTTGGTTTCGCGGCGAAGATACCCCGCTGAGAAATTCCTGGGCATAAGAACTAACTGCCCTCACCAAACTCTCAAAAAACTCTCGTCCACCGGTCAGAGGTTGGCCTTGGCCTTGAAAATGAAACTCAGCACCCATCAAAACCGAGAGAACTGGCCTCGGCTCCCCTTGACCCGTAGGGCCATTGCTGCTCATACCTTCCAAAACCAACCTGCAATTGGGCAGACTGTACAGACGTTGAATCGTCATCGCATTTCTCCATCAAACAGACTAATCCAGAATCTTTGCATCCCCGCAGTACCCGTACAGAATAGCAACTTCCCCAACAAATCCAAAGCCAGTTCGTTCAACTTCTCATCAGAATCGTAAGCCATCACCCCCGTTCGTCGCGGGTTCATCCGACTGCGAAAGTGAGCCCTAAACCTTTCCAAATAAAAAGACAGTTGCAGGTGATTTTCTACTGGCAGTTGCTTCTGGCGTAGCTGTTGATAGTCTAACAAGAGCTTGCGCACCTGGACCGTCAATCGCTTAGCAAGATAACAGCCAATCACAGTCAATGCCTTAGCCTCCAATAGACTCAGCGGAATGCGTTGGCTGTTTCGCCTCAAGGGGTTGGTACTGCGCAGGCGCCATAAGGCCACTCTATTAGGCACGATCGCTTGTAGTTCTAGTTCCTTTGTCAGTTTCAGCATATATTCGCCGCTTCCCAAATACAAGGCCTCTATGGCCAGCAGCAGCAGGTCTATTTGTATTCTGCCGCGACGGGGGCACCCCGTCTTTGGTATTGGTACATCTGGCAAGTTGTCTAATATTGATGGTGCAGACTCTGGGGCCGGGGCTTTTTCTGATTCCATTACGTTTACAGCAAAATTTATGATTTTTCTTAAGGTTATAGTTTAAACTGGCCAGAAATTCCTGACAAATTTCTAATTCAAGTCAATTGTAGCAAGTGAACTCCCCTATCTTGGCCTCCTGTCCCTCTGGCTTTTGGTTGACTTTTCTGGCTTATGTTTAAGCTATAGTTTTAGTTGTTTTTTTATTGAATCTCATAATTATGGAGCTCGAATCTCTAATTCGCGAAGTTCCCGATTTTCCTAAACCGGGTATTTTATTTCGAGATATTACTACTTTGCTGCGCGATCGCGAAGGTTTGCGCCTAGTCATTGACAAATTGGCAGAAAAATGCTCTGAATTTTCACCGAACTATATCATGGGCATGGAATCTCGGGGCTTTATCTTTGGCGTGCCACTAGCTTATAAATTGGGAGTTGGTTTTATCCCCGTAAGAAAACCAGGTAAATTGCCCGCCGCAGTTTATTCTGCCGAATACGAGCTAGAGTATGGAACGGACACTTTGCAGATCCACCAAGATGCCATGCCAAAAGGCAGTAAGGTAGTTATTGTTGACGATTTAATTGCCACGGGCGGTACTGCCGCCGCTACTGCCAATTTAGTCCGGCAGGCAGGTTGCGAGTTGATAGGTTTTCTTTTTGTTATTGAGTTAAAAGCACTATTAGGGCGGGGAAAACTGCCAAACGTACCGATTGTCAGTTTAATAGAATATTAATTGTTAGTTGTTAATTGTCAATTCCCCCAATTGTAAGGTGCGCAGTGCGCACCCTACTCGAAATTGTAAGGTGCGTATTGCGCACCCAACTAACAACTAACAACTAACAAAAATTATTAATTGCTATGGCTTCTGCTAAAAATTTTTCATTTAACAAATTAATAAATGCCAGCAGAGAAAGCTTGAGCAAGCTAATAGTTAACGAAACGTCGCTTTATGTGCTGAAGCGAATATTGCAGGCGATCGTTACCCTATTTTTAGCATCGGCTTTATGCTTTTTCATCGTCCAAGCAGCACCGGGGAGTTATTTGGACACCCTAAGTCAAAACCCTCAATTGTCTCAAGAGACCATTAACCAACTTAAAGAACAATTTGGTCTGGATAAAACTGTTTTTGAACAGTATGGGTCCTGGTTGGGGCAAATTCTCACCCAGGGGAATTTTGGCAGGAGTTTTGTCTTCCAAAGGTCCGCAGCCAGCTTGTTGTGGGAAAGAATCCCTGCCACCTTGTTATTATCGATCGCCTCCTTAGTCTTGACTTGGGCGATCGCTCTCCCCCTGGGCATCATCGCCGCCGTCAACCAAAACCGCCTAGGCGATCGCTTCGGACAACTTATAAGCTACACCGGTCAAGGTTTTCCCAGCTTCATCGCGGCCCTGCTGTTATTATTCTTAGCCCAATATCTCTCCCCCTTATTTCCCGTGGGAGGCATGGAAAGCATTTACCACGACGAACTCTCCTTTGGGGGGCAAATTTTAGATATCGCCTGGCACGCGATTTTACCAACCCTAGCACTGAGCGTTACCAGTTTTGCCGGTTTGCAGAGATTGATGCGGGGACAACTCCTGGACGTTTTGCGGCAAGACTACATCCAAACGGCCCGGGCCAAAGGATTGCCAGAAAACCGAGTCATCTACGTTCACGCCCTCCGCAATGCAGTTAATCCTTTAATTACTCTTTTAGGTTTCGAGTTTGCTTCCTTATTAAGCGGCGCCTTTATTGCCGAATATTTCTTCAATTGGCCTGGTTTGGGTACCTTGATTTTAGAAGCTGTTAGAAATCAAGATTTGTATTTAGTAATGGCAAGCTTAATGATGGGAGCTACCATGTTAATTATCGGCAATTTATTAGCAGATTTATTGTTAAAAGCAGTAGATCCGAGGATTAAATTAGAAAATTTAAAATAAGCGCGTTACCCATTCCCTAAAATGCAAGTTTATTATTTATTACGTTCAAAAGCAGATGGCAGCTATGTAAGCGCCAACCCAGATCCAGATGCAGCTACCAAATACCTGTTGCTATTTCAACAAGACTTTGAGGCCCTAAGCTACCTCAACGCCCACGGCCAAGACGTGGCCAATAAATTTGCCGTAGAGTCCATGGCCAGTACCCAATTAAAAGGCATACTCCAACGCTGGGGGTTTCATGGCATTGGGGTAATTCAAGACCCCTTACTGCCAAGGATTGAGTTTTTGGCCGTTAATTGAAAAATGGGTGACTTTTGCTTTGACGCGATGGGGAAAAATCCGCTATTTTAGTTATTTATTGCCTTGTAGCAGAATAAATAACTTTAAATATGGTCAGAGAACTGGAAAGACCCCAGAGCAAAACAAAATTTCCCGAAACAGCACCTACGGCTTACCCGGTATTCTATAGGACCTACAGTCGTCGGACTCCTGATGGCAAGGAGACTTGGAAAGAGGTATGCGATCGCACCATCGGTGGCCTGAAAAAATTAGGCAAGCTTACCGACGAGGAGGCCGATTTATTATACCGAATGCAAGGCCAATTGAAGGCCCTGTCTTCTGGCCGCTGGCTGTGGGTAGGGGGCACCGAGTGGATCGAACGGCAAGAGAATTTTAGCGGGGCCTACAATTGCTCCTCCACCAACGTCATCGACTGGGAGACTTTTGGCCTCTTGATGGACCTGGCCATGATGGGCTGCGGCACCGGGGCAGTTATAGAATCTCGCTATATCAATAAGCTGCCGAAGATAGCAAACAATCTAAAAGTGTTATTAGTAGGAGAGATGGGAACTACTCCCAAGGATAAGCGACGGGAATATAGCGAGGTCAAAGTAGAGAAAGAAAATAAGGCAACAATTTATGTGGGAGATAGCCGTCAGGGATGGGTGGGTTCTTATCAAGCGTTACTGGAACTATCGACAGACGATCGCTTGAACGGAGAAGTAGAAGTAGCGATAGACCTGAGCGACGTTCGACCGGCAGGAGAACCCCTAAAAGGATTTGGCGGCGTGGCAAATCCCGTAAGGCTGCCCTTCCTGTACCAGCGGTGCGCCGAAATTGTCAATAAAGCGGTGGGAAGGCAACTTAACTCTTTAGAATGCTGCCTGTTAATAGACGAAGCGGCAGCCTGCATCGTGGCAGGTAACATCCGCCGCTGCATCGCAGGGGGAACTTTGGTGGCCGCTATCGACGGGATGAAGCCAATAGAGGAGATTAAAGTAGGCGATCGCGTCCTTACCAGTTCCGGCGACTATCGTCCCGTAGTTAATAAATTCGTTCAAGGAACCCAAGAAGTAGTACAAATCAGAACGCCGGCAACTTCTATTCGCTGTACGGCCAATCACCGAGTAGCAGTGTATAACGGCTTGCGTTCCTATACCTGGAAACAAGCAGGACAGCTACAACCGGGCGATCGCCTCATTTCAGTTCCTCACGAACGAGGCAGCGATTCTGTCAATATCGATTATGCCTGGGTACTAGGTTTTCTCTGGAAAAGCTTAGTCGAAGCATCGGTCCCAAGCGTAACTAAATCCCGCAAAGCGACCGCTACATTTAGCTTGCCAAAAAGACGTCTCCAAAGCAAGTTAGGAGAAAAATGTCTGGCAGTTCTCAAACTAATAGGAGATACGCCAACGGTAAGTTACAATGGCAACCGGGGTTATATCCGCATTTACCGCAGTCAGCACCTCTTCGCCTCAGATTTTGTAGAATCTCAAGAGCCAAACGGCGATCGCCAAATTCCTCAATCTATCTGGCAGGGAACCGCCGAAATTAGGGCATCCTTTTTGGCGGGGTTAAGCGATGCCGACGGACTGCCCGCCCGCAATATCCTGCTCCACTCCAACGAGTTAGACTTTTTGCGCCAAGTGCAGAAGCTAGCCCTTTCCTTGGGCATTGCGACAGTTTTATCGGAACGCACGCCCCAAGAATTAAAGCGCCCTCAGGGGAACAAAAAATTAAGCGCAGGAGACCATCTGATAAGAATTATGGGGATGCAGTCAGAGGCGATCGCTTTTGCTTTAGTAAATCAATTTGCAGCCCGCGATCGCTACCACATCCAGTGGGGTAAGAAAAAGGGACTGAGTTTGCCCTACGAGTTTCTCCAACAAGTATTAGCAAAAACTGATTGGCAACCCAAACCGGCCCCGATATCTGTTTCTGGAGATGGGGCGGTAACTTCCAAGCCATCGCCGCGCCCAAAGCGATCGCCTCTTAGAGCTCGTTTATCTCAGAACGCCAACTTCGATACTCTCATAGCCGAAGATTTGGTAAATCACCACTGGTTGCCGATGGAAGTACAGTTTGTCGCCGATGCCGGCGCTGCCGAAACCTTCGATATCGAAGTCGAAGGGGACCACGAATTTATCGCCAACGGTTTGTTAGTGCATAACAGCGCAGGAATGCGTCAGGGAGATAGCAAGGACGAAATCTTTGCGGTAGCTAAGGATAATCTCTGGCAGCAGGGAGAAGACGGCAACTGGCGGATAGATCCGGAACGGGATGCCCTGCGTATGAGCAACCATACCCGCGTTTTCCACCGCAAACCGACTCTCGATGAGGTGGTGGCGGCAGTGCGCAAGCAGTTTTATTCTGGCGAAGGTGCGATTCAATGGGCGGGGGAAACCGTGGCCCGAGCTAATCGGGATTTGATTTCGACGCCGGAGCTGAAACGGGATTTTATCGCTGCCTACGATCGCGGTGAAGGTAAGGAATGGTTGGAGAAACGGCACCCAGAGTTAGAACCACGGGAGTTAGAACATCGGTTAGCGCGGGTGGGTTTGAATCCCTGCGTTACGGCGGATACTTGGGTTCACACGGAATTTGGTCCCCGTCAGGTGAAAGAGCTTGTCGGCGTTCAGCATGGAACTTTTGTTAACGGGGAGTTGTTCGCCACCACTAAAGCTGGATTTTTCCAAACGGGGGTGCAACAGGTCTTCAAGCTGACGACGGATGAGGGCTTTTCGGTGCGACTGACTGGCAATCACAAGGTGTTAAAGGTTACGAGTCAAACTCCCAGGCTTCAATATACCGAGTGGGTGGCTGCTTCGGAGTTGAAGGCGGGCGATCGCGTTTGTCTCCACAACCACCGAGAGATTCAACCCTGGTCTGGGGAGGGTAGTTTTGAGGAAGGTTGGCTGTTGGGCAGCGGGGGGATAACAGGCGAGAGGTCTGTTATACGAGGGAGTCAAAGGTCTGCTACCGCTTTGGCAACCCGACGGAACGCAAGCTGCCAGCAAATTACTTCCGCGATGGAAAAAAGCGGTTATGGTTTCTACTGTGGCTTTTTGAAGGGCTTGTTTGAGGCTGATGGTAGCGTTGGAGACAGTAGCGTGCGCTTGCGTCAGAATAGTTTGGCACAGTTGGAAGCGGTGCAGCGGATGTTGTTGCGTTTGGGTATTGCGTCCGAGATTCAGCAAAACGAGTTGATTATTGCTAACGATAATCTAGTTTATTTTCAGCAATTAATAGGCTTTCAAAACCTCGTAAGGTCAATGCAGTTAAGCTCTCTCTGCCATCGTCATAAGGCAGGGACACCGCAGGAGTTTCGCTTTACCGCCACCGTAGATAAGTTAACCCCCGACAGCACCGAACCAGTTTACGATTGCACGGTTCCCGGACCGGCGCGGTTTGATGCTAATGGTTTAGTGGTTCACAATTGCGGTGAAATTATAGGCAGTGATTTTCATTGCAATTTAAGTGAGATACATTTAAACCAAATCGATCCAAATAACCACAAAGAACAAGAAGAAGCCTTCACCGCCGGGGCGCTGTCGGTGGCGACGCTGTTAAACCATAAATTTGTCGTGCCGCGCTACCGATACAGCCGCGAACAGGATCCCATAGTTGGCGTGTCCTTTACCGGTTTGTTCGATTTCTTCGTCAAAGCCTTCGGCGTTGAGTGGTTGCAGTGGTTGGCAGAAGGTCGCCCCCACACCGCCCGAGGGTTAGATTTTCTGGAACGAGAGGCAGGATATCTCAGCCGATGGCGGGAAATCGTGCATCGGGCCGTGTGGGATTATTGCGATCGCCACGGCATGAAACGTCCTAACCGCTGTACCACCGTCCAGCCTTCGGGGACAAAATCTCTGCTAACCAACGCCTCCCCGGGTTGGCATCCGCCCTTCGGCCTGCGGTGGGTGCGTCGGATTACTTTTGCCAAAAATGACCCGGTGGCTTTGGCTTGTTTGGATTACGGTTATTCCGTGGTTCCGGGGCAGTCGGATAAGGACGAAAACGGTAATTTGTTGAAGGCTCCTTTTGACGATCGCGTAAAAGAGTGGTTGGTAGAAATTCCCGTGGAGGTTTCCTGGATAGACTTGCCGGGAGTGGAGGAGATCGCGATCGAGAAATTCACCGCCACCACCATGTTCGACTATTATATGCAGGTGCAGAAGCACTGGACGACTCACAATAGCAGCGCCACTGTTCTCCTGGGCGAGGACGAGATCGAACCTTTGGGCGAGCGTATCTACGAAGCTATTCGCGATGACGAGGGTTATATTTCGGCGGCATTGTTAGCGCGGTTCGACGCGCCCTTCCCCCGGTTGCCTTTCGAGCGCATTTCTCGGGAGAAATACGAGGAGATGCGGGGGAGTATGTTGCGGCGGCAGAAGTCCAATAATTTCTCCGAGCTGCTCAATGCCAGAGTATTGGAGAGTATGTTACCGGAGATGGGACCCCAGGATGCCGCTTGTTCCGGCATGACTTGCGAGTTGAAGGGCTAGTTGCGAACTTGCGGCAGACTTGCGTAGTTTTAACCTCCTTATTGTCTTCCCCCTCTCCGCAAGTCTGCCCCCCTATCAACTGTCACTTTATCAAACTTTCCCAAGCAGACCACAATAAATCCGCCGTTTCCGTAGGATTATTAGGCAAAATTTCCTTAGCCTTTACCAAACACATCTGAGCTTTTTTATCATCTCCCGTTTGCTTAATTGCCAAACTCAGCCACAACCAAACTAACGTTTGATTCGGTTGAATTTCTAAACTTTTGAAATAACTATCGACAGCCTGTTTGTACTTTTTAAAATGATAAAGCAATAAACCCTTATCCCGCCAACCTTGCCAATGATTTTCCTTGATTTTCACCGTTTTTTCAAAACATAAAAGCGCCTCTTCATACCTCTTTAATTTATAGCAAAGACAGCCCTTTTTATACCAAGCATCTGGATTGTTGGGACGAATAGCCAGGGCGCGATCGTAAGAAGCGATCGCCGCCTCCGACTCTCCCAACTCCTGCATAATTCTCCCCCGAATAACTTGAGGAATGCCTCCTAACATTCTCCCCAATAAAGAAGAATTAGTCTGCTTTTGTCCGCCAGTATTTCCCGAAATAAAAGTATTAGGTGGCAGCTCTTCCAAAGCAGTTAAAACCTCAGCCGCAGATTGATATCTTTGACTGACATCGGCAACCAAAAGCCGATCTAAAATTAATCCCAAACCGTGACTGACTTGAGTTGGCAAAAACATTCGCCAAACCCATCGCCCCTCGACAACATCGAACAACTCGAAAGGACTGACTTTCGTCATCAAATAAACGCAAGTCACCCCCAAGTTATAAAGGTCGCTGGCCGGAAAAGCCTTCCCCGCCAACTGTTCTGGGGCGACATAACCCGCGCTACCGATAGTAGTACCAGTCTTGCCAAAGTTATTATCGTCAACTAATTTACTCGCACCAAAATCAACTATAACTAGATTGGGAACGGGCGGGATATCTGTTTTATCGGCAGTTTCCTTTTTTTGGCGATCGCAGGCGGCAACATCGCTATCCAAGCCTTGCCGAGCGACTCGACGAATAATATTTTCCGGCTTAATATCTCGATGAATCACCTGGCGATCGTGAACGAACTGCAACACCGGTAATAAATCTGCCAGAAGCGATCGCACCCGCCCCTCGTCAAAAGTACCATCTTCCCTCAACTCCTCTTCTAAATTGCGACCCTCGATAAACTCCTGTACCAAATATTGGCGATCGCCATCCTCGAAGTGAGCCAAAAGCTCCGGAATTTGGGAATGCTTGCCCAACTCGTCCAGTCTGGCAGCTTCTCGGCGAAATAACTCTGCCGCCTTCTGGGCATTAGCACCCGCTACCAAAGGGAAAAACTGTTTGATAACGCACTGCGGTTGAGACGGTTTGTATTCGTCAACCGCCAAAAAAGTCTTACCAAAACCTCCTTGACCGATAGGTTGCAGCGCCCGATAGCGATCGCCCAACAGCAACTTCGTACCGCAACTTTGACAAAACCTAGTCCCCGAAGGATTATAAGGCTTTCGACATTCAGAATTGAGACAGTAACTCATATTGGGGAATGGGGAATGGGGAATGGGGAATGGCTAATGGCTGCCTACTCTTGCCTCTTGCCTCGTACTAAGGGACTTGCAATTTTCCGGAGATACCTGTGTCGGGCTCCGGTTCGCGCGCGCCCTACCTACACTCTTACTGGTAGTTTATTTTTTAACAAGTCCCTAATTGTTAATTATTTCATTTTCCTTTTGCAAAACCGAAGAAGGAATAGGTACTTCTTCAACAGTGGGATGCTTTTCCAAAATGAGACCGGACTGCTGAGAACCCGAAAGTCGCTTGAGCAGTTTTGGTTTGGGAGCGTGCAAAATATAAATAATGCGATCGCCCGGTTGCCATTCCTCAGTTGCCGAAAGAACTTGCAAGCGACCCTGACGTTCTCTTAACAAAGGAACCAACTCCCCCGCCCGAATAAGAGCCCTTAAATGAGTCTTCTGAAACTCAAGTCCCACCTGTTTGAGAACCGTCTCTCCCAACTTCACCTCTCCATCTTCGAGATACTTATTCCAAGTTTTCAGAGGTAAATTAGCAATAAACGCTTGTTTAACCGTCTCCTTCATCTTTTGGTTCTTGCCATTATTCTCTTTCGGGAAAACAGCCAAAACCCTTGGAGGCTTAAACTCTTCCGATGCCCTTTGAGCCAAGACCAGATTTACTTCTCCATTCTTAGTCATCGCCAAAAAAGTACCCATAGATTGCAACCCCGCCTCCTCCAAAACCTTAACATCCAAAGCGCTACTCTTATAAACCCGCAAACCTTCCAAAGACGCCGCCTCGCAAGCATTCTCGTCAGTATCTATCAGCACCACCGACTCTCCTCGTTCCTTAAACAAACGTCCGATTTCCCGCGACAAAGGATTGGAGCCCACAATTACCGCTCCAGTCGCTTCGTTGGATGTAATTCCCAGAAGCTGCGCTACCCACTTAGCGGTTAGCCCCTCGACGAACACCGTGATAATGATAGTCAAAAACACCAAAGCTTTAATCGAGTCGCCCCCGTTGATACCCCGTTGAGTTAGCAGGATTGCAAACAAAGAAGATACCGAAGCCGACACGATTCCTTTGGGGCCTACCCAGCTAATAAATAGTTTCTGCCGCCAGTCGAGAGTGCTGTTCCAAGTACAAACCCAGACATTAATCGGACGCACCACCAGCATCAAAGTCAAAACTGTAAACAAACTGCCCCAACCGAGAGCCACTACGCTTGCCAGAGATAAATCGGCTGCCAGCAGAATAAAAAGCAGGGATACTGCCAGCATAGTCAGTTGGCCTTTAAACCGTTTGAGCAGCCGCAACTCCGGCACTTCCGCCGCTGCCAGCACCATTCCCGCCACTACTACGGCCATCAATCCCGACTCGCTGCGGACTTGTTCGGCGAGGCCGAAGATGCCCCAAACCCAGGCTAATACTGCCAAATTGGTTAGTTCTTCCGACATGAAGTTGGCTCGCTTGAGGGCGGCTCCGAGCAGCCAGCTGCCGACTCCGCCGATTATCGCCCCGCTACCCAGACGTACTACTAAGTCTCCGAACAGGACTAAGGGCGCGGCGGCTCCGCTGGTGACTGCGTTGAGTACCAATACTGCCAGAATTGCTCCTACGGGGTCTATTAATACTCCCTCCCCTTCTAGGATAGTGGCTACTTGGCGGTCTACTGAGACTTGCTTGAGTAGCGGCCCGATTACTGTGGGACCGGTTACTACTACTAGGGAGGCGTAAAGGAATGCTAGGGGCCAGGGAAATTCTCCGAACCAGCGAGCGGCCATGCCCCCGCCGATTAGGGCTATCATGGTGCCGATGGTAACGAGGTTTCTGACGCTGCCAGAGACTCTGCCCAATTCTCCGAGTTCTAGGTTGAGGCCCCCTTCAAAGAGTATTAAGGCTACAAAAAGAGAAACTATTACTTCTAAGCCCTCGCCGAGTAGGCTGGGATGGATTAAGCCCAGTACGTCTTTGCCTACTAAGATGCCAAATAGTAGCAAAAAGACGATGGCGGGTACTTTGAAATAAGCGGCTACTACCTGAGCTGCTATGCCGATTAGGATTGTAAGAATTATCAGCAGGGTAATTTCTAATGATGTTTCCATAAGCGTTTTTGTTATCGGCTCCAAATTGGGTCTTATCTTCTCGCCTTATCTTCGCGCCACCTACTAGCAAAAGCTGCCAAAATTGCCGGGTCAATTTGCCCTTGCAACCACTTTAGGGCTTCTTTTTGTCCTTCCAAACCTTGATAATATTTGCAGACATTTACTAATTCGATTGGAGGGGGAGATAGGAGGTTGATGGTTTCTTTCCAGCGATCGCCAAACTCTTTTAAGATATCTAGAGGTATTCGTTTTTCCAACCACTCTAAAGATAGATTTTGACTCGGCAAGCCTCGATAAAACCTGCAAACATCTGCCAGTCGGATAGTGGCCCTCGGGTCAAAAGGTTGTTGCCGCCACAAATGGGCAAACTCGGCTATCGTAAATTGGAGAATATGGCCTTCGAGCCATTCCAGAGCTCGATTTTGCAAGGACGAACCTTGATAAGACTGACAAGCTTCTATTAATCCCAGAGACACTTCTTCTTGATAAATTTCCCCTCGCCACCTCTTGGCAAACTCGGTCAGAACCTCAAGATTAATTTGAACTTCCAGGGATTCTAAAGCTAGGTTTTGGTGATATAACCCACGATAATACTTGCACGCTTCGGTTAGTCTAATGGTGGCAGCCGGATCTGGCGGTAAATTACGCCACTTTTGGGCAAATTCGGCCATTATCGTTTGGGGAATTTGGCCTTGCAGCCAGTTTAAAGCCTGGTCTTGTACGGCAAAACCTTGATAAAATTGGCCCACATTTATCAATCTAATTGGTACCTCTGGTTCTGGTAAAGGTTGGGGCGTCGGCGAGGGGGAAGGAATACTTCTGGCTTTGACTCGCCCCATTAAAAATGTCCAAGTTCTCAAATCGCCAGTACCGCTGCTCTCTATCCCATAAAATTGTTGAAAATTTATCAAGGCATTTCTGGTGCCGCTACCGAATTTTCCGTCTATAGTCCCCACATCGAAGCCGTGTTTTTGTAAGAGTTTCTGAAGATGCTCTACTTTTGGCCCGGAATCTCCCAGTTGGAGGCTTTCAAACAGGTTAATATCTAGCTTGCCCGGGACTCCGTATAGCTCGCCGCGATCGGTATATTGCCAAAATACCCAACTCTTCCAACCCCCAGGAATAATTGGTTGCGGGGCGCTGGTGTAGTGGGCGATCCACAACGGATGATCGGTAAAACCGGTGGAACCGAGTTGGTCCCAAAAACCGGGGTAGGTGTAGATGATGGGCAGTATTCCCGTTTCCTCTTCTAAAATGGTCAACCACTGGGCCATCCTTTCTCTGATGGTTAAGGCATCTACGCCGTCTGTGCTTTCTATATCTAGAACTGGGGGTAAATCTCCATCTTCGAGTTTGACGGTTCGCAGAAAGTTCTCCGCTTGTTGGCGGACGTCGCTAGCGGGCCGAAAGAAATGGTACGCACCTCGGATGATGCCGTTTGCTTTGGTTTCTTTCCAGTAGCGATCGAAAACTTCCGCTACGAAGGTTCGGCCTTCGGTGGCCTTGATAAAAGCAAAGCTGATGCCTGCGTTGGCACTAACAACTCGCCAGTTGATGTTTGGTTGATAGTCGGAAACGTCTATGCCTCTAATACTCATTTTTTTTGGGAATGGGGAATAGGGAATGGGGAATGGGAAGGTAATTTATAATTTAAACTGGTAATTTTACTGACATTTTAATTATGAACCTTCGTCGCATCGAGCCGGGCCCGGGTCAAGAATCTGTTTGGGATTATCCCCGTCCTCCAAGGCTTGAAGACTCTGCAAAACATATCCAGATAATTTTTAATGGTGTTACCATCGCTGACACTAGGGCTGCCAAGCGAGTTTTGGAAACCAGCCATCCTCCTGTATATTATATTCCCCCCGAAGATATTAAAATGGAACACTTGGCCGAGATTCCCCGGAGCTCTTTTTGCGAGTGGAAGGGAAGGGCTGGCTATTATACCGTTTCTGTGGGCGATCGCCAAGCCTCCAGCGCTGCCTGGTTTTATCCTAACCCAACTTCGGCTTTTGGCCCCATTAAGGATTATGTGGCTTTTTATCCAAGTCGGATGGAGGCCTGTTATCTCGATGGGGAAAAGGTCCAGGCCCAAGAAGGGGATTTTTATGGCGGTTGGATTACTAAGGACATTGTTGGCCCTTTTAAGGGCGGTTTGGGTACCTGGGGTTGGTAGTTCAGTTTAACTTAAAATTTTGTGTTCTAAGATACAGAATCTTTTAAAAATGATGGTAAAGCGAATTAAAGCAATCCAAGGTGACATTACTAAGCTAGATGTGGAGGCGATCGTTAATGCGGCCAATCCTATTGGTTTGCATGGGCCATGATGGGGTCATTCATCTGAGAATCAGATAAACCAGTATTGCCAGCTTCATTAACAGTTAAAGAATCATAACCTTGTTGGCGCAATGCTGCTCCTAAATTTCTATGCACGTCTTCGTCTATATAAAGCCGAATAAATAAATCTTCATTATCAAACATAAAGCAACTCTATCGGTGCATCTCAATGCAAGAATAAAACCAAGAAATTGACGCTTTTTGGGAATGGGGAATGGGGAATTGGTGCATAGTGTCTTTTTACAAATATGAGATGCTCCCCAACTCTATTTCTTAGAAGATAACCTACCCGTAGCATCTATTTATAGATCGAACTGTTTTAAAATAGCTGGTAATTCGTCAGCTTCCAAATCGGCATCCACCAAAATAGTCTGGTTCATAAAATTATTTCTCCCTGTTCTATCAATTAACAATTAAAAATTAAGACTGAAATTAATATTAACACTGGTAATGATAACCAACGAACCATGCCCAACCCTCCACTCCCAACTCCAGGCATCCTAACTGGCATTAGCGTCGGCCCCGGAGACCCAGAATTAATAACCGTCAAAGGACAGCGACTCCTCAAAACTGCCCCCGTAGTTGCCTTCCCGGCAGGAGTGGGAGACAAACCAGGAATAGCCGAACAAATAGTCGCTGGATGTTTGACTCCAGAAAGCTTAAAATTACCTTTAAATTTCCCCTACGTCCGAGACGAAAAAACTTTAACTCGCGCCTGGGAGTTTGCCGCCCAAAGGGTTTGGGACTTTCTCCAAACAGGAAAAGACGTAGCCTTTGTCTGCGAAGGAGATGTCAGCTTTTACAGCACTTTTACCTATTTGGCACAAACCCTGCAAAAAAATCATCCAGAAGTAATAGTGGAGACTATCCCCGGTATCTGTTCGCCAATGGCAGCAGTGGCAGCTTTGGGCATCCCTTTAACCGTTAGAGACCAAAAACTCGCGGTTATTCCTGCCCTCTATAATGTCAAAGAATTAGAATCCGCGCTAAACTGGGCAGATGTGGTGGTGTTAATGAAAGTCAGTTCTGTTTATCAACAAGTATGGGAAATATTAAAACAGAGAAATTTACTCGATCGCTCCTATGTAGTAGAAAGGGCAACCTTACCAACCCAAACCATCTATAAAGACTTGCGCGATCGCCCCAACCTAAAACTATCCTATTTTTCCTTAACAATAATAAAAACCGTTCGTAGTAATCGCTTCAGCGATTAACCGTTCGTAGTAATCGCGGAGCGCGATTAACCGTAATTAAACTCCTAAAAACCAATAAACCCATGTACGACTCCCCAGAATTAACCCCAAGCTATACCAAAAACTACAGCAACGACTCGTGGCAGCAACCAATTTGGATAGCATTTTTAGCCTCTTTAGGCATCCACGGAATGTTAGGCATCAACCTGGAAAAAATACCCCTATTTTCCCAACAGGTAAAAATGCCCCCGACAGTAGGCTTAGTAGAATTAACCCCCGAACAAATAGCCCGGCTGCCACAACCAAAAACAGAACCCGAAGTCTCGTTTTCCAACATTCAACCGCCGTCCGACATCTCCCAGATACCCCAACAACAGCCATCTTTCCCGCGCTTGCCATCGCCACCAACCACAACGCCCTCTGTTGACAACCTACCGC
>CAZSTZ010000035.1:0-3619 GCA_964609515.1 uncultured bacterium | reverse complement strand
AACCGGCTCCGACCGAAGTTAATCGGTTGCCGGAAAGTCCCTTAGCTAGGCAAATTCGGGAAGGGAAAACTCTGGAACAAGTTCTAGAGGAAGAAGCAAACCCACCGGAACGAGTGGCGGTTGTTACTCCAGAAAATACAAATCCGGGGAGGACTCGCCAACCGGAAGTGGAACCGCGAGAAAATCCTCCCGCAGCTCCTAAAGTAGAAGAACAACCTGCCCCCACCGTTGAAGAACAAGATGAATTTAAAGATTTGTTCTTAGCAGAGCTGGAGCGATCGCGCCAACAAAGGCGACAAACTACTTCAACTCCCGAACCGAAAACAGAAAATCCTTCTATCGCCCCCGAACCGGTAACGTCTCCCGAACCGGAACCACCGACTCCCACCGTTGCTACTACGGCTCCCCCCCGGCCCCCCGAAAAAAGGGGGGAGATAGTGGAAAATCTCCCCCGGGAAAGGGGGGAGGTGGAAACTGCTCCCCGGCAGGAGGTAGTGGAAAATTCCCCGGTGGCGGAAACTGCGCCCGAGGTGGAACCTTCTCCAGAACCGACAGAGGAGTTTAAAGGATCGCTGTTGGCGAGTTTGCAGCGCGATCGCCAACGGGAACCAGAAACAGCGACGACTCCCCCCGAAGAAAACTCTACTCCACCAGAGGAGACAGTGGCTGCAGCTAGTAGCGAAAATCCTATAGAGGCGGAAAATACCCTGGAAAAGGGGGAAGATATCGAAGTGCCAACCGTCGAGTATGAAGAAGCAACTCCTGCAGCGCCGCCGACAACGGAAAGGCAGGGAGAATTTAAGGGAGAATTTAAAGGCACGTTATTGGCGCAGTTAGAGCAATATCGCCGCCTGCAACAACAAATGGATGCGGCGGGCGAAGGCGTGTTTAGTGCGGCAGAGATGTCCGCTACAGAGGGCGGGGAAGCTTATTATGAATGGGCGATGGCTCTCGATTTAGAAGAAAGGAATCTAACTAATCCCACTAATATCTCCGATGTCTATCCCGATGCTGCCTGTTCTGAAAATTTGACCGGTAAAGCGTTAGTGGGAGTATTGGTAAATGCCGACGGCGCAATTATCGAAGGACCGAAATTGTTATTGGGAAGCGGTAACAACGTTTTAGATGAAGCTGCTTTAAGTGCGGTTAGCGATCGCTCCTTCGATGCCAGCGATAAATCGAAAGCCTATCAATTTGCCTTTACTTTCAACAGTTCCGGTTGTGCGGGCGAATAACAACCTCGTTCGTAGTAATCGCGGAGCGCGATTTAGACTAGAGGACCGATCCAGAAATCCGGTTTTTTGAACAATACCTTCGCCAAAATTATAAGTAGGACACACCAGACGCACCATTCGGGGAGACGCACAGAGGCGAAGGTATTGATTAAAAAACCCGGTTTTTTGCCAACCGGGTTTCTGGGGGGAGCTAAAACCGACATCCGCTCGACACGGACACCTAAGAAACCGGGTTTTTGCGAAAAACCTAAGAAACCCGGTTTTTTGCCAACCGGGTTTCTGTTAGGGCCAACGGGAGCGCGATCGCTCAAAAAATGGCGAAGGTATTGGCAGAAATTACCGGGTTTCTCAAAGAAAAGCTTACCCGCGCCCCGTAGAACAGGCATCTTGCCTGTTCGGTATCTAATTAATTTTGCGCGGGGACTTAAGCATCGCTAAAGCGATTACTACGAACTTGTTTGGTAACTTATAAAATTATTAATTATCAACTTTCAACCGAATTAGAAGCCAATATATTCAAAAATTCCTCGACAATTTTATCTGGTCTTTCGCAACACTGCCGATGTTGATAATACTCAACAGCACAAATACCTCCTGCACGAAAAATAGGATTTATCCGTTCGTTATTGCCTACACCTCCACCAGAGGCATCCGGTTCGATCGCCAAAATCCCCCATTTCCCTTCGTGGCAGACGAGAAAACTATATTCTTGGTTTTGTCTGCCTTTTAGAGTTGTAAATCTCCCTCTGGTGTTAGGGAAAAAGATAGCTTCGACCCGATCTAATGCTTCGGCAATTCTTACTTGCGACTCTGAGGTAAACTCCCAATCGTTCCAGCGATAAATTTGTTCTTCTGGGGCAGAGTCGATACCTGGAGTTTGTTCGTTGGGGTTGGTGCGATCTTCTTCCGTTCTTGCTTTCACTGAGTCAGACTGAACAAAGTCGGCTTCGTTTAAATTCGCAAATAATCTTGCTCCACTTAGGTTTACATCACCAATATCGGCACCGCCAAGGTTAACCTCTACTACTAGATTTCGCTGCAGGTTGAATCTATTTTTTCGTAAGTATCCTCCTATAACTGACTTAAGATTCCCTTTTTTAACCTTTTTCTCAAAAGCTTTTGACAGTTTCCTCCATAGTTCGGCAGCATAAGCTTTAATATATTCGTACTCGTATGGATAAAGTTCGGCAATTTTTCTATAAGAATGCCCCTGCCAACATTCCCGAAAGATTAACTCTTGAACGTCGTTTAGATCTTCGTCGCCCGCAAGATTTAATACCGTTTCCACAATAGCCAGCCCTTCATCAACAGTCATTGACAATTTCCCCCAATATTGTTATGCTAAAGTCAAGAGCGCTGGCCATCGACTAGATTGGTTCGGCGGTCCACAAGGATTTATGAGGCCAGAACCGATTTTCCCGCCGGGCCAGTTTTCGTTCTCTAAAACATTTATAGCATTATTGACCCAATTTTTTTACTTTTTATCACTTTTTATGACTTTCGATCGCTGGCAAAGGTAAAATTGACTGCTAGAATGTTGGATAACTGATAGATGGCGAAAGTCACTATCGCTGACAAATTATAGAAATGTGGAGAATTCTATGATTGCTATAATCGATCCTGTTAGTTTAACACTCATTGGTGCTGCTGTTGGCGCTATTTCGGGTGGTGTGCGCGGCGCAGTATCCACCCAAGGAAAGTCAGATGAAGAAATTGCTAAAGGTGCTTTAAAAGGAGCAATTGTCGGTGGCATTACGGGTGGTCTCTGTGGAGCATCTGGCCAGCAACCACCTCCCCAGCATAAATAATAAATAGACGTGTGGTCTAGTGTGATTTTTTTCTTGGTCGTTTTTTACCGTTACATGGCAAAAAACGATCGAACGCGGTTCCGTATGCGCTAAAAAACTAAAATCCCTGGTTTTGCCATTGCAAAGGCGGGTGTTTTATAGAATCCCTAGCAACCGCGATTTGCTTCAAACACCTGTAAATAACCCAAACAAAAAGGAAGCTATGATTGCTATAATCGATCCCATTACTCTAACCATAGCGCTGTCCGCAGTAGGAGGTGCAGTAGCAGGACAAAAAGGCAAGAACATTTTTGACGGACTGTTTGCAGCAGGTAACGCTGCTAAATTAGAGCAAAGTATTGACTCTCTAGAACACGGTAAAGATGGAAACGATCCTAATAATGGGAACGATCGCACAAATTAGTCAGATCCAACTCCCTAAACTTTGTGGTAAAAAAGCAGTGACTTGATTACAATGTCCCAAGGGTTTCATCTCCTAAAACGCTAGTAGAACAGGCATCTTGCCTGTTCTACAGTGCTGGAACCTTAACTTACCGCATAAAAGAAGAGACAACCCCATTCATATCGTCAGCGGAA
>CAZSTZ010000034.1:26546-37476 GCA_964609515.1 uncultured bacterium | reverse complement strand
GTAATTACCTCTCCAGTACCAACTTTTTTTACTTCTAAATATCCTTGTTTAACAGTTTCGGGAATCGGCACTGTAATCGTTATTGGTTGTGCTGGCGGGGCGGCAACTGCCACGCTGGAATCCTCAGGCAAATTAGCTGTTTCCTCACCTTTTACCACCACGTTATCGGGAATACCAACTAGGGTAGATTCTTGAGTGGCAGTCTCGTACATTCGCACTTCCACTGCCACAATATAATTAGGACGTAATTGGGGATTTAACGACCTAGCAATTTGATTGATTAACCAATGATGAATGCTCGACCAATATGCAGGGTCTTCCAAATAGGGATTCATCCCCGGAAATGGTGAAGGCATAGTTATTTCTCCCAATTGACAAAAAGCGTTAAATTATTGGTTTTATTCAAAATTGAAATGCACCCAGAGAATCTTCCCCCAAACGAATAGTAAGATCCGAACCGATTTCGCCAATAGAAGCAGATTCGAGTCTAGCAAAACCTAAAGTCTTAGTCAAAGTTTCTCCCGCTTGGAGGTCGCCACCCTGAACGATAACAGTAGTATGATGCTCTCGATCCGGCCAGTTGGGAACCAGATAAGCGTTATAATAGCCCTTATCGCGCAGATAAGCGATCGCCTTTTCGCCCAAAGTAGAATCCCCAGAAGCATTTTGAACGGCAATTGTTACCTCGTGGGGCAAGAGACTGTAAGCAGAGGGAACCTTAGAACTGTCATAATTAAAACCCGTAGAGTCGATCTGAAAATATTGATACATGACGCGATCGCGCCCCTCCTCATCGACAACCCAATAACTAGCATAATACTCGTTCTCCTCGCTAGGTCTGCCGGGCAGCATCACCATTTTGAGTTGCTCTGGCTCTAACTGCAAGCCAAAACTCACCAAAGCTAACATTTCCTCAAAACTCAAATTAGTATCGACATACTTCTGCATCACCCGAACGATACCGGGCAGGCGAGGCAAAACCGCCGGACTGGTAATTCGGTTTCGCAGGGCAGTCAGTAAAAGTTGCTGTCGCTGGATGCGACCGATATCTCCATAAGTTTCTTCGCGAAATCGAGCAAACTGTTCTGCTCGTTCTCCATCGAGAGTTTGCCAACCCGCCGCGAGTTCGATTTTGAACTTTTGGGTATTGTCGGTATAAGACATCTTCCGAGGTACGAACACTTCCACCCCGCCCAAAAGGTCCACCAACTCGCGAAAGGCACCCTTGCTAACTCGAACGTAGCGATCGACTTCAACTTTATTGAGAGTCTCTCCGAGTATCTCCGTTACCAGAGAAACGCCGCCGACAACGTTAGCTTCGTTAATTCTGGTACGACCGACACCGGGAATTGTTACCAGAGTATCCCGAGGGATGGAAAGCAAATTAACGCTATTTTCTTCCGGTGCCAGGCGCAAAAGTAACATGGTATCGCTGCGACCCTGAAAAATCTTGCGAGAATCTGGCGATGCCCCGGGTACATAGTCAATTCCCATCACGAGGATCTGAATTTCTTCCGATAGTTTGTACTGAAAGCCTTTGCGCCATAACGGCCCCAGGTTATCGGAGTCTAAAATTTTGGAGACAAATTCCGGTTCTTCGGGTTGGATGAGGGCTGTAATTGCTCCCAGAGTGGCAGAGGTTGTCGCTAGGAGAAAAAATACAAACATCCAGAACAGCCATTGGAGTAGTTTGGGTTGGCGGCGAGTCCGTAGGGAGTTAGTCATAAGAGTTTTGGATAATTAACAATTAGGGGTAGGCAAGAGGCAAGAGGCAATAGGCAAGAGGCAAGAGGCAAGAGGCAATAAGCCATTAGCCATTAGCAAAGAAGTCTAATGCTAGAATCAACAGGTCGAATTAACGAACTTATTTAAAATCTGATGATACCTGTAATTCTTGCCGGTGGTAAAGGGGAACGCTTCTGGCCCCTGAGTCGCAAACGCAGACCCAAACAATTTTTATCTCTGGACGGTAGCGGTAAGAGCCTTCTACAAGCTACGGCGGAACGACTCCTACCTTTGGCCGACGGTTCGGGTGGTTTGTGGGTGGTTACTTCTGCCATGTTAGCCGATGGCGTGGCCCAACAGTTGCCCCAGTTGCCCCAAGAAAATATCTTGGCCGAACCGGAGGGCAGGGACACGGCCCCGGCGGTGGCCTGGACGGCCATCGAGACGGCCCGCCGTTACGGGGAGGATGCGGTGGTGGGGTTTTTTCCCGCCGACCATTGGATCGCCCAACCAGGGACGTTCCAAAAAACCATTGAGGCGGCGGCGGAGTTGGCGATCGCTTCTGAGGCTATCGTTACTCTGGGAGTGCAGCCGACTTTTCCTTCCACTGGCTACGGTTATATAGAACAAGGAGAGGCAGCGGGTAGTTTTGGCGGTTTTTCTGCTTACAGAGTGGCGCGGTTTACGGAAAAGCCAAACCGCGAGACTGCCGAGGAGTTTCTGGCAACCGGTCGTTTTAGTTGGAATGGGGGCATTTTTGTGTTTCGCGCCGGGGTGATGTTGGAGGAGTTGCGCCGTTATGTGCCCGAGATGATGGCAGCTTTGGAGGCGAAGGGTGCCGATGCTTACCCCGAGCTGGCGAAAACCAGTATCGATTATGCGGTGATGGAGAAAACGCAAAAGGCTTATGTGCTGCCGGTGGCTTTTGGTTGGGATGACTTGGGAGACTGGAATGCTTTGGAAAGGTTGGTGAAGGGGGATAAGGCGAATGTGGAGTTGGCGACTCATTTGGGTAGGGATACGAAGGGTTCGATTTTTTATGCCACTGATGAGAAGGAGGCGATCGTTACTATTGGGGTTGAGAATTTGGTGGTGGTTCGCGATGGTAATGTGACTTTAATCGTGGATAAGGAGCGATCGCAGGAGATTAAGCAGGTTTTGAAGGTTTTGGCAGAAGATTCTAGGTTTGAGGGTTTGTTATAGGGGGAACTAATGTCAGATATTTATGTTGTGATTCGCAACCAAGATGGGGTGGCCATGAGTTCTGTAGATGGCGAGCCCGTCAGGGTATTTGTCAGGCGAGATGGCTTCATCTATGACCTGCAGCCTGTTAGTCTCCGACTGGCAGATGCCTTTTTTTACAATTTTCCTTTGGGCAGATGTACGGTGGTTGCCAGACACTCTCAACTAAGTCCGGTGGAGGCAGAACAAGAAGTTGAACTGCCGACTAACGTTGCTTTGAGGGTAAGATATATTTACCTCGAACCAGAAAGGCAACTTTTGAAAATTGAAGTTATACCAGAGCGACTAGATACTTAAAACTATGAAATACGCAGTCGATCCAGAATCAATCGAAGCTTATAGAATGCGGGTTTTTATGCTCTCTCAAGATTTGCGTAGGGAAACTAACCCGGAGTTTCGAGCTATGACGGCTCTTTATCTGGCGGAGGCGGCAAGTACCTTGGCTAGAATGGAAGTTTTAGAAGCTCGGAAGGAGAAGCAACCGCAGAATGGGTAGAGGGGCGATCGCTTTTTCTTCCCAATTCCCCATTCCCCATTCCCCATTCCCAAATTAATAACCCAAAGGCAACCCATACAATTCGAGAGTTGCTGCATCTTTTAACAGTTCGGAAGTCGGTGCATCTGCTTTTATTTCTCCTTCAGTTAAGACTAAAGCTCGCTGAGTTACCTTACTTATCCAGTTTAAATCGTGGGAAGCAATTAACATAGCTTCTACTGGCAGTTGGGGCAAAATTTCGGCTAAATTCCGCCGCCATAAAGGATCTAAACCGTTGGTAGGTTCGTCTAATATCAAAACAGAAGGTTTATTAGCTAAAATAGTTGCCAAAGCTGCCAACCGTTTTTGACCGCCAGAAAGTTCGTAAGCGGAACGGTTGGCATCTTTTTCTAAACCAAATTCTTTTAATAATTTACGCGCCACTTCTTCCGCTTCTTCTAAAGAACTACCATAATTTAAAGGACCGAAGGTTATATCTTCAAAAATAGTCGGCATAAATAGTTGATAGTCGGCGTTTTGGAAGCAAAAACCAACTCGGCGGCGAACTTCGGATAAAGTTTCTGTTTCTACTGGGATCTCTTTTATCCAAATTTGACCGCCGATGGGTTTTTTTAAACCGATTAAGTTTTCCATTAAGGTACTTTTTCCCGTTCCAGTGGGCCCCAGAAGCGCTACTCTTTCCCCGACTTCAATCTTAAAGGAAATGCCGCGCAATATCGGTTCTTTTTCCGGGTAGTTAAATACTAGATTTTTGACGGCAACTGCTGACATATTTTTGGGAATGGGGAATTGGGAATGGGGAATTGGTGCATAGAGTCTTTTTGCCGGCACTGTTCAGAGTTGCTATAACATTCCTGCGACAATAAAACTGGCGGCAATTAACAGACAAATAAAAAGGGCGATCGCGTCGAATTTATGTTGATTTCCCTTTCTCTTCCTTGTCTCTTTTCGAGGGGCGATCGCTTTTTCTGACTCCTTTAAAACATGACCGTAACCTCGCAACTGCATCGCCTTATAAATCTGTTTGGAATCTTCATAACTCCGCACTAACAAACTCCCAGTAATAGCGGCATAAACTGATAAATTTCGCTTGCTCAATTTCCTCGGTTCAAAACCGCGCAATTTACTAGCTCTTTGCATCATTGTCAACTGGCGGGAAAGTTCAAAAAGATAGCGGTATGATAACAGGATAATATCGGCGATAATCGGAGAAAGACCCAGACCGCGCATTGCTTTAATTGTAGTTAAAAAAGAATTGGTTCCGAAGAGAACAAAACCTGTAGTCATAATCGCCAAAAATCTGCTAATAATTAGTAACGATGCCAAACAGCCTTCTTGCCTTAAGCTCAAAAATCCCAGTTGCAAAATTACAGTTTTTCCCGAAACAAAAGGCAAAAAAACAACTATTCCTAACAAAACTAAACTCGGATATCTTAACCGTTTCCACAGGAAAGAGAGAGGCAGTTTAGAAAGAGCATAAAGAATCCCGGTTACTATAAGCATTGCCGGGATTAAATGCCAATCTTTGACGCTGGAAAAAGCAAAAATTAAGGCGATTAAACCAATTAGTTTATATTTGGGTTGCCATCGATGGATTGGCGAATCTAAATGGGCGTATTCATCCAGGGCAAATTTCATCTTCAACAATTAATAATTAACAATTAACAATTTTCAATTATTAATTATTTGGCAAAATTTCCGGTTTGACTCGCTGGATAAAACTAACGACCATTGATGTAAAAATCCCCTCAATTATCATCAAAGGAATATGAGCTAGCATTAAACCATAGATTGCAGTTTTTTCGGCGGCAAAATCCCAGTCGGAAGGAATATTAGTAATAATAAAGACAAAGAAGAAAATTGTAGCCAAACCTACAGCAGTTGCCCCCGCGAAAAAAGCAGAAATACTAGAGGAAATATTGTCGTTTAGCCGCTTTCTAAAAAGATGACGCAAGAGAAATATTTGGCGAGCTAATAATGCCGGTACTCCCATAATTATTGCATTAACTCCCAAAGTAGTCATGCCTCCATGTCCGAACATTACTGCTTGGAAAAATAAACCGACAAGTATGGCGGGAAAAGCATAATAACCAAGTACGGCCCCTAATAGTCCGTTTAAAACTAAATGAACGCTAGCCGGCGGAATGGGAATATGAATGGTTGAGGCTACAAAAAAAGTAGCCGTAAGTAAAGATGCTTTAGGAATGTCTTCTTGGGGGTTTGCTTGCTTGTTAATTTCTCTAAGACAATACCAAGTAGTAAGAGAGGTTAGAGCGTAACCCCCAATACAAATTTCAGCCGGTAGAATACCTTCGGGAACGTGCATTTTTTGGGTAATAGGTAATAGGTAATAGGTAATAGCTAACAATTAACAAAAAGTTAATTTAGACTTCTGAATTAGGTAAAGATTCTTCTGGATGTGGATGCCGATTTTTCGAGCGATAAAAAAAGAAAGCGGTACCGATAAATCCCCAGACAACAGAAGCGATCGCCAACCATTTTCTCAAAGAATAGTCTCGGCTAAAACTGTTAGAAAGTACGATCTGATTTTTTCCTTCTTTTACCTCCAGAGCTGATGGGGCCTTGCTGTCGGTATCTGAGTTGAAAGATTGGGAAGAAATCGTAACAATGCCGCCATGACCTGCCTGACGTACTTTAACCTCCCAATAGCCAGACTGAGAGGGATCGGGGATAAAGATAAAGTTACCTTTATCGTCGGTTGTCCCTTTTAGCCAAGGGGTGGCCGGGTCTTCTGGAGCATAAACTATGACTTGAGCGTTAGCTATTGGCGTCCCCGAGTCGTAGGTAGCTTCAATTTCGATGGCCCGGACCGTTTGATGTTCGAGCTTGACTCCGTGAGCGATCGCTCTTTCTGGGAAACCCCCCACACAGATAAGCATGAGGGTCAGTATTAATGGGCGTTTCATATTGTCCTGTGAATGCCTACTATAAAAAAAATGTTGCCACCGTTTGCTAGGACAACGGATATTTCTTAACAGAAAATCCCAATTTGCCCCTAACTGTCATTTATTGGCCCTCGTGGCGGTATCTCAGAAACCCGGTTTTTTCAAAAAACCTGGTTTCTTGACTGTCATTGGCCTTCGTGGCAGTGGCCTTCGCCGACGTGACCCAAGGAAGGTAAAATCCCCTTGAGTTGGTTGTAGTCTTCTGGGGAGAGTTTTTGCTGAAGGGCGTTGCTATCTGCCTCCACTTTGCCATTTTCGGCCAAAGCTGCCAGAGGCGCAAAACCTAAAGCGCCGGTATTAATTTCGTCGTCTGGGGGGGCCTCGCCGTCGCCGAATAAGTGGTCGAAGTGGAAAGTTGCCTCTAAGTCGGCCTTGCCTCCCGGTTGGAGAATGCCTTTGCGATCGTCGCCGACGAAATCTCCGCAGGTAAACTGCAACTCTTCGTCTATTTTGAGAGTGAAGGGAATAGTTTGGCCGTCTTTGGTGGCAGTGGCGATCGCTACCAGAGAATAACCGACGGCGGGGCCTTCCGTTGCCTTTGGCATTTTCCAGGAGAGGGCGTTATAGCGGCCGGCCGGTGCCTCGACTTCGGCCACTAAAATCGGGGCCGCAGTTTCGTCCCCTTCTGCTAAATCCACCGTTTTTTCTGGGAGGAGCAAAACTGTTTCTTTAGCTTCGAGTTGACCTCCAGTTTCGGCATTGTAGGGAGGAGCTGTTTGATAGGCCGTGACTTCGGCTAAGTTGACGTAAAGCTTGTCAAATGTTATATTCCAGCCATCCTTAGAAACAAAGCCCTCTCGGACAAAATCTTCGCCGTTGGCCCTGATTTGTAGGGTTCCCATGTTTTGAGCTTGGCTGGGAGATAAGCCAAGCAAGGCCCTAGAGGCTAGCAGTGCCAAACTCCCTAATAGTAAAACCTGTTTTTTCATCGGTCCCATGTCGCGATCGTAGTTGTCAAGATCTAGGAAACAGGTTTTTCCAAATATTTACAATGCTCTGGGGGGGCATTACCTTGTAATTTAGATTATAGATTTAAGCAGTAAAAAATCCTTTTTAAACTGCACCGTTAAATTATGAATTGCTTATAGCTGGTATTCTATTAAATCTAGAATTGTCAAATTTTTTAAGAACGACTAAAATATTAAATTGTTGTTAATTCAGCACTAATTTATGATCGCGCCTAAAATTCGTTTGCTGTTTTTTGCTGGTCTAGCTGCTCTACCGATCGCTCTAAGTTCCTGTGCGGACCCTCAAGCTTACACTACGACTAAGGAATCTATCCAGCAAACCGTTAATATTAACACTGCTTCCGACGAAGAGTTAAAGAAATTGGCAGATAAATTAAACGTGCCAGATTTACCTGAAAAAATTAAGGCAAACCGTCCTTATAATGATATCGACGAATTAGTTTCTAAGCAGGTAATCAGTCCGCCACAGTTAGATTACATTCAGAACGATATTCTGGTTAAAGATGTACCCGCAAATTAAGAGGCAAATCGGTTTCAGAGGCAAACAAAAGAATAACTAATGGTTGCCCCAGTGCTGCTTTCTCAATAACTTAAACTAAATGCTAAGGGTTGTTAGCGGTGGTTGTCAGCATGGGCTTTTTTGTGGCTTTTTTATGTCAATTACAGCCAGTAATTGCTTATGGGATGCAAATTTTAACGAATGGTTTTCAATGGATGGAATTGTTATGTACAATAATCAGAGAGTAAAGTCAAGAAACCCGGTTTTTTAGAAAAACCGGGTTTCTGAGAATACTTGACCTGCTCTAGAGAGCGATCGCTAAACTGATAAAAATATGAGAGAACTTGACACAAAAAAAACGATTGATTTGCTCAACACGATCATGGAGTTCGAGCTTTCTGGTGTAGTGCGCTACACCCACTATTCCTTAATGGTGACTGGACCTAATCGCATTCCCATCGTGCAATTTTTTCAGGCCCAGGCCAATGAATCTTTGCTTCACGCCCAACAAGCAGGTGAAATTCTGACCGGTTTGGAGGGGCATCCCAGTCAGAAAATAGCTCCTATTGAGGAAAGTTACCAACACTCAGTAACAGATATTCTTCAAGAAAGTCTTAACCACGAGAGAAAAGCCTTAGACCTCTATAAAGAATTATTGGAAACTGTGGAGGATGCTTCTATTTATATAGAAGAATATGCTCGGACCACGATCGGTCAAGAAGAGATGCACCAATTAGAAATTAAAAAGATGTTGCGCGATTATAGCTGATCGGTTTCCTGCGGGCGAGGATTAAATTTGGGTTTAAATAAAGGGTTTGATTATTCCCAAAGCGATGGCCCGATCCAAAATTAAACCACCGACGACAAACAAAATCATACTTTCGATGCTCGCTATTGCCCACGGCAACAAGATAGCGGGCATTTTTTCTGTAGATAGTCCCATATCTATTTGGCCGAAGGCCCGGACGAGTCCAAAGGCCAAGACTGCCCCGGTCTTGAGTTGGGGATTTCGATCCTGGCGGACGATGTAGCGATAGGTCACGCCGAAGAGAAAACCGCTAATTAGAGCGATCGCCCCCCGAAACCCTACTTCCCACCCCCACTCCTCTATCTGGAGACTTGCTAATAACTCGAACTGCCGGGCCAAAATAAAACTATTGGCGGCGAGAATTATCCCAAAAGTCAATAATGCGGAAAAACCAGCCAAAGCGCCCGCCTTAAGGGATTCTATCCTTTCTGCGGGACTGAAGTTGGAGGAAGAGTCGTTTGTCATCGGTTTCCTATTCAAAAATGCCTCAAATTAAAATAATATAAAGGTTGCAGTTGTTTTTACCGTTTTTTTTAAGTAATTATGGACATTCTTTCCCTGGGTTGGGTTTCACTACTGGTACTAATGGCCTTTTCTATTTCAATGGTCGTCTGGGCTCGTAACGGGTTCTAGAACGTCGGTTAAGAAACCCGGTAATTTCGGCAAAACTAGGTTTCTCAAAAGCTTAAGAAACCCGGTAATTTCGGCAAAACCGGGTTTCTGGGCTAATAGTTAATATCCGCTTTAATCATTAAACTATTAAAATTAATAATGTTTCCATTAGCAAAACCTCGATTTTTTTTAAGTATTATTGTAGCATTATCTAGCTTAATCTCTCTCAGTTGTACTTCAATGAAATTAGATTCGGAACCCGCCAAACTTCCAGATAAACCTTTAGCAGAATTAACTGCTACTAACCAATCCCAAGCAACTACGATTTCAGCAGAAAAGCCGATAAAAATTATGCCTTTGGGAGACTCGATTACTGATGGTTATAATTTCCCTGGGGGCTATCGGATTAATCTGTGGAAACAATTGAGCGATCGCGGTTATAAAATTAATTTTGTCGGTTCTTTAACCAACGGCCCCAACTCTTTGCCGAATCAAAATCACGAGGGTCATTCTGGTTGGAGAATCGACCAAATCAGTATGTATGTAAAGGTCTGGTTAAAAAGAACTCGACCGGATGTTATTTTATTAACTATTGGAACTAACGACATCGTACAAAATTATCGAGTAGAAACTGCTCCAGATAGACTTAATAATTTAATTAATGATATTTTTACAGAACTGCCAGAAGTGGAAATATTAGTGGCTTCAATTCCGCCGATAGAGGTGGCAGTAGTAGATAAAAAAGTAAACGAATATAATCGGGCGATCGCTTCTCTAATAGAAAGGAGACAAAAAGAGGGCGATAAACTCAGATTTGTAGATATTAATAGCGCACTAAATTTCGACGATTTAGCAGATACCGTCCATCCAAACAGTCAAGGTCATAATAAAATGGCAAACGTTTGGGAAGAAGCATTAATACCTTTATTGGAAAATGGGGAATAGCGAATGGGGAATGGGGAATAGGGCGATCGATGAGAAGAAAAGTTTAGCAATTAACCATTAACCATTAACCATTAACAAAATGCCAAAAGCAATAATATTCGATTTAGACGGAACTCTAGCAAACACAGATCCAATGCACTATCAAATTTGGGAAGAACTGCTCAAAGATTACGATATGGAAATCGATTTGCCCTTTTACAAAAAGCACATCAGCGGCGGTACAAACGAAGCAATTCTTAACGAATTGTTGCCCCAACTATCAGAAAAAGAAGTAGCAGAATTAGCCTATTATAAAGAAGCTAGATTTCGAGAAATAGCTCTCAATCTCCAACCCCTAAACGGACTTTTAGATTTTCTAAAATGGATTGAAGACAATCAATTAAAAAAAGGAGTAGTTACCAACGCGCCGCCAGAAAATGTCGAATTTATGTTAGAAAAAGCTCTTAAATTAGCAGATAGATTTAACCCCGTAATCTTAGCGGGAGTAATGACTGCCGCCAAACCGGATCCCGCATCTTATCAACTCTGTTTGAGGGAGTTAGGAGTCGGGGCAAAAGAGGCTATAGTATTTGAAGATTCTCCTAATGGAATTAAAGCTGCAGTTGGGGCAGAGATTTACACCGTTGGCGTCGCCTCCACCCACGAACCAAAAGCTTTAAAAACCGCAGG
>CAZSTZ010000034.1:7764-26446 GCA_964609515.1 uncultured bacterium | reverse complement strand
CAACCGGTAATTCCATTAATAAAAAACGAAGTCATCCCCACCCGTTTTTCATCGGCGGCAGCGGTGTAAGCAATATTACAAAGAATGTAGGGAGTTAAAGCCGGTTTTGCTTCGAGAAATCTAATCAAACCATTTTGGGGATGTAAAGAAGAAGCTACCAATTTATCAAAACCGCTAGGTTTTAAATGACCTTCATATTTGATGCCGAGAGTAGCTACATAACCGGAGTTTCCCAGTAGTTTTTCAAACTTCTCTAAAATATCGGAATTGTAAGTAACAAAATAGCCCGATCGCTCTTCGGCGCTAGTGGTAAAAATAACATCTTCTCGTACTTCTAAAGTATCGGCAACTTCTGGGGGTAAGACTACTTCTAAGGTGTTGTCGGAGGAAAATTCTGCCAGTCCTTCTTTGAGAGAAATGGTTTGTTTTATAGCTGTTAAAATTGGGTTGTCGTTCATTATTGAGTTGAAAGTTAAAAAGTATTGTAAGACGTTCTTGGTATCTCAGAAACCCGGTAATTTCGGCAAAACCGGGTTTCTTGACTGAAATTTCTACTTGATAATGCCGACCTCTAAATTCGGTTTCTACAGCTACAGTTTTAAAGTATTCTAAGTAATCTGTGGTATCGTGGTTATCCCAAAATTCTGCTGCTTCTTCGTAGCTGCCAAATTCGTTAGGAATCGGTTCTATTTGATTAGCTTTGTTGTTCATAATTTTCTGATAATGTCATATTCTGTTCGGAAACAATAATTGTCATTTTCTAAGTTCTCTAATAGTCTGGAAATCCCGTTCTAATTCTTCCTCATCATAGTTTAAATAGACTCCCATGCGCTTTAAAAAAGCGTGGGTTTCTAAACGGGAAGATAATTGGAGGAGACGGCGGACTTCTGCAGTAGCGATCGCCCCACAACGGTAGGCATCGGCTACAAATAGTTCCAAAAGTCTGCGATCGACATTACTCCTTTCTCCCTCTAATCGTTCCACCACTTCGTCGGGAATTTCTATCGTAATTTGCATAGATTTTTCTCATTCCAATTGTTTAAAATAGCAGTATAACATTAAACTCGATTTTTCGGTATCTCAGAAACCAGGTAATTTCGGCAAAACCTGGTTTCTTTACCCACAGGGATAATTGATTTCTCAACTTAGGGACTTGCAATTTAATAAGATATCGGTGTTGGGTTTCGTTTCACTTCACCCAACCTACAATTTAATGATGCCCTAAAATTCTCAACTTACGCCTCAAAATCATCCCCAAACAACTTCTCATCTAACTCCTGAATTTCCCCGTAACTTTCCTTAGCTTTTATCAATTCATCCGCCAAACTATCGAAAGCAGAATCTAACTCCGTCTGGGATTGATTTCTCAACCAAATATCCATAATCGCCTCGCTAAAATCAAAATCATCTCCCACGGTTCCTAAAATCGTCTCGATTTCCCCTACCACCAACTCAAACATATTAATTTTATCGTGCAAAATCCGCAAAACATACTCCTCAATACTGCCTTGAATGCAGAAATTAAAAATAAAGACGTCTTGAGTTTGCCCGATGCGATGAATCCTCCCAATTCGCTGTTCTATTTTCATCGGATTCCAGGGCAAATCGTAATTAACTATGGAATTAGCAAATTGAATATTTCGACCTTCTCCGCCAGTTTCCGACGCCAATAAAACCGAGATTTTATCCTTAAAAGCTTCTATGGCAGCATCCTTTTCTTTTAAAGACATATCTCCCCGAAACTGAGCCACTTCTATGCCATTTTCCGTTAAATATTCCGCCAAATAATCCTGGGTAACTCGATGGTTGATAAATACTAAAGTTTTCTGGGAAGACTTTTTTAACAATTCTAATAACTGTCTTGCTTTCTCAAATTCTTTGATATTCTTAGCCCGACGCAAGAGAAATTTAAGTTCTTCGCGATCGAACCTTTTTTGCAGTCCTTTGAGATAATCTATTAACGCAGATGGGCTGCTGCCCGCCCGCATTAATAGAGTATTTCTGGTTAATTTATCGAAGCCTTTTTCCTCTTGATGCTGTCGCAAATAAGCGTTAATTGCAGTATATAAATCTTGTTCCTTGTCGCTGGGAACTACGTTAATCGTTGAAGCGAATCTTTTGGGCAATTTTACATCTACCAAACTGCGAGTATTTCTAATCGTTACTTCCCGCATCAACTGGCGCAGTTTTTCCGGGTTTTTGGGAACTCGCCCATCTCTGGAATTGACGTACTCTTTTTTAAATTGAGCTTCTGTTTTTAACACTCCCGGTTTGAGTAAGGTTAAAAGATTGAATAATTCGATGAGATTGTTTTGGACTGGCGTGGCAGTTAGCATCAAAATAAACCGCTTTTTTAAAGCATTTACTAACTTCCAATTGAGAGTTTTACGGTTTTTTAAATGATGGGCTTCATCTACTATTACTAAATCCCATTCTCTCTCGGTAACGTAAGAGAAATGGGCTTTATGTTTGGCGGTGTTGATAGAGGCAACGATGCGATCGCTACTCAACCAAAATTCCTCCGGGCTCGTCTCTCTTTGGTCGGTGGTAATAGTAGAAATAGCAAACTTTTCTTCTAATTCCATCTGCCACTGAGAAACTAGAGAAGCGGGAGTCAGAATTAATAAAGTTTTTATCGCCCCTCGAATCAGATATTCTTTACAAATTAAACCCGCTTCGATAGTTTTTCCCAAACCAACTTCGTCGGCAAGTAAAGCCCTACCTCCCATTTGTTTGATGACTTTTTTTGCCGTTTCTATTTGATACCAATGTTTGTCGATATTTGTGAGGGCATTTAAAGCTGCCAGTTGGTCGTAGTCGGCTAAAACTGATAGGTTAAAAAGGGCGAGTCTGGCTTCGTATTCTGGTAGGGATGCAACTTTAAATTCTTGGAGGGCTTGAATTGCTGGAGAAGTTTTGAACTGAAATGAAAAGTCTTTTGTCATATTTTTGGGAATTGGGAATGGGGAATAGGAAAGTGGGGCACGGGCAAAGCATTCGGACATAAAAGTTAATGCTTTATTCTCAAAATTTACCGCCCGAATGCTTTGCCCCTACATATTCGTTTTGAACCACCAGGTTTTTTCAAAAAACCTGGTTTCTTGAACTGCAAAGTCATAGCAAACCAAAACTTATTTTAATTGCTTTATCCACCTTTTCCATAGTTGATGGAGTCAAACTGCCAAGACACCTTATTAACCTTTGCTTGTCAAGGGAACGAATCTGATTTAACAGCACTGCCGAGTTATATTGTAAACCTCCTTCCGGCGCTTTAATTAACACTTCAGTTGGATACAATTTTTCGTCAGACTGCGAAGTAATTGCAGCAACAATAACGATAGGGCTATAACTATTTCCTACGTCGTTTTGTCTGATTAGATCTGGACGAGTTTTGCGTATTTCGGCACCGATACTTGGGTCAAAATTGACTAAATAAACTTCGCCACGTTTCGGATTAGTTAATTGTTGGTTTTCTGCCATATTTCCTCTTCCAAGTCAAACCATTCTCTAGCTAAATTCAAATCTCGTTCCCCACGACGAATAGCTCCTTCTTTTAACTCCTCCCTCAGAGAAGTTTTTTGAGCGATATAGTTTTTAACAGCATCGTTTATTAAGCTATCTAGCTCTATTTGGGGCATTGTTTGTTCGATAAGTTGCATTGTCTCTTCGGGCAAAGCAATATTAATTTGTCTGCGCATCATAGTTTTTTTTACTTCATAATCTCAGTATTGTAAATTATAGCAATCCTAAAAGAAAATGTCAAAAGCCAAAGCAAGTTAAAGTTTAGAAACCGGGTTTTTGCCAAAAAGCCGATTTCTTATTATTAATTGCTTGTCAAAACTGCTCGATATCGAACTTCATTATTGCGCACTTTTTCTATAGCCTCGTTCGCCTTTTCCATCGGAAACACCTCCACCATCGGTTCGATACCAAACTCTTCCGCCACCGATAGCATCTCCATTATCATCGCCCGCCCGCCAATGGGAGAAGACATTATCCGACGGCGTTTCGCCAGCAAAGAAAATAACGGCACGTTCAAAGGCTCATCTGGCACTCCCACAATGGAAAAAGTGCCATCGGCATCGAGAAACTGAACGTAAGCGTCCCAGTCTAGAGTCGAAGGCACCGTACTCAATAAAATATTCAACGGACGAGAGGGGGCGGGGGGTTTTTCGCCTTTTTTGACGACGATCGCCTCCTTGGCACCCAGTTTGCCGGCAAAATCTGCCTTATCCTGGGAAGTGGTAAACGCCGTTACTCGGTTGCCTAACTTGCTGGCAAACTGTACTGCTATATGCCCCAAACCGCCGACACCGATAATACCTATTTCCAGTCCCGAACCCATGCCCGCGTAGCGCAAGGCCGAGTAAACGGTAATGCCGCCGCACAATAACGGTCCCGCCGCGTTAGTATCGATACCGGGAGGAATTGGGAAGGCAAAGCGGGAGTCAACCGATAAATAGTTAGCAAAGCCCCCCGGACCGGTAACGATTAAACCTTCGTTGCGATCGCACAAATTCTCGTTCCCCCGCAGGCAGTCGCGACACTGGAGGCAAGAAGTTCGCTGCCAACCGACACCGACGCGATCGCCCTTTTTCAGATGAGTTACTTCCGGTCCTATCTCTAGCACTTCCCCCACCACTTCGTGGCCCGGCACCAAGGGATACTTACTCGTGCCCCAATCGTTATCCATCATGTGAAGGTCAGAATGACAGATACCACAAGCTAACACTTTAATAATGCACTCGTAACCTCGCGGTGGTTCGGTCTCAAAAGTATAAGGTTCTAGGGTTGCCCCTCGTTGTTTTGCTGCAAGTGCTTCGATTTTCATAATTTTGATAATTGTTAATGGGTAATTTTGACAGAGGAATTTCCTTAAACCTCTTGCCTTTTGCCTTTTGCCTCTTGCCTACTTCTACTTCTCCAAATTTGCCGCTTTTAACATAATTTTTGCCTTCAAACGAGCTGCCGCTTGTAAATCGACATTCACATCTGTTTCATCAACAATTTCCCCCGTTAAAACCTCCAGTACGTCTTCCAAAGTTACCACCCCAGACATCCCGCCGTATTCATCTAAAACTACTACTAAATGTTGGCGGGTTTTCTGAAATTCTTTAAGCAATCTATCGGCGCGAATAGTTTCCGGTACGAACCGAACTTCTCTTACAAAATCAGCCACTTTTTCCTCGCCACTACCCTCAAGCGCCCCCGCCAATAACTCGTGTTTTAAAGCCAAACCTACCACCTTATCCAGAGAATCTTCGATAACAATAATCCGACTGTGTTGGGAATTAATAATCTCTTCTTTTACCTCGTTTAACGTCGAATCTGCTTTTAAATAAGTAGTGGCGATGCGAGGAGTCATTAAATTAGCAGCGTTGCGATCGTTCAAGCGAAAAACCCTTTGAATCATTTCCGCTTCGTCATCTTCGATCGCCCCTTCCTGATATCCTAGCCTTGTCAAAAATAAAATTTCCGCTTCGTTAGTTGTCAGACCTCTTTTACCTTTAGTAAAAGGAGAAGTTATTTTTTCTAAAGCTATGATTATGGGATTAAATAAAAAAGTAAGCCCCCTCACCGGCAAAGCCACGCTTAAAGCAATATTTTCGGCGTAACGTTCCCCGATAGTTTTTGGTATGATTTCGGCAAAAATGATAATCAGAAACGTCAAAAATGCTGAAAATACTCCCAACCAACCATCTCCTAAAAGAGAAGTTGCTAGAGAACCGATAACGATACTGCCAACGATGTTAAAAATATTATTGAGAATGACAACGGTGGCGATCGGTCGATTAATTTTTTTTCTAATAGTTAATAAAGCAACTGCTGTCGGTTTTTTCGACTGGGCTAGCTGTTGAACTTTGATTAGAGGAACTGACAGTAACGATGTCTCGGTAGCAGAACAAAACCCCGAGCCCGCAAGCACGATTAAAATTACTATAATTAGCTGCAACATATTGTCAATTTCGATGGAGCTCCTAATGAAACTTTCCGAGCGTCCGCCCCATTGGTTAGTTTGGTTAATTTTAAGCATCGGCATTCTCGCCATCTCCACCGCCGCCATTCTTGTCCGTTTGGCTAGCCTATCTGCCGATAAAAGCGGGGTGGGATTTTCTCTGGCCATCGCCGCTGCTCGCCTCACCCTGGCCTCCTTGCTGTTAATCCCTGCCTGGCCCAGGATTTCCTGGCAAGCTCTTCAACCCGGGGCTTTAGCTTATGCGGGGGCAGCCGGAGTTTGTCTGGCCTTCCACTTTACCACCTGGACTACTTCCCTATCCTACACTTCCATCGCCGCCTCTACTAGCATCGTCACCACTAATCCCCTTTGGGTGGCCCTCCTTTCCTGGCTGTGGTTGAAACAAAAACTCACCAAAAAAACCATCGTCGGTATTGCACTGGCCCTCAGTGGCGGACTTATTATCGGTTTGGCAGACCTTGGCCCCGGCCATTTGGCCTCTAACCCTCTTTTGGGCAATTTTTTGGCCCTTACCGGGGCCTGGGGTGCCAGCCTCTATTTTCTGTTCGGACAACAGGCCCAGGCCAGGGGTTTTGGCATTGGTGGCTATATCGCCGTAGCTTACAGCCTTGCCGCAGCCATACTTTTGCCCCTCTCTTTAATTTTTGGCCCTGGCTATTTTGGCTATCCGCCTTCGGTCTATTTTTACCTCTTATTAATGGCTTTATTGCCTCAATTAATCGGTCATACTAGCTTTAATTGGGCGGTTCGCTGGCTGTCGCCCACTGTTGTTACTTTGGCGATTTTGTTCGAGCCCGTTGGTTCGAGTTTTTTGGCTTTTTTACTCTTTCAAGAAGTGCCTTCCTACCTCTTATTAATTGGCGCAGTTTTCTTGTTGTTTGGAGTGGCGATCGCCGCTCTCGGTACTAGAAAAACTTTAAGGAGTAATCGGTAATTTCTGTTTAGCTAAAAGCTAGCGCTACTTCCCTCCACCATCGCTTTAATCCTTTTATTCCCACCAAAATTAACCTTTTCATGGTCGAGCTATCAAATAACGCCCAGGCATTTATTATCAAACAAACACCAGCCAAACCAACCAGAATAAAAGTCGGAATTCTCACCACGCCAATAGCAAACCAACTTGCCACATGAAGAAGCATTATTATGGCGTAAAGGCTGGCATTTATAGCAGAAAAACGTACTCGTTTTTTGGGGAGATTTAATCCTACAAAAATTAGCGAACATAAGGTAGAAATCAGATTGAGTGGAACCAGAACCGCACAAATAGCAACGCAGTTGATTCGAGAAAATTCAGCCAGTGTATTTAAGTCAAACATTGTTTTTTTAGTAAATTTTTCTGCTAGTATAATTCTATCTCGGAAAATGCTAAAATGACAGTATCGGGTAATACTTCCTGCTTTAGTGTCAAGAAGTAGCCAGAGGAGCCTTCCTAATTGCCCGTCTGACCTTAGCCATTACCTTATTACCCATTACCTACTACTTCTGGCCTATTACCTATTGCCTATTGCCTATTACCCCTGATGCTACCTATCTCGTTTTTTTTCTTGACCACATCGGTCCAAAAGTTAGTAAACATCATCAGCATCCCTCCTAAGAAAATGGCGATCGCCATGCCCACCGGTATCACGCTTTGCCAATCAACAGTTTCCATTTTTTCCCTCCTAGACTAGACCGATCGCATTATCATAATTTTCTCAATTCTTCGCTCGTTTTAACAATCTTAAAAAAATGTTAAGAAAGTTTAACTTTGTTTAACTTTTCTTAAAAATGCTGGTAACAATTAAGATTTTATGTAAATTCTATAGATAGCAATTTAAGCCAAAAAATCTTAAAATGAAAGCAAAGAAAATGTACGGCAGGGTGGCTATTCAAAAGCAGAGGGATCTTTTTAAATAAGAAAAAAACATAACTAATATGAACGGGAACGAAATTACTGCAGCCAAACAAGAATACTTAAATAACTGCGCGAAAGAGGCGATTCACCTATCAAATAGAATTCAGCCTCACGGCTGGCTTTTAGTCTTAAAAGAACCGGAGCTTGAAATCTTACAAGCAAGTCGTAATACCTTGAATTTTTTAGGACTGGAACCTCATTCTGTACTGAACAAAAGGTTGAAAGAATTTTTAGATAATTATCAGGTCAGCAAGCTAATAGATTTGTTAAAAGATGAAGAATTAAAAAATATAAATCCCGTCAACTTTTGGTTGCACGATGGCAAAAAGTTTTTAGTATTTGATGGCATAATTCATCGCAACCAAGGCTTGTTAATTCTGGAACTAGAACCAAAACAGTCTCAAGAGAAAACTCCTCCTTTAGGGTTCTATCATTCGGTAAAAAAAGCAGCATCGAAAATTCAAAGCGTCTCGAATCTTAATAACCTCTGTAAAACCATTGTAACAGAAATCAGGCAACTGACAGGTTTTGACAGAGTTATGGTATATAAATTTAACCCCGAATGGCATGGAAATGTAATTGCAGAAGATCGACTAGAAACCCTATGGCCTTACTTAGGTCTCCAATACCCAGAATCGGATATTCCCAAACAAGCACGAGAACTCTATTCTCTCAATATATTGAGGCTAATACCAGACATTAATTACCAACCAGTTCCCATTATCCCGAAGACAAATCCCGCTACCAAACAACCCTTGGATTTAAGTTTTTCTGTTTTAAGAAGCGTATCTCCGATGCATATAGAGTACCTGCAAAACATGGGAGTAAGGGCAACTATGTGCATATCTCTGATGAAAAATCGGCAGCTCTGGGGATTAATTGCTTGCCATCATTATTCCCCTAAATACGTTCCTTATGAAGTGCGCGCCGCTTGCGAATTTCTAGGACAAATAATGTCTTTACAACTTTCTTGGTTGGAAGACGAGCAAGACTACGACTATCGCCTTAGTTTAAAATCGATTCAATCCCAAATTATAGAGTATTTGTCCGCAGCAAAGGAGCTGGTCGAAGCCTTGGTTCGCTCTCAACCGAATTTGCTGAAATTAGTAAGCGCTAATGGAGTGGCTGTTATTTCTAAAGATGGTTGTTATGTCTTAGGAGAAACACCACAAAAAGAGGCAATAAACGATTTAGTTGATTGGTTGGAAAAACAAGAAATAGAAGAAGTTTTGGCTACGGATTCTTTGCCGAAAATTTATCCAGAAGCGGAGCAATTTAAAGAGTTTGCTAGCGGTTTTATGGCAATTTCTATATCGCCGGCCCAGAGGATTTATGTTTTGTGGTTTAGACCGGAAGTTATTAAAACGGTAAATTGGGCGGGAAATCCCCACAAACCAGTGAAGGCGATCCAGTCTGACGGTACCATTCATCTCTCCCCTCGCCAGTCTTTCGATTTGTGGAAAGAGACGGTTAAACGAACTTCTTTGCCTTGGAAAAAATGCGAAATAGAAGCGGCCTTGGATTTGAGAAAAGCTATTGTTAATATCGTCCTGCGTAAAATAGAAGAACTATCGAAATTAAACGCAGCACTGCAAAAATCGGAAGCTAGAGAACGGGAAAAAGCGGAGCGTTTAGAAAGAGCTTTGCGCAAGCTGAAATCCGCACAAACCCAATTAGTTCAGAACGAAAAAATGTCGAGTTTGGGGCAATTGGTGGCAGGCGTCGCTCACGAAATTAATAATCCGATTAACTTTATTTTTGGCAACCTCATCCACGCCGATGATTACATTAAAGATTTGGTTCGGATTATTCAACTCTATCAAGAATATTACAAATCTCCTCCCCCACAGCTTCAAGACGAAATAGATAACATAGAACTCGATTATATTCTGGAAGATTTGCCAAGCTTGCTCGGTTCGATGAAAATGGGGGCAGATCGCATTCGGGAGATTATTAAATCTTTGCGCAATTTCTCTCGTTTGGATGAGGCGGAAATGAAAGAGGTTGACATTCACGAAGGTTTAGAAAGTACTTTGTTGATTTTGAAAAATCGACTCAAACCCAAGCAAAATATTACTATTCATTTGGCTAAAGAATATGGTTCTTTACCCCTAGTCGAATGTTACGCCTCTCAATTAAATCAAGTGTTTATGAATCTCCTGGCTAACGCGTTCGACGCACTGGAAGAAGCTGCTGCTGGCGGTAATTTTAATGGCAAGGTTTCTTCTACTACAGAAAAAGAAAACCTCCATCCAACCCTTACCATTAAAACAGAAGTTTCAGCAGAAAATAAAGTATCTATTCGCATTGCCGATAACGGTATTGGCATGACGGACACGGTTTCCCGGCAAATCTTTGACCCCTTCTTTACTACTAAACCGGTGGGTAAAGGTACTGGCATCGGTTTGGCTATTAGCTATCAGATTGTTGTTGAAAAACACGGGGGCCGATTGACTTGCATCTCCAAACCGGGAGAGGGGACCGAGTTTGCTATTGAAATTCCCATTCGTCAGGCAGTGGCCCGGGCAGCTTCCTAAAACTAAATTCGATTTAATGGCCCATTGCTTCAAAATTCTTAATATATCTTAAGATAAAGAAAAGGCAAATGGACAAGGATTTAAAAGAAAATGGTAAAAGAAGCTAATAGCTCCAAATGGGACGCCGGACGGTTCGTCCAAACTTTGGCCTATTTTCGGGTCATCCCCTTTCTTGGCAGTTGCAGTTGGTTGCAAAGGTTGTTTGGCCGCAGCTCCAAACAGACACAACAAAGCGAGCAAGTGGTTCTGGTGGCAGGGGCCACTGGCGGGGTTGGCAAGCGAGTGGTTTCCAGACTGTTAGGGCGCGGATATAAAGTAAGAGCGCTCGTTCGAGATGGAAAAAAGGCGAAAAAAGTCCTGGGCAATAACGTAGAGATAGTCGAAGGAGACATCACTATTCCCGAAAGCCTCACTTCAACCGTAACCCAAAACGTCACTAAAGTTATTTGTTGTACGGGAACGAGAGTGCAACCGGTAGAAGGAGATACTCCCAAGCGAGAAAAATACTATCAAGGCGTTAAGTTTTATCTACCTGAAGTAGTGGACGTGCCGGAAATGGTAGAATATAAAGGTATCGAAAATCTGGTGGGGGCAGTGGGAGAACAACTGAAGCAAAACAAGGAACAAATGCTCTTCGACTTCAGCCAACCCACGGATGACTTAAAAGAAACTTGGGGAGTATTAGATGATGTGGTCATGGGAGGAGTTAGCGAAAGTTCTATCCGCTTGGTAGAGAATACGGCCCTTTTTACCGGCAACGTCTCCACTGCCAACTCGGGGGGTTTCGCTTCGGTGAGGACTCGCAATTTCGACCCGCCGCAGAATTTAGCGGGATTTAACGGTATAGAAATGCGGGTGAAGGGAGACGGCAAGCGCTATAAGTTGATTCTCCGCTGCGAGAGCAAGTGGGATGGAGTTGGTTATTGCTATTCTTTCGATACGGTTTATAATATCTGGATAACGGTTCGCATTCCCTTCGACGATTTAATTCCGGTGTTTCGCGCCAAGACGATAAAGGATGGCAAACCTTTCGATTCAACTCAGCTTTATTCGGTTCAATTAATGTTGAGTAAATTCGAGTACGATCGCGCCCTCAACCCCAAATTTTCTCCGGGTTTTTTCCAGCTACAAGTTGAATATATCAAAGCTTACGGCGGCGATAATTTGCCTAAATTTGTGATGGTAAGTTCTGCGGGGGTTACTCGTCCTGGACGACCTGGTTTAAACTTAGATGAAGAACCGCCGGCGGTGAGGTTAAACGACCAATTGGGAGGGATTTTAACTTGGAAATTAAAGGGAGAAGATGCGGTTCGTTCTAGCGGTCTTCCTTATACAATTATTCGACCTTGCGGCATGACTGAAGAAGCGGGCGGTAAGGGTTTAATTTTCGACCAAGGGGATAATATTAAGGGTTTGGTGAGTCGAGATGATATTGCGGATTTGTGCGTGGAGGTTTTGGAACGACCCCAGGCAAATAAGGTTACTTTTGAGGTAAAAGGGGCTAAGGATGGGGATAAACCGCAGGATAATAAGTCTTTATTTGCTGGTTTGAAGCCGGATGTCTAGATTTAAGAAACCCGGTTTTTTCAAAAAACCGGGTTTCTGGCGGTTTGAAAAAACCGGGTTTCTGGCGGGCGAATTAGCCAATCGCACTCCGCGATTACTACGAACAAATTATGAAAGATAGATTGGGATTTTTAACGCCGTATTTGTTTTTATTGCCTGCTTTATTGGTATTAGGATTAACGGTTTTTTTGCCCGCCATTCAGGCTTTTTATTTTAGTTTTACTAGCTACGATTTAATCCAACCGCCGCAGTGGGTGGGGTTGAAAAATTTTGAGAAAATGTTGGGCGATCGCCTCTTTTGGCAGAGTTTTTTTAATACCATCCTTTATTTAATTGGGGCGGTTCCGATTTTAGTTTTTGCCCCTTTGGGTTTGGCAATTTTGGTAAATCAAAAATTGCGGGGCATGAATTGGTTTCGGGCGATTTATTATTTGCCAGTAGTCGTCTCGATGGTGGTTGCCGGTATTGCTTGGAAGTGGATTTATGCGGAAAATGGTTTTTTAAATCAATGGGGAAGTTTGCTTTGGGAAGGGGTTTTTGGTAAGGGGTTAAATTCGCCTTTTCCTATTCCTTGGTTGACGAGTCCTAACCTAGCACTTTTTAGCGTTATAGCGGTGACGGTGTGGAAGGGTTTGGGATATTATATGGTGATTTATTTGGCGGGGTTGCAGTCGATACCGGCGGAACTTTACGAGGCGGCGGAGTTAGACGGTTGCGACGGGTGGAGGAAAGATTGGGAGATTACTTTACCTTTAATGAGACCTTATTTAGTTTTGGTGGGAGTTATTTCGGCGATTTCGGCGACTAAGGTTTTTGAAGAGATTTATATTATGACTCAGGGTGGACCCAGGAATAGTTCTAAGACGATTGTTTATTATTTGTTTGAGAAGGGGTTTGAGGATTTAGAAATTGGTTATGCTTGCAGTATTGGGTTGGTGTTGTTTTTGATTATTTTGGGGTTGTCCGTTTGGCGGTTGGGGGTCGAGCGATCGCCCGGTTTGTAGGTATCTTAGAAACCAGGTTTTTTCAAAAAAACCTGGTTTCTTGACCTTAGATGTCTCAACTGTGTTAAGATTGAGAATTGTTAAGATTTAGGGTTTGAAATATGTATTATCTAAGCGTTGCAGACGGGTCAGCGTACAAACTGATTTTAGTAATAACTGTATTCGCAGTTATCTGGGGGCTAATTTTCAAAGATATGCTGGAATATCAATTAGCCTTGTGGAACGCAAATCCCAAATCCCAGAAAAAAATTAACTACCAAAAACCTCAGATAGTGTTTGCTTATGTAGGCACGACTTTTTTTACTACGATATGTATGGGGGCCGGTCTTTCGACCTTTCAAATTGGCGATCTAATTGCTTATATTTTGGGTGCAATTGTTGTTTTGCCGACAGCTTTATTTATCTGGTTGCAGTTAGGTTCGATGTTAATTTTGTTAGCTGAAGGAGGTTCGGCGGCTATTAGTATTGAAGAGTATTTGCCGGGGGAAAAGGGAGAAAAGAAAGCAGAAGAATAATAGTTCGTAGTAAGCGCTTTAGCCCTAAAGCGCTTACCACAAACAGACCTACTCCATTTCTTCTTCTAATTCTTTTCTTTTTTGTTCTTCTTTATCGATGTCTGGCAACCTGTAAATAACACCAGCAGCATACCAGTAATAAACGCAAACTGGGTCAACATCCAGGGGATAATAATAAGTATTGTAACTAATAATTAAAACAAAAACCCAAAAAGAAGCACCAAAACTTCTTAAATTCTTATCTTTAACCGAGCGATAAGACTTAAAGCAAGTGACAGTTATAGAAGTAACAAAACCCAAAAATATTAGGGCACCCAGCGGTCCCATTTCATAAATTAATTTAGGATAATAGGTTTCGACCAATTGAGTTTTCCCAAAAGTACGAGCAGAATTAGTTGCTCGCCCCATACCGCGACCTAAAATTCCATCATTTCCTCCAGAAGTATGCTCGAATTGTTCGGTAATAAACTGGGTGGGTGGAGACGCTTTCCAGCGACTAACAAAACTATCTACCCGTTCTTGAACGATCGCGGGATTAGATGCAGAAACCACTAATAAAAGTACCCCCAGTCCGCCGGCAATAGGAATAAATCTTTTAAGGTTAGTCACCTGACCGGTCAATACTAATAAAATAATAGTCACCGTAGGCACCAAGGCCAAAGCAATTCTTTGACCGGAAATAACGGCATTAACAAATACTAATCCCATGCCCGCCAAACCACCCATACGCCACAACGGAGAAGGATCGCTAAAAGCAGTGGCAAAAGTAAAAAAGGCATTGCCAATTAAAAACCAGGCCCACTGCCAGGGGGCGACAAAAGTACCCGGCAAACGAATCATATTTTGGGAAGGACTAAAGACTAAAGAACCTCCCACCAAACACTTAGCATCGAGGGTTGCTTTAAACAGATCGTCTCCCGATAAATGGTCTGTGCCTCTGCACCTGCCGGAGGAGAGAAATTGATATTGAACCATCCCCAACAGACAACAAATTATGGCAAGAACGAGCATCAGACGGGTAAATAATAATAAGTTTTTCTTGTCCTTAACTTGATAGTAAGCGCAGGTGATTAAGGGAATATATCCTAGAAAAACTTTCAATCCTAAAATTCCCATTGGGATTGGTTTATCGCCAGGATTAGGAGGATTTAGCTGTTCGAGACCGTTAACTGCTAACAGTACAAATAAGGAGAAACCAAGAAGAATATAGAGAGGAATTTTAATCTTTGGTTCGACTAAAAAGGGCTGTTTTTTCTTTTTAAGTTGTAGGGTTAAAGCTATTAATGCGGGAATATAAAAACCATCTTTGGCAAGTTGAAAAATCGCATTTCCTCCACCTATCCAGTAAGTGATGGTACCGGCAAAGGGCAGGTAGATTAGAAATGCCCACAACCCCATCATAGGATACTTATAGGAAAGGGTGAGGACAGCGATGCCGCCACCGCCAGCGATCGCTAATTTAGGACCGGCAACAAAAAATAAGATAGTGCCAACTACAGCACCGATACCGCCATAAGTGGCAAGGGCACCGATAGCTTCGCTAATCATCTTCGCCCTTTGCTTCTTTCTGGCATTCAACTCTTTTTTACTAATAGTTGGCTTTTTAACCTTGCCTTTCTTTTTTTTGTCCTTAGATTTTTTTAACTTCGCTTTTGGTGGCATGGCAGTCTTATATAGCAGTCCTATCTGAGTTGTGTCAAATAATTAGCCGATTGAGGCATGCATGCAAGAGGCAAGAGGCAAGAGTAGGGGACAGGAAAAAGGGAAAAGTAAATAATAAAAGATTATTTTCCTTTTTTTTCTACTTTTTATTTGTTCGCAACCCATTTAGGATTGCTATAGTTTTAAAGGCAACAAAAACTAAACGGTTAAATATTGCCGAACTGCTAAAACCAATTTCTCTGCCCAACGTTCTGCTAATTCGGCACTTACTGCTTCCACCATAACGCGAATGACCGGTTCCGTACCGGAAGCGCGGACCAACACCCGGCCTTTACCTGCCATCGCCGCCTCAGCCCGTTCGATCGCCTCTACCAATCCCTCGCACTTCTGCCAATTTAACCTTAATTCCCGGTCCTCCACTCGGACGTTTTTCAACAGTTGGGGATAGAGCTCGAAACTGTCGTCGATTAATTCTGCCAGGGAAACGCCCGATCGCCTCACCAAAGTTGCCAAATGCAAAGCAGTAATCAAACCATCGCCGCTAACTCCGTAGTGGGGGCACAAAATATGACCCGACTGTTCGCCCCCCAACATCGAACCGGTTCGCTGCATTTCGGCGCAAACGTGTTGGTCGCCCACGGGAGTCCGCATCATTTCGCCGCCCAAGTCATGCCAGGCTTTTTCAAAACCGAGATTGGCCATAACTGTCGTAACGATGAGGTTTGCCGGCAGGAGTCCGGCCTTCCTCAAATTTTTGCCCCATAAATAAAGGATATAGTCGCCGTTAACCTCGCGGCCTCGGCTATCTACTGCCAGGGCGCGATCGGCATCTCCGTCGAAGGCAAACCCCAAGTCTGCTTGATGTTCTTGAACTGCGGCGGCGAGAAAACCGAGATGGGTAGAACCGCAGTTAACGTTGATGCGATCGCCCTCGGCCTTCTCGTGGAGACAAATTACTTCGGCCCCCATTGTCCGAAATACTTCCGGTGCCACGTTAACCGCCGCGCCCCAGGCCAAGTCGAGGACTATTTTCATTCCTTGCAAGTAACCGGGCAGCAAAGGCAAAGACAGAGACTCGACATATTTTTTGACCAACTCCGGCCTGTAATAATGCTGTCCCCAAAGGCTATGAACTGCGGGAGAATTAGCATTTCCGCGAATGCCTGCTTCTATTTGTTTCTGCAACATCGAAGAAAGCTTGCTGCCGTTAGGGCCGAAAAACTTAATGCCGTTGTCTTCTGGGGGGTTGTGACTGGCAGAAATCATTACCCCACCTGCGGCCCCAGAAACGCTTGCCAGATGGGCGACGCAGGCGGTGGGGCATAAGCCTAAGTGCCAGACTTCCAAACCTGCGGCGGTCAGACCTGCGGATAAGGCCATTGCCAGCATATTGCCCGAATTTCTGGTGTCTTGCCCCATAATTACGGGGCCGGGGTAGGGTTGGTGGTGGCGCAATACCTGTCCTGCCCAGAAACCTATTTGCAAGGCCAGGGGGGCGGTTAATAAGTCTCCCACTTTACCGCGAATGCCGTCGGTGCCGAAGAGGGGGGAGTTGGGCAGGTTTTTGTTGTTCCAGGCAAGAGCGGTTTCGGTTCGTTTGGTGGTGGTTGGTCTATGAGAAGGTGCGGCTACCATAATTTATTGTCACTCCTCTAAATGTCGATTTTGTTTAATTGGATTTTACAGATAAAGTTGGATTATATCAGTAGTGGCCTTGCAGGTTTAATCGATGGGCTCTGGCCGAGGTGTTCGAGTGGCGATCGCTCTTTGGTGTTGCTGGGGAAACGATTAATTATTAACAATTAACCGCTTTCTGAGAGTTCTTCTCCTTCAGTTTCATCGCCGTTTGCTTTACCGCTTCAATTTCTTCAAAATCAACTCTTACCACTCCCGTTTCTAAGGAAATTCCTAGTACGGTTGCCACTTCTAAAATTTCCAGAAAACTAGCAAATTGATAATCGCTTTCTTCATAGCGATAAACTCGTTCTGGTTCTATTCCTAAACGTTTTGCTACTTCTTCTTGACTCAAGGATGCGGCTATTCTGGCTTTAATTAACACCTCGGGAAGTTTTGTTAAACTCTCGACATAAATTTGGATTTGTTGAGAGCGCTGACAATTTTTTAATCTTTCATATTCGGTAATTTCTGCCTGTAATTGCTGGGCATGAGATTGTAAGGCATCTCGGTTTAAATGCCGCTTTTGAGCTTCATTATTTGTGAGGTTTTGTTCTCCTTGGTGAGGGGCGATCGCCTGTTGAAATTTGTCTAGCAAATCTTGAGTTATTTGATATTCCAATTGATTTTTAATCATTCCAAGTTATTAAATCTATTGCGATAATGCCTTTTTTATTGCCTTTGAAGCCGATAAGGCCATTGCCAGGATTTTGTTAGCTTAGATTTTACAAATATTTTTCGATTATTTCAGCAGCGGCCTTGCCTGTTTTTTCCTAGCTAAACTGAGTTGCTCTGGCCAAGCTGTTTCGGTGGCGATCGCTCTTTGGTGTTGCTGGGGAAACGATTAATTATTAACAATTAAGCATTAATCTGCAAACTAAATTGATGATTGAAATTGCCGAAGTCGATAAAATAATAGCAGTATCAAATACCGGGCAGGATAATAACCGATGCAAATTACGATCGACCTACCCCCAGACCTCGAACAAGACCTAATTCATCAAGCGACCCAATCCAATATTCCTTTGCCAACCTTGATTCTGCAAGCTTTACGGTGCCAGATTCAAACATCAAAGATGGCAGCTTCCCAGTGGTCGGAGCTCGTCTTGTCTTATGAAGGAGTTGCTGACTTTCCATCTTTCGAGTCCGATCGCGACGAACTACTTCCACCTGGCGAACCGGGGTTATTTTGATGCAATACTTACTACAATATAGCGGCAAATAAACCATGATTAAGAAAGTTCCAGAACCTAATACCGAGCTATTATCCTCTGAAGATATCCATGAGGATGTGATGACGCTGACGGAAGCTTTAGAGCGACGCAAGGCCGAACGCAAAGCCTATCAAATTTTATCCCGTCCAGATATCCAAAATTTGCTGGATCGCGCAATCTCAAGTGGGGTTTGTGCCACGGAAGAAGAAGTCATAGAACGAGCTTTGAGAACTTTAATCGTCGCTGTCGGACTTTGATAACCAGTTAGACTAGAGGTGGCGTTGCTGGCCCTGGGACTTCTATCTCAGCACTGGCCTGGCAATTAAGGAATTGCTGACTTTCCACCTTTCGAGTCCGATCGCGACGAACTTTAGAAATAATTAGAAATAATTTTGGATGAAATGCTACGATAATTGTTAGTTGGTTTCGTCAAGTCTCACCAATATGTCCAAAGCAAGTTTTAATGAAGTTTTAGAAATGGCAGAGTTTCTATCTGCTTCAGAGCAGGATTTTTTGATTGAAATTCTCCAAAAACGATTGGTGGAAAAACGGAGAAAAGAAATAGCTGCCAGTATTGCTGAAGCACATGAAGAATATAAGACGGGAAAAGCGCAAAAAGTTACGGTAGATGAATTAATG
>CAZSTZ010000034.1:0-7664 GCA_964609515.1 uncultured bacterium | reverse complement strand
ACATGAAGAATATAAGACGGGAAAAGCGCAAAAAGTTACGGTAGATGAATTAATGGCAGATTTAGATGAATGAATTTAGTTACTTCCTCAGCTTTTAAACGGGCTCTCAAGGCTAAGGTCAAGAAGCATCCTCAGTTAAAAGAAAGGATTGCAGAAAGATTAGAATTGTTAGCAAATGACCCTTTTAATTCTCTTTTAAGAACTCATAAATTAAAAAGCGATCGCCCCTATAGAAAAACAGCCAACTGAACTAAATTTTGCGGCGATTCTTTGAGATTTTACAGATAATTTTCGATTATTTCAACAGTGGCCTTGCCTGTTTTTTCCCAACTAAATTGACTGGCTCTAACTAAGCCTAAATGTCTCAGTCGCGATCGCTCTCCTGCATCGGTGGCTAGTAGTTCCATTGCCCCTGCTATTTCTTCAATATTATTAGGATCCACCAAAATAGCAGCATCTCCAGCTACTTCTGGTAAGGACGAAATATTAGAAGTAATAACAGGAGTTCCACAAGCGATCGCTTCTAAAACCGGAAAGCCAAAACCTTCCCAAAGACTGGGAAAAACCAGACTAATTGCTTTATTAATTAACGGCGTTAATTCTTCTGGTGGAACGTAGTCTAAAAACTTGACTGAATCAGTCAATCCTAACTCTTTTATTTGACTTTTTAAAGCAGGAGTATAAACGTTATCTGTCGGACCTGCCAGCCATAATTGATATTCATAATTCTTTGGCAACTTTGCAAAAGCAGCTATTACCCTATTGACATTTTTATAAATATCGTGGCGACCGAGATAGAGAAAATAATTTTCCGTCGGTAAGTCTAAAAAGCGGAATTTTTGCGAGTCGTAACCCAAGGGAATTGGCGTTATTTTCGAGGCAGAAATATTAAAAAAATCTACCAAGTCGGCAGCGGTGGCTTGAGAGTTGCAAATAATATGTTCTGCTTGCCGCAAAACTGGGGGAAAATAATAGCGACAATAGGCAGTTAAGCGAGAACCGGGGCGGGGAAAACGCAAAGGTATTAAATCGTGAGCCATTACCAAAGAACGACAGCCGGCAAATAATGGCGCTTCTGTTAAGGGAGAAAACAGCAGTTTTCCTCGCAATTTTCTATAGATTTGCGGCAGTTTAAATTGAGTCCATAATAAGCGGCGCAAATGCCCTTTGGTTCCTTGGGCGGGCGTCATGTTATTAGGTATTGAGTAGCAGTTAAAATCGGGGATTTTTTCTGCTACTAATAAAGTAGGATTTAAAGGTTTTAAATAGGGATAAATGTTCTTAGCATAAACTGAGATTCCCGTCGGTTCTGGGATGAGAAAAGATAGGTTTATTAACAGAGAATCAGACATAAATTAATTACGATTGTTTGAGAAAAAGTGCGGCGCCTATCGCTAAAAATAACATCGCCAAAAATCGGTTTAAATCTAACGGTTGGCGTTCCCCTCCAATACCGTAATTATCTAACAGGGCAGCCAAGGAAAATTGTACCGCTAAAATAATACCAAAAGTGGCGACTAAACCCAAACGAGAAACCCCATAAGCGATGCCGCCGACAATTATTAACCCGCAGATGCCGGCCAAGATAGAATACCAAGGTAAATCTCGAAAATTTCCTAAGTTAAAATCGCCGTAAAAACTACGGAAGATTGCTATTATTGTTATAACTAAAGCTCCACCGATGTAAGCAACAAAAACGCTTTCAAATACTCCATATTTGCGTTCGATAATGCTGGTTATTTGCGCCTGGGTGACGACAGCAATTCCCACGCAAACCGCGACTAATAAACTAATTAACTTGGTCATTTTTTTGTGTTATTAATTGCGAAGACGATCCCCCTAAATCCCCCGCTGAATTGGGGGACTTTGAAGGTTCCCCCTTTTTCCAGGGATTTCCATGAAGGTTCCCCCCTTTTCAAGGGGGGTTAGGGGGGATCGAGATTTAGCAAACGACGATAATATTTTACCACCGCTTTGAACTTATTAAGAGATAAAAAAGTTAAAGAAGCTAAAGTAATTCTGAAGAGGCGGTAAAAGAGGACAGATTTAGATGTATGTTTTTCCAGACTTAGGAGATAGCTATAAATGCCGTATTGTACTTGTAAATTTGAGTTTTTGCTAGTAATAGAAGATGGTTCGTGGATGACACCAAATTGAGGAGTAAAAGCGATTTTATAACCAGCTTTGAGGTAGCGGCGACAAAAATCGAAATCTTCGTAATATAAGAAGTAGTCGCCGTCAAATTGGGGGAGATTATAGAAGTTTTGAAGATTGATTAACATACTGCATCCACTCACCCAATCTGTAGGCAATAATTCTCGTTCCCATTCTTCTTCTGAGAGAAATTCGTTCGCTTTTATTATGCCCTTTTTGGCGTTAAAAATTCCACCGCCAAACCACAGTTTGCCCGAAGGTTCTAAAACCGTAGTTCCCAGGATAGAAATATCGGGATTTTTTGTTAAAAATTGGGCTGCTTGTGGGAGAGAGTCTGCTAAGAAATAGGCATCGGGGTTGATTAACCAAACGGGGGAATTTGGAGAGCGATCGCCTATCCATTTTAACCCTAAATTACAAGCTTTACCAAAACCTAAGTTTTCTCCAGCTTCGAGGATAATAACCCAGTCATTTTGGAGCCTATAAATTGAGGAATCTTCTGGGGAATTATTGACAATAATTAATGCTTCTACTAGGTTTGTATTTAAGGCGATCGAAGCGATTAATTTTTCCAGGTATGAAGCAGAATAATAGTTGACGGTTAATAAATAAATCACTAGATAATTCCCAAGTTTTTTGGTATCTCAGAAACCAGGTTTTTTGAAAAAACCTGGTTTCTCGACCATCCATTTATTGATAATTGTTATCTGGTAAATCTGGGATGGAAAAATCGCCAAACAAACGGACATCATAAGGTGCGTTTGCTAGGGAATTAACCAACCTTCTATCTAAGGTAAGTAAGGGGGCATTTACTCTTTGAGAAAGAGCAATATAAGAGGCATCGTAGGTGGAAATGCTATAAGCTACAGCAATATTAACCGCTTCTTCCATTAATTCTGCCATAGAAACAACCCGAAGTGGAAATGTTTTAAGAGTAGCTAAATTTTCTCGAACTTGGGTAATAGTCAATTGCCCCGCCCGGATATATTTCCAAAGGGCATTAGCAGACTCAATATAAAACAGATCGGGAATGTAAATTTGAGTCTGGGGATAGTCCATGAGGGCAAATAATTGCTGTACTTTTGCTGATAGGGGATCCGGGATAAATTGCTTTATTCCCACGCTAGCATCAACAAGGCATTTAATTGAATTTGTCATCGGTTATCTCTATCTTCTCTAATTAGTTCGGTACTGTCTAACCACTGAATATCTGTTGGTAATTCTTTTCGACGGCGTTCTATTTCAGCTAACAATTTAGGGACTGCTTTACGGCGTTCTTCCCAGGTGGGATCTGTTTCGGGAGAAACGAGGAATTTTAAAGGAGGTTTTTGAGATTTTACTCCCTCTTCTAATATCGCTATTATTTGCTCGTTAACTGTTTGATTATTTTGAGTTGCCAGACGTTCAATTTCTGTTTTTAAAGCTTCTGGGAAGTTGTCAATAAATATTGCTGTCATAACTTTATCCTATTACTAAAGATGTTTTTTTATCCCCCTAAATCCCCCTTGGAAAGGGGGACTTTGAAATAGTTCGATCCGGTTCCCCCCTTTCAAAGGGGGGTTAGGGGGGATAAAATACTAATGGAACTGCGATATTCCCAATTCCCCATTACCTATTATAATTCGATTTGACTGTCGTCTCCAATCATAAACCTAATAGCTTTAGGACGTTTGGGGCCTGTAGTTAAAATAGCGCGACGCCCTAAAACGCTATCAACAATACGTTGGTCGACTCCCATGATTTTTGACCCTTGTAAAATCACGCTATGTTCTAAGTCAACATCCACCAAAGTAACGTTATCGGCAATACTGCTAAAAGGACCGATAAAACAGTTTTCTAAAAAGCAATTTTCGCCGATAATTACGGGACCCCGAACGCTACAATTAATTAACTTAGTTCCCCTGCCAATTTTGACCCGTCCAATAATTTTACTTTCCGTGTCTAATGCCCCTTCTACAAGATAGGTCAAACGGGTATCTAAAATAATTTGATTGGCGCTGAGAAGGTCGTCTTTTTTACCCGTATCCAACCACCATCCTTCGAGGTTGCAAGCGCTAACGTAAGTACCGTTTTCTGCTTTATTTTGTTTGTCGATTAAATATTGAATGGCATCGGTAATTTCTAATTCTCCCCTGGCAGATGGTTGGATGTTTTCAATGGCATGATGAATCTCGGGAGTAAAGAAATAAATCCCCACTAAGGCTAAATTAGAAGGGGGGTTTTTGGGCTTTTCTACTAATCCTAATACTCGTCCTTGGCGGTCAACTTTGGCGACACCAAAAGCGCTGGGATTTTGTACCGGACGCAGCAGAATTAAGGCATCTAATTTTTGACTTTGAAAAATCTCTAAAAAGGGGTCTAATTCTTTTTCAATTAAGTTATCTCCCAGATACATAATAAAAGGAGAATCTTCTAAAAAAGGTCGGGCAACTTTGACGGCGTGGGCGAGTCCTGCCGGTTGTTCTTGGAGGATATAAGTTATTTTGGCACCGAAGCGATCGCCCTCCCCCGTTAAAGCTTTTACTTCTTCTCCCGTTTCGGGACTAATAATAATCCCAATATCCGTAATTCCTGCGGCAACAATTCCTTCTATTCCATACCATAAAATAGGTTTATTCGCCACTGGAACGAGTTGTTTTGCACCGGTATAAGTTAAAGGACGCAGGCGAGTTCCTTTGCCACCAGAGAGGATTAATGCTTTCATAAGTTAATCGGTTTTTATTTTGTTAATTTGGTTTGTGGACGTCGAGAATAAAATCTGGTTCCCCAAGCTCTTGCTATTTTATGACGTTTATGGTAAAAATAGCAAGTCTGTAGAGGTATCTCAGAAACCAGGTTTTTTGGAAAAACCTGGTTTCTTGACCTATCTCAGAAACCAGGTTTTTTGGAAAAACCGGATTTCTCGACTTATTTCAGAAACCAGGTTTTTTGGAAAAACCTGGTTTCTTGATTTACGTTTTAATTAACAAAAATATGCTTAAAAAAATTAATTTTACTTTGCTAAATAACGGGACGCTGTTAATCTTATTGACGGTGGCGATCGCCTCTTTAACCTCCCTCTACGTTGCCAGCGAACATACTATTTATTGGTGGGATTTTGTCGGTTACAATAACGCGGCAAATAATCTGGCAAATCTATTTCGCGAGTCTCCAGAAAGAGCGATAAATGATTTTATCGGTTCCTTATCTCTGCAAAAAAATTACCTCGTAACTCTGCCAAGCGTACTTTTTATCTATCTCTTTGGCGACAGTCGCTTGGCATACATTCTCGGTCTAAATTTAATTTATTTCTTACCATTTAGTTTGCTCTTGGGTGCCATTGCCACTAAGTTAATTTCAGTCAATCCCAGACAAGTATTTTGGACGACGGTTTGCTTGACTTTATTAATACCTATTGCCTGGAGTCCGACTCTGAGAGGATATCCCGATATTGGGGCCGCTTTATTCCTCCAATTAGCAGTTTTAATTTACTTGCAAAATACGCAATTAAACCGTTGGTGGCAAATGCCGGTTATCGGTTTATTGCTAGGAACATCTATTCTGTTTCGGCGACCGTTTGCTTATGGGGCGATCGCTTTTCTCGCCGCTATTACCTGTCAAGCATTAATCGAGTTTTTACCAACAATTAAAACTGGCAAACTGGATGTAAAAAAGTTATTAAATAGAGGCATCAAAATCGGTTTAATCGCCCTAACCTGTTTCCTAGTTATCTTAATCTTTGCCCGAGGTTTTATCGAAAATTCTCTGACAGAAGATTATAAAACTCTTTATGCCGCTTGGAGTCTTTCCGTTACTGATATTTTCGCGCGCTATCTCTGTTTTTACGGGTTGGGAACTTGGTTAATTGTTGCTTTGGGATTTACTGTGGCAGCTCTGACAGATTTGTTAGTTCCAAATACTGCTATTTTCCTCGCATTGTTTGGCGGTTTTACCTCAATAGAATGGTTGATAATGTTGCGTTACGGCAACATTCATTACAGCATATTTTTTACGCCTTTTGTAGTTTGGGGTTTGGCGGCATTTTTCTGGACGTTGCGCTATTTTCCGAGAGGTAAAAAGAGAAAAATAGCTCTTACCGCTGCCAGCGTTTATCTATTTATTAATCTCATCTTGGGTTTAACTCCCATCGGCAAATTTAACAATTTTTCTAATCCCATTTTTGCCACAAATTTTGCCCCCTTAATACGTTCCGACTACGACGAAGTTTTGCGCTTAACCGACTTTCTCAGCAAACTCGCCCCCAACAGAGAATTAGTATTTATTGCGGCGGCATCGAATCATTTTAACGCCAACGTCATCAGAAACGCAAACCGCATTTTAAACCCCGACGAAGCGTGGAGATTATTTGCCTTAAGCAAACCCCATATCGACTCCCGCGACACTTATCCGTTACCAGAATTATTGGCAGCTAAATATATAGTTATTGCCCGTCCTTTTCAGAAAGTATTGTTAAGCGACGAACAGGTTTTGCGGCCTGGAGAACAAGATTTAGTTAAGACTATTTACGATGCTTTTAACGATAATTGGTTAATCGCTTCCGACTTTGCCAAATTGCCAGAAGAGTTTAAATTAGATAAGGGTATTGTCGTCAGTTTTTACCGTCGAATTAAACCGACATCCACAGCGACGGCGGTGCAAACTTTAAGGAAAATGGAAGAGGAAATGGGAGAAATTCCGGGGAGACAATTAGACTGGATGAGTCTCCAGCAGTCGCCTTATATTACTTTGAATTACGATGCGGTTTTGAAAGAAGGGGATGGGGGGTTTAAATTAATAGCTGATGGGGGCGATCGCTCTAAAAAACCTTCCACCCATTTCCTCTATTTGGGGGATTTATCTTCAAGGGCAAAAGTGACGGGTAAATTCAAGATTTTAGAGGAAAAATGCGGTACTGTTAATTTGCGTTTGAGTATGTTAGATAAAGACGCTTTTATTCTCGACCAAATTACTGCTAATTACACTGCCAGCAGTTCTCCCGAAATGAGTTTTTCTTTAGTAGGTTTTAATCACGCTTATTTGCTGTTGGAGGTATTTAACGAAGAGGGGGAAAAATTGAGCGAAAGTTGCCGTTGGGAAATAGATAATTTATCTGTTTCGTAGGGTGCCCATTGCGCACCTTACGAGTTTATGCGTTTCATTGGGCATTAAACTTTAAAAATGATATAATCAAGTCCAAAGCTGTTAATCTTACCCACAGAAAAGCCAATGCAAATTACCATCGAACTTCCCGACAATATAGGCGATCGCCTCCAGCTAAAATCCCCCAACTTATCCCGCAGAATCTTAGAATTAATCGTCGCCGACAACTATCGCCAAGGCAAGATTGGGGCCGGCGAAGTCCGCCGCTTCCTCAACTTTTCCTCACGGTGGGAAACCTACGAATTTTTAAAGAGAGAAAAAGCCTATTTGCCCTACACCGAAGAAGATTTAGAAAACGAATTTCGCTCTGAGGAAATGCCGAGTTTATCTCCAAAACGCCGTCAACCTTCAGCATCTATAGCAGGTAAGGG
>CAZSTZ010000033.1:20337-38745 GCA_964609515.1 uncultured bacterium | reverse complement strand
GGGCACTATTGCCCCTGGCGGTGTTGTGCCAGAGCGAAAATCCTACAGGGTTGCTGTCGCAAGTAGCTTCTGAGGTTGCTAAAATAGAACAGCCGGAGGAGCGAGAGGAAATTATCGGCTCCACTCAACTTCTAGCAGGTTTACGATTTGAGGCGGATTTAATTCGCAATCTATTTCAAGGAGGACTTATGCGCGAATCAACTGTTTTTCAAGAGATTCTACAAGAAGGCCGAGATGAAGGCAAGCAGGAACAAGCATTGGCCACAATTTATCGCCTGCTCCCGCGTCGTATCGGTACAGTGGCCCCGGAGTTGCAGCAGCGTTTGTTGCAATTATCGCTTCCCCAGTTGGAAGATTTGACCGAGGCGTTGTTAGATTTTTCTCGACCGGAGGATTTAATCGCTTGGTTGGACCGAGTAGAAGCTATCCGAATAGAAGTGCTACGGAAAGGGAGGTTGACGACCATCGATCGCCTACTGCCCCGTCGTATCGGTACGGTGGCCCCGGAGTTACAGCAACGTTTGTTGGAATTATCGCTTCCCCAGTTGGAAGATTTGACCGAGGCGTTGTTGGATTTTGAAGAGCCAAACGATTTAATCGCTTGGTTGGATGCACTCCAAGATGGTTAGTTGGTGAAGAGAGCGATCGCTCCCGTCAGAAACCGGGTTGTTTGCAAGTTACTAAGAAACCCGGTTTTTGCCTTACCAGTTTACCACATAAATCCGATTTTATTTCTATTTAGGAGTTGACAAAAAAACCCGGTTATGATAAACAGTTCTTATAATCGGAATCTCCGTCCTAATAAAAATGACACCATCCCGCCAACAACAAACATTTTCCCAAACCGCGCCGAGGCAAAAAATCAACTTATTAATTCTGCTCTTACCCGCCACAATTTGGCTGGTAATTTTTTTTGTAGTTCCCCTGTTAATCGTACTTTTATATAGCTTCCTAGAAAGAGGAACTTATGGGGGCATAATCTGGGAATTTTCTCTGAGTAATTATCAAAGATTAGTCAAAGGAATTTACTGGGGAGTGTTGGGGCGATCGCTCTGGTTAGCCTTTACCACCACCATAATTTGTCTGTTAATAGGCTATCCCCTCGCCTTTTTCATCGCCACCCGCAAACAACCCTGGCGCAACGTCTTATTATTATTAGTAATCATCCCTTTTTGGAGCAACTTTTTAGTCAGAACCTACGCTTGGATAGTTTTATTAGGCACCGAAGGAGTCTTCAACGTCGCCCTGCAAAGCTTTCAAATAATCGACGAACCAATACAACTTTTATTCACTCCTTTAGCCGTAGCAATTGGTTTAGTTTACGGTTATTTACCGTTTACGATCTTACCCTTATATGCCACCATCGAAAAACTAGATTTTTCCTTAATTGAAGCCGCCCACGATTTAGGGGCCAACGACTGGCGAACTTTTATAAAAATAATTCTACCATTAACAATGCGGGGAATAGTGGCAGGTTCGTTATTAGTATTTATTCCCACAGTAGGCGCTTTTATTACCCCCGATATTCTCGGCGGCGCGAAAACTTTAACCATCGGTAATTTAATCCAAAATCAATTTATTCGCAGTCGAAATTGGCCGTTTGGTTCTGCTTTATCGATGTTATTAATGGTAGTAGTTTTAGTACCAGTTTTGATTTATTTTAAAATAGGCGAAAAACGGATTTCGTAGGGTGCGCAATGCGGGGTGCATCTCAATTTTGTAAAAACCCAAAAATTAAACGCTTTTAGGCAAGAGGCAAAAGGCAAGAGGCAATAGTTGAGGAAAAGGCAAGAAGGGAAAAGGGATGCATTAGATAAAAAACCGAATATTCGATATTTTTACAAATATGGGATGCTCCCGCAATGCGCACCTTACAATTAACTGCGTAGGGTGCGCAATGCGCACCTTACAATTACATCGAACGACGTATTTCGTAGGGTGCGCAATGCGCACCTTACAATTACATCGAACGACAAAAAGATTATTGACAAAAAGCGGCCTATCATGCTTAAATAGAAAAAGCAAACGGTTATTCGGATCGTAAACGATGAAAACAGTCGATTTAATTCAATTAAAAGCCAACTTGCTAGAATTTTTGCAACTTGTAGAATTAGAAGGTGAAGAAATTGTAGTGACTGATGGCAAAAAACCAGTCGCGAAAATTTCCCAGTATCAAAAAGCTGCTGGAACCGAAGAGTTATTTAAAAATCTGCGAGGCAAAGTAAAATATTTTGAAGATTTAACTACCCCCACTACTGAAGAATGGCTGGAAATGCTATAGCAAAATAGCTAGTTTCTATTCTTCGGTAATTTGGTAAAACCTGTACGTTTAGAATACCTTCGCCATTTCACTCAAGGCTAACTCACCCGCCAGAAACCGGGTTTTTTGAAAAAACCCGGTTTCTTACATCTCTATGCTTATAAGACCCTTGGTTTGAGGTACTCCACTTTAGTTGCTTAAGCTGCCAATTGTTAATTATTAATTATTAATTGTTAATTGTTAAACATGAAACAAATACGCATTATCGATTTATTTGCCGGCATCGGCGGAATGAGATTAGCTTATGAAACCGCAGCCACAAAATTAAACATTAAAACTAAATGCGTTCTCAGCAGCGAAATTAAAGCAGACTCCCGCTTAACTTACCAGCAAAACTTCGGCAAATCTCCCCAAGGCGACATTCGCAACATCGAAAAACTACCTCCCCACGATGTATTATTAGCAGGTTTTCCCTGTCAGTCTTTTTCTTATGCGGGTAAAAAAGCTGGATTTTGCGATACTAGAGGAACTCTCTTTTTTGAAATAACCCGATTAATAGATACCTACAAACCTCAAGCTTTTATCTTTGAAAACGTTCGCGGTCTCTTAACCAACGATAACGGCAAAACCATCGCCACAATTAAACGGGAAATCCAAAAAAGAGGCTACAGTTTCGATGCCTTTTTGCTCAATAGCGCTAACTTTGAACTGCCACAAAATCGCTTGCGGGTTTATCTGGTAGGTCTGTTGAATTACACTCCCAAATTTAACTTAATTTCCGATGTCGGCCCCAAAGATTCTCATTCTTACAATCCCCAACAACTGTCTTTATTTTCTACCCCTAAAAAAATTGTTACGGTGGCAGATATTTTAGAAGAAAACCCGGAGGAAAAATATAATTGTTCGCCAGAATTTGTTAAAGCTTTAAAGAAAAGATTGGGCGACTTAAATAAGTTGCACGGCCTTCGCTTAATTGACTATCGCGGCGGCAATTCTATTCATTCTTGGGAGTTAGGTTTGCGGGGAGAATGTAGCGAAGAGGAAATCCAATTAATGAATAGTTTTATCCTCAAGCGCCGCAATAGCGAGTTTGGTAAAGAGCGAGATGGTAAGTTATTGAGTAAAGAGCAAATAGCTACTTTTTTTAATTGTTCAAAATTAGAGAGGATTTTAGATTCTTTGGTCGCCAAGAATTATCTCAAAATTATCGAGGGCAAATACAAACCAGTGGCGGGTAATTTTTCCTTTGAAGTTTACAAATTTTTAGACCCCAATAAAATAGCCGTAACCTTAGTTGCCAGCGATAGTAATAGACTGGGAATTTATCATAACGGCAGAGTTAGAAAAATCACTCCCAGGGAGGCGGCGAGGTTGCAGGGATTCCCCGATCGCTTCATTTTACATCCAAAGAGCGATCGGGCTTACTATCAATTGGGAAATTCTGTTAGTATTAACGTAGTTGAAGCGGTAGCGCGAGAAGTTCTTATGAATCTAAAATAGCAGTTAGTAGTAATCGCGAAGAGCGATATTAGTAGTAATCGCGAAGAGCGATTTTCCCAGTTTGTAGTAACAAAAGTTATTGTAAGGTGCGCGTTGCGCACCTTACAATAAGTGGGCGTAAGTTAATTCACCCACCAACAACCCATCCGTTAAATCCGTTACAAAATCCGTTGCCAAAATTGTTAATTATGTTCGATTTACTAATCAGAAAAATAGGCAAAATAGGACTGTGGCTAAATGCAGGTTTAGGATTTGCGTTCCTTTACCTGCCAATATTTATCCTCATAATTTACTCTTTCAACGCTTCCAAATTTAACGCAGTTTGGCGCGGGTTTACCTTAGAATGGTATGGGAATTTATTGCAAGGGGCCGTAGATAGTACCGTCAGCGATGCCATGATTTGGGATGCCTTAAAAAACAGTCTAATTGTAGCAGGAATTTCCACCGTATTAGCTACTATTTTAGGAACGGCGATCGCTCTAGGTTTAGAACGCTATTATTTCCCAGGGCGCAACTTATTAGAAACTCTGTTATTTCTGCCAATAATCGTACCAGAAATAACGATGGGAGTTTCCTTATTAGTATTTTTTAGTCTGATATTTCAGCTAATAGAAAACTTAATCGGCATTCGCCTAGTCTTAGGTTTTCCTACTATTATCATCGGTCACGTTGCTTTTAGCATTTCTTTTGTGGTAATAACCGTAAGGGCAAGGGTAGCCGAACTGGATCCGGCCTTGGAAGAAGCTGCTTTGGACTTAGGGGCCAACGAATGGCGGACCTTTCGCCGAGTCACCCTCCCCTTAATTTGGCCGGGCATTTTCAGCGCCGCCCTCTTAGCCTTTACCCTGTCTTTAGACGATTTCACGATCGCCTTCTTTACGGCGGGAGTAGGTACTACTACTCTGCCCCTTTTTGTCTATGGTATGATAAAGTTTGCCGTGACGCCAGCTATTAATGCTATTTCGACTTTAATGTTATTAGCATCTCTGCTGTTGGTTTTATCTTCCCTCAGCGTTGGCAATTGGGGAGAGAAAAAAAATGTTATTTAGGTGTTTGTAGTAATCGCAAAGCGCGATTTTAAACCTAGATTGTCTCATCGCTAAAGCGATTACTACGAACTAGATTATCTCATCGCAAAGCGCGATTAATACGAAGGCTAATTTAAGTATGAAACGATTTTTTAGTTTGATAATTCTGTTTTTAATTGCGGCTATCTTGCCCCTTGGCTGTAGCGCTAATAATGCCAATATCAACCGTCAAAATATTTTAAGCATCTATAATTGGTCAACTTATATCGCTCCAGAAATTCTGACAGAATTCGAGCAAAAATATGACGCTGTAATCAAATACGACACTTACGAAAGTAGCGAGGAATTGTATGCCAAAGTTAAACCGGGAAATCCCGGTTACGATGTCGCTTTTCCCGCTGATTATATGGTAAAAATAATGGCAGAGGAGGGGTTGCTGGAACCGTTAAATAAAGAAAATCTTCCTAATATTAAAAACCTCAATTCTAAATTTATAGATCCGCCTTTCGACCCGGGGAATCAATATAGTTTGCCCTACCAGTGGGGCACGATGGGGATAGGTTACAATTTCCAAAATATCGGAGAAAAAATTAATAGTTGGTCTGCTTTATTTCAGCCTAAATATAAAGGCAAAGTTGCCTTGGTTGACGATATGCGAGGAACTTTCGCGATCGCCCTAATCTCTCTCGGTTACGACCCCAATACAACTAACCCCGAAGAAATAGCTAAAGCGCGGGATTTCTTAATCCAAAATAAAGAGACGATCGCCGTCTTTGCCCCAGATACCGGCCAGCAATTATTAGACCAAGGACAAGTAGATTTAACCTCGGAATGGAGTGGGGATATTTTTAAAGTAATGGAAGAAAATCCAAACTTAGATTATGTAATTCCCAAGGAAGGAAGCGTGATTTTTACCGATAACATGGTCATCCTTAAAAATGCTCCCAATAAGGAATTAGCGGAGAAGTTTATCAACTTTTTAATGGAACCAGAAATAGCGGCGCAAAATTCCAATTTTATTAAATACGGCAGTCCCAACCAAGCGGCGATCGAACAGGGTTTAATTAATAAGGAAGATTTAAACAACCCCGCTATTTATCCGCCGCCAGAAGTGCTGGATAAACTTTATTATCTCAAAGATGTGGGGCAAGCAACTATTTTATACGATGAAGCTTGGACGGAAGTTAAGGTGGCTGCTGGTAATTAATAATTAGGCAAGAGGCAAGAGGCAAAAGTGGAGATTTAAGAAACCTGGTTTTTGCGAAAAACCAGGTTTTTGGTAGGTGACGGAATTTGTGTTAATTATTAATTATTAATTGTTAATTGTTTATGACTGATGAAGACAGACAAATAGAAAGGCTGCTCGTCCACAAAAAAATAATAGGATGGCTAATAGCAGAGTTAAAAAAACAGGGTATCGAAGCTAAGATAACTACTAACAACAGTCCTAAAGGCGATATTTTAATAGTTAATAAAGAAGACGCATTTAGGGTCAAAAAAATACTACGCAATTTGCAAGCAAAATTCAATAATCAATAGAAGGAATACTATGGACGAACCACACATTGAAGTCAAAGCATGGAAAACTAAAAAAATAGATTCAACTAAAGCTAAAATTATTCGGGATAAAGGCACAATTATCGGAGTTGTAACTACTGGTGGCATCACTAAACCTGCGAAAGAAGTGTTTGATGCCGCAGACATAGCCTGGGTTGAAAACTTTCCAGAAAGCTTGTTAAACAACGAACAATAGGAGGATAAATCGTGTTAGATTTAATTTTTTATTCCGCTCAAGGGGAACCACCTCACTACATCGAACTCTCTGAAGATTTTTATGAATGGTTAGCTAAATCGGAGTTTTCTAAAATTGGGAAATCCGTATTGAAAACGATGAGAATTGATGGAGAAGAAGAAGAATTGCCTCTAGTGGAGCTCGAGCCTAATAATAGGCCGAAACTCAGAAATTTTTTAATTGAAGAAATCGTGGGAGAAAGCGATAGAATGTTAGCTCGACTGGGGGATTATCCTTCTAAAAACGACTACCAAACCGCTAGTTATAAACTGAAGAAATTACAAGAGTTGCGCAAGTGTTTGGAAAATCAAAATTATCTGTATCTCCAGCGAGTTGTTTGATTTATGTGGAGATTTAAGAAACCGGGTTTTTCGCATATTCCCGGTTTCATGTGGGTGATAGAATTGGTGTTAATTATTAATTATTAATTGTTAATTGTTAATTGTTAAATGGAATCTAATGCAGTTGAATTAATTGGAATTTATAAGAGTTTTAAGAGCGATGTTGCATCCGCAAGGCTTCGTCAAGGCCACCAGGAAACCTTCGCCCTCGATAACCTCAATCTCGAAATTAAAAAATCTGAGTTTTTCTCTATCCTCGGCCCCTCCGGTTGCGGTAAAACTACTACTTTAAGAACTATTGCCGGTTTTGAAATGCCCACCGCAGGAGAAATCTATATTTACGGCGAACCGATGGGGCAAAAACCGCCCTTTCACCGCCCCGTTAATACCGTGTTTCAAAACTACGCTTTATTTCCCCATTTAAACGTATTTGAAAACGTGGCTTTTGGTTTAGAAATGGAGAACTTAAAACGTAGAGAAATTCAACTTCGGGTTGGCGAGGTTTTAGAATTAGTAAAACTAACCGAATTTGCCAAACGAAATCCCAGAAAGCTATCTGGCGGGCAACAACAACGAGTTGCTTTAGCGAGGGCGTTGGTGAAGCAACCAAAAGTATTATTATTCGACGAACCTTTGGCAGCTTTAGATTTAAAATTGCGCAAAGAAATACAGTTAGAATTAAAGCGAATGCAGCAACAGTTAGGCATTACTTTTGTCTATGTCACCCACGATCGCGAGGAAGCATTAACTATGTCCGATCGCATTGCGGTAATGTACCACGGGCAGTTGCAGCAGGTGGGAACTCCGGTAGAAATATACGAACGTCCGACATCTCGCTTCGTGGCGGAGTTTATCGGCGAAACGAATTTTTTAACCGGGCGAGTGGCGGAACCAAAAGCAGAAGGGATAGTTGTATTAGTTGACGAAAAGTTACCCGTATTAGTCTCTGGGGGGGAGGAGATGGAGATGGGTAAGGAGGTGACTTTGGTGGTGCGTCCTGAAAAAATTAGCATTTATCCGGTAAGTTACGACGGGGAAGATTGTTTTTTGGGAGCGGTAAAAGAGATTATTTATATTGGCACCGATACTCGCTATCTGGTTCGCATCAGCGAACGAAGTCTGATAACTGTTCGCTGTCAAAATCTCAATTTTGCCGACTTGCGCAAATTTGCCGTCGGTAATGCGGTGAAAGTGAGGATATCTCCAGACAGCGTTAGGGTAGTTAATAGTTAGCAACATCCAGAAACCAGCAGAGAGAGCTAAGAAACCGGGTTGGCAAAAAACCCGGTTTCTGGCGCAAAACCCGGTTTCTGGTGAGACAACTAAGAAACCGATGCCTTTCGCACAACCGGTTCCTCCAACCAAACATTAGGCAACTGACTGGGGCGATCGGGCAACTCCATCAAACCCATTTGAGTCAAGCGGACTACATTAGATAAAGTCTCCACCAAATTCGGATCGAAATGGCTGCCAGAGCGATCGCGACATTTCTCCAAAGCTTCCCCCAAACTGACAGCTACTCGCCGCCCCCGCGTTTGAGTCAACTCTTGGAAGGCCGCCACTAACCCCAAAATGCGAGACTCTATGGGAATCTCTTTCCCCTGGAGGCCGTCGGGTTTGCCGGTACCGTCCCAATATTCCAAATGGTGAGCGACAATATCAGTAACCGGTGCGAGCTCCGACATTGCCGCCAGCAGTTGGGCGCCGATAACCGAGCGATCGCGCCAAAAACTCGCAGTCGAATCGTCAAACTCATCGGGAGTTTTCGCAAACACTTCTGGCGGCGCCGACACCAACCCCACTCGAAACAACAACCCCGCCAAGCGCAACCGTCGCAACTTCAAAGTCGGCAAATCTAACAACTGCCCCAAAGTTTCCGACAGCGCCGCCACCTGGAGAGACGCCACCGGATTAGCTTTATCCCGTTCGTCCACTTTTTGCGCCATCCGCAGAAACGCCTGCAATTTGTTAGCGTTGAGGTTGCGACTGACACGCAACGCCTGACCTTCCAATTCCCAAAGTTCGCGGGTTTGGCGGTTGAGGGCGATTAATTGTTGTTGGGAAGTTTGTAGATAAGTAACAATTCGAGAAACCACTCCACTCATATCCACTTGCGACACCTGTTTCGCAGCCATAATTTCTTGGTGTTGTTGCTGGAGACTATCTGCCAGAGTTGGGTTATACGGGCGCATCCTTTCGATTAAAATCTCCGCCGACTTAGCCACCGAACTTTCGTCAAAGTTCCAGAGACCGTAAAACTTACGTTCTATATCTACCGTTGGTTTCCCCTCGGGTAAATATTCCTCCTCCGAGAGTTCGTGACAGAGTACCATCGCCCGATAGCTCGGAGCTAAAATAATTAAATTCCATTCTTCGACTAAACTATCGGTTTGCTCCAGTTCCACGAAAGAGACATTCTCTAAATTATTAGTTTGGTGAGTAGCGATACCGCTATCAGCTAGGGCAGCGATAGTAACGTGACGGCAACATTGGGCTATTTCGTGGTAGCGATCGGCCTCTTGGAGATACCATTTACCCTGTTGAAAAGTGACTAACACTAGGGGTTTGGCCTCGGGATTTTTTTGTGCGGTTTGTAAAATGTGGTCTTCCAGGGCGTGACAAAGAGCCACTAAAGTATTTTTGAAATAAACCCCATAACTGGAGGGTAGCTGTCCGTTGGGGCTCGATGCTTTCAGTTGGTTAAGAGTAGATTCTGGATTCATTTTAAAGGGTGATTACTATAAAAAACAATATTTTAACTTAAAAAGGTCCATTTTTGTCGGGCGATCGCCATTTTCCTAGTTAGAAGCACGGTTTGGTAATTTTGTCAATAGGTATTTTCGACAAAGTTCAAAGGAGGTTAAACAGGGGCGATCGAGAAAAAAATTTGACACGGCAAAAGTGATAAAATACACCAGTACCGTTAGGACCATTAGGACCATTCGTATTATGGCAAGCTATGAAGACCGGGAAGCCTTTATTCCCTATCAGCGATCGGACGTCATCGAGCTGTGTATTGAAGACGGCAAATTATCGCCGCCAGAAGAGCAAAAATTCCGAGATTTTTGTAATATTTTGTCCGCCTATTACCATTTTAAATTACATCACGACTTGGAGGTATTTAAAAAAAATTATGCTCCTTTTAACCCCGATGCCGATACTAAATCGAGGGTAAAATATACAAACGAGGAACTATTTAAAATGGAAACTCAAGTGGTATCCGGCTTTAAAAACATTTTGGATCGAGCCAATTACCGTGCCATGTCCAAAGCCAAATTACAAGAAGCTTTTGAGGATAACTCGTTAATAGAACTCAAAACAAACGTCGATTTTCACGACTTCGAGCAGATGGCATGCTTCTGCCGCAGCGACAAGAAAAAGACCATCGAAGTCAAGAAACTTTTTAAAACGGTCAAAAAACAAATCGACACTTACGAGCGAGTAGCTTTATTGATTAAATGCAAGCCTCGCGAATATTTTGAAGCCCAAAAAGTTGACATCAAAAAACTCAATTTTACACCGGGAAAAATGTACGTTTACCTTTACAAAAATATTCCTAAATACGATTTAGAATTCATTTTTCCTAACATCAAAGTAAGCATGACTTTAAAAGACCGTTTAATATTTGGAGTTCCCGCAGTGGGAGCGGCAATTCCGATTATTTTGAGAGTCATACCCCAACTTTTACTAATATTTGGGGTCATTATATTTCTAGTTTTTGGTCCTTCTTTTGCCGAGCAATTAGGCTTGATTCCCAACGAAGAAGATGTCAACAATATGACCAGAATTTTAGTTGCTGCCTTATCGATGGTAATTGCTCTGGGTGGGTTTGCCGTCAAGCAGTACAATAATTATAAAAACAAGCAACTAAAATTCCAAAAAGACGTCACCGAAACCCTGTTTTTCAAAAATATTTCTACAAACGGCGGTGTCTTTCAGGCATTAATAGATGCTGCCGAAGAAGAAGAATGCAAAGAAATTATGCTGGTTTATTACCACCTGCTAACCAGTAAAACTCCCTTAACTCCAGAACAGTTAGACGATCGCATCGAACAATGGATGGAAGAGAAATTCAACACCAAAATTGATTTTGACATTAACGGTCCCCTTAACAATTTAGCAGAAATTAGCGGCAAATTAATTAAGGACGGCATCCATGAAGAGAAAGCCCCAGAAGTACCTTTACTTACTTATAACCCAGATGGTTCCTGTAAAGTTTTACCGCTAGAGGATGCCAAACAAATCATAGATTACATCTGGGATAACGCCTTTATGTATGCATGATAAATTGGGCATGGGGAATGGGGAATTGGGAATGGGGAATTGGGAATGGGCAATTGGAAATAAAGCATTAACTATTACCCATTACCTCTTACCAAAATGAAACATCGAACCATATTCGTAATAGCCCTCGCTTTTTTGCTAACATTTTTACTAACAATTCTCCTAAAAACCCCCCCACTTTTCGCCCAAAACCCCCAACAAATTGAGCAACTATTAACAACTAAAAAATGTTATGCCTGCGACCTCAAAAAAGCCAACCTCTATCAAAGCAACTTAAGTCGCGCCGAACTCCAATATGCCGACTTGAGAAATGCTATTTTAACTCAAGCCAACCTCTATATGGCCAACCTCAGCCAAGCCGATCTCTCTGGAGCTCGGTTGCGGGGAGCCGAATTATATGGGGCCAACTTAACAGGGGCCAATTTAACCGCTGCCGACTTAAGCAGTGCCAATTTAATAGAAGCCAACTTAACCGCTGCAACCCTTACTGGAGCTAACTTCCAGCGAGCTAGCGTCGGCAATGCCACTTTTAAGGGGGCCAACCTCAGCGGTGTTAATCTCAGGGATGTCAACCTCAATAATGCCGACCTTGAGGAGCTCGACTTAAGCGAGGCCAACCTCAGCAATGCCAGACTCATTAACGCTGACTTAGATAGCGCCAACCTCAGCAATGCCACCCTCCGCAATGCCAACCTCAGCGGCGCCAACCTCAGCGATGCGATCCTGCGGGATGCCGACCTCACAAATGCTAACCTGTATCGAGCTAACCTCAGCGGTGCTAACCTTTTAGACGCCAACCTCACTGGTGCTAACCTCTGTCAGACGATTATGCCGGGGGGTTTAGAATTTGAGGAAGGCTGCCTTTGAGATAGAGCTAAAGTTAGACAAATAAACAATGACTAAACTAATTATCCAAATACCTTGTTATAACGAAGAAGAAACTCTGGGGATAACCCTGGCGGCTTTGCCGAGAGAGTTACCCGGCGTGGATACTATCGAATGGCTAATTATAGATGATGGTTCGGTGGATAACACTGTCGAAGTTGCCAAAGCATTAGGAGTCGATCGCATCGTTAGCTTCCCCACCAACCAAGGTTTGGCGAAAGCATTTATGGCCGGTTTGGAAGCCAGCCTCAAAGCAGGGGCAGATATTATCGTTAATACCGATGCTGACAATCAATATTGTGCCGAAGATATCCCTTATTTAATCCAACCAATTCTCTTACATCAAGCAGAAATTGTCGTGGGGGCGCGACCTATCTCTCAGATAAAACACTTTTCCCCCACCAAAAAAATGCTACAAAAATTAGGCAGTTGGGTAGTGAGAATGGCAAGCAATACCGAGATTCCCGACGCCCCCAGCGGTTTTAGGGCTTTTAGTCGGGAGGCAGCGATGCAATTAAACGTTTTTAATTCCTATACTTACACCTTAGAAACGATTATCCAAGCGGGACAAAAAGGCATGGCGATAACTTCGGTGCCTATTAGAACAAATCCCGTTTTGCGACCTTCCCGCTTGATGAAAAGCACCCATACTTATGTATTGCGATCGCTTTTTACCATTCTGCGGATTTTCATGGTCTATAAACCCTTGCGGTTTTTTTTAATACTAGGAAGCGCACCTTTTACTTTAGGAGTAATGTCAGGTATTCGCTGGCTCTTATTATTTTTTGGCGGTTACGATAAACCCCGAGTTCCTACTTTAATTTTAGCAACTATTTTAATCTTAATGGGATTTCAATTATGGATACTAGGTTTAATCGCAGATTTAATGGCAGTCAACCGCAAATTAATGGAAGAAGTACAATTAAGATTGCGACGCAAAGACAGTAATTAACAATGAATAACCAACAATTAACAATTAACACAATCCTGTAGGGGCAACAGCATTCGGGCGATAAATGCGGGTAAAAATCGTTAATTTAGATGTCCGAATGCTTTGCCCCGGCCCCACCTTAAATCAACAATTAACAATTAACAAATGAAAGACCTATTCGCCCGGAAAGCCCTAGCCCAAATTCCCAAAATATTAACCCTATTAGACCGCAATCCCCACAGCCCCACTTATGGTTGTTTCGATCGCAACTTTTGGCATTACAAAATCCTCGATTTTCCTAGCGGCATGGCTCAAGAATTTGTTTTGCCCTTAGCCCTAGCTTACCAACTGAATATTCCCGATAATCCTTTTTACCAAAAAGAGATAATCAAAGAATGGGTAGAAGCGGGAATATTATACGCTGCCAAGAGCGCTCATAAAGACGGTTCTTGCGACGATTATTTCCCTTACGAAAAAGCCAGCGGGGCGGCTGCTTTTTCTTTATTTGCTGCGGTGGAAAGTTACATGATTTTAGAACTAACTAACTACGAAATGCTCAACTTTTTTGAAACGAGAGCGGATTGGTTGGCGAACCACTTTGAAAGCGGGCAATTAGCCAATCACGAAGCTTTAATAGTTTTGTGTTTGGAATTATTAGGAGAATTATTAAAAACTTCTAAATGGAATAAAACTAAAGAAATCCGCTTAGACAGGTTATTAAACTGGCAAAGCGAGGAAGGTTGGTTTGTAGAATACGAAGGCTGCGACCCCGGATATCATACTTTAACTATTGGTTGTTTGGCGCGAATTGCCAAGATTAATCCTTATGAAAAACTGAAAAATGCTTTACAAAAAGCGGTAGAATTAGCCGGACAATTTGTTCACCCAGACGGTTCTTATGGCGGCGAATATGGCAGTCGCAATACTTATAATTTCTTTCCCCACGGCTTTGAATTAGTAGGGGAATGGTGGCCGGAGGCTTTGCGAATTAACGACCGCTTTTTGGAGGGATTAAATAACGGTCTCGGTCCGTGTTATGCCGACGACCATATTATCGGCCATCATACTTGGAATTATTTATTAGCTTGGCGGGATTTTGTCAGCGATCGCCCCCCGTCTGCCCCCCGCGACGTTGCTAGTATTTGGCTGAAAGAAGCGCAAATTTTGATTAAAAGACGACCGGGTACGGAACTTTATATCGGCCTAAATAAAGGAGGAGTTTTTAAACTATTTAGAAATAAGAAATTACTGATTTCCGATACTCAGTTATCTTTGCAAGTCAAGAAAGGAAAAAAAATCCTCAATGCCGTGAGTCATTTAGTTGGCGATTATCAGATAGAAGTAGAACAAGAAAGGGTAACTATTGAGGGAAAAATGGGTTGGGCGAAACAAACCCAAATGTCGCCGTTGAAGTTATTAATTTTGCGGGTAGTGATGCTAACTTTTGGGCGATTTTTTCCTAATTTAATTCGGAAAATGTTGCAAAAAATGTTAATAGTCGGCAAACAAGAAGCACCATTTAGATTTATCAGGAGGTTTCAATATTTAGAGGATAGTTGGTATGTAGTGGACGAGTTGCACGCTCAAGATTGGGACGACGTTATTAGTGGGGGTATTGGTGCGGACCAAACTTCGATTTATGTGGTAATGAGTCGGACTTTTCAAGCAAGTCAATTACAGCCTTGGTACGATTTAACAAACGAGATTAAAAAACTACATCCAGGTCAACCTTTAATAGTAGAAAGGAAGTTGTAATGGGGAATGGGGAATGGGGAATTGGAAATTGGGAATGGAGAGTAATCCCAGGGGCATCTTGAGGGTATAATGATATCGGTGCGCGACGGACGGACTACAGTAGGCCGGCCAGCGCTTAATACAACATAATGTACATTTTGTCAAGGAGAAAATGTATTAAATGCTACCAAGGAAACAGAACGAGGTCAAAGGACCAATATTAGCGATGGGACTGATGGGGCTAGGGGCGATCGCTACCGTAACCCTATCTCCCGCATTACCCGTCTGGGGGCAAATATCGCCGGATGGGACTATACCGACTCAGATAAACATCCGAGACGGTCGGAACTTTACTATAGATGGAGGTTCCAGAGCGGGGAGCAACCTGTTCCATAGCTTTAGGGATTTTTCCGTGCCGACAGGTGGAGAGGCGTTTTTTAATAACGACGCAGATATAAGTAACATTATCAGTCGGGTTACGGGGGGCAGAATTTCCAACATCGACGGCTTAATTCGCGCCAATGGCACGGCCAATCTATTTCTGCTCAATCCTGCGGGGCTAATTTTCGGGCCCGGGGCCAAACTGGACATCGGCGGGTCGTTTATTGGCAGTACGGCCAGCGGTTTGTTATTTGCCGATGGGACCGAATTTAGCGCCCTCGACGGCGGCGGCGCGCCCTTGCTGACGGTTAACGCACCGGTGGGGTTGCAATTTCGAGTACAGCCTGGACCAGTTGTGGTGCAAGGGAGACCTCCGGGGCTGGGGGGAGAAGTAGGGGCTGCAGGAAGTTTGCCCGACGTTGCTAATAGTTCGGGGGCGATCGCCATTCCCCCAGAGCAAGTCCCTGGGGGAACTACTAACATAGCTCTAGAAGAAGCTCTTGGTTTCGGACTCAACGAGTTCGTCAACCCAGTTCCGCCAGAGGCATTTGCCGTTCCTATCGGTAACACTATAGAAAACGTACTTGCAGGTATTTTTCAGAGCGAAAACGTCAGTATAGAAGTAAAACCGGGGAGAACTTTAGCTCTAGTTGGTGGCGAAGTCGTAATGCCCGCAGGACAAATGAGGGCATCCCAAGGACGTATAGAAATCGGCAGCGTGGGGGAAGGAGACCTAGTTAGCCTGATGCCGACAGCCCGAGGCTTGACCTTGGGATACGAAAGAAGCCAAAATTTTCAGAATATCAGCCTATCTGGGCTAGCCTTTCTAGACGTTAGCGGTTTGGGTGGCGGTTCGATCCAGCTACGAGGGGCGAAGATCGACTTGAGCCAGGGTTCAAATATTTTCGCGGCAACCTTAGGAAACATAGACGGCGGGGAGATTAAGATTAAGGCAAGGGAGTTAGCCCTCGAAGGTAACTCTTTGATAGGGGCGATCGCTAGTAGCGGCGAGGCGGGGATTCCGACAACGGGGAATAGTGGAGAAGTAGTAGTAGAAACAGAAACACTCACCACTAGGGATTCTTCGATATTTTCCATTAGTATCAGCGAAGGTCGAGCAGGCGACATTACGGTAAAAGCGCCCGGGGGCTTTATCGACATGAGCGGCACGATCGCCAACGGCTTGCTGACGGGCGGTTTGACAGCAGCAACCCTGCGCGGCGGCGACGGCGGCAACATCACGGTGGAGGCAGATAGGTTAATCCTTAGCAACGGCTCCCAGGTATCGGCAGTTACCGCAGGTTCGGGCAGAGGCGGTTCTCTCACCGTGAAAGTGGGGGAGTCTATAGAGTTACTGCAAGGACGCTCTTTGAGAACTAGGTTTAGCAGCGGTTTGTTTTCTTCGAGCTACGGTGCTGGAACTTCCGGGGATATATTCGTAGAAACGGGAAGGCTGATTATTGAAGGAGGAGCTGCTATTTCTGCTTCTGCCCGTCGCGGGGCGGGGGGAAATGTTACGGCCTTTGTTTCCGACTATCTGGAAGTTACGGGCACTAACCCCCAGGGTCAATTTCCTAGCAGCATCGATTCTGTGGTGTTAAGCGCCCCAGGAGAAAACAACAACCCCAACTTGCGAGGGGGGGACGTGGAGATTGTTACCGATAGGTTAGCGGTTAGAGACGGAGCCCACATCTCGGTTAGCTCCTTTGATGCGGGCAAGGCTGGAAATTTGAGCGTTAGGGCAAACAGTATAGAATTAAGCGGCATCGGACCGACACCGGTGGGAGCGGATGCGGCGGCAAGACGCATTACGGGGATTTCTTCGGAAGCACAACGCCGACCTTTTAATAATTCTATCTCCACTGCCTCGGGAGGTAACTTAGCGATCGCTACGGAGAATTTGCTGGTGAGAGACGGAGCGCAAATATCGGCGGCGACGAGGAGTTCGGGCAATGCCGGCAACCTGACGGTTAATGCTTCCCAAATTGAAGTAGTCGGAACTGCGCTGGGGGAGAGCAACTTTCCGAGTCGCTTGTCGGCGCAAACTGCGGACAGCAGCGGCAGGGCGGGAGATTTAACTATTAATACGGGGCGCTTAACCGTTCGGGATGGGGGCGAAATCTCTGCTTCTTCTCTCGGAAGTAGCGGCGACGGGGGCAACCTGACGGCGATCGCTTCGGAATTTATCGAAGTCGCCGGCACTTCAGCAGACGGCAGACTTGCCAGCAACTTATCGGCAAAGGTAGATAACCCGGAAGGCAGCGCCGCTTCTGGGAGTTTAACTCTAACTACCGAACGCTTGCGAGTTAGAGACGGGGCAGAAATTACGGTCAGCAACAACGGCAGCGGAGACGCGGGTAACTTAGAGGCGAGAACGACAAGTACCGCTTTAAGCAACGGTACTCTCAGCGCCGAAACTGCTTCTGGCGATCGGGGTAATATTATTGTCAGCGCGGAAGCGGGAATTAACCTCCGCGAGGGCGCTCGAATTACTACCAACGCTACGGACACGGCGACAGGAGGCAATATCAACTTAGACACGAACTTTTTAATCGCCTTTCCTGCCGAAAACAGCGATATTACCGCCAACGCCGAATTGGGAGAGGGGGGCAGCGTTAACGTCACCGCCCAAGGAGTATTTGGCATCGAATTTCGAGAAGTCCTCACCCCAAACAGCGATATCACCGTTACTTCTAACTTCGGTCGCCAGGGGGAAGTCACTTTTAACACTCCCGACGTTGACATCAGCGCCGGTTTGGTGGAACTGCCAGAGAATATCTTAGAGCCGAATGCAGTGGTAGCTCGCGCTTGCCCCGCAGACTCCCAAGCAGAAACCAGCAGTTTTACGATCTTGGGTCGCGGCGGCCTACCTCCGAGCCCGACCAACCCTTTGAGCAGCGATCTCGCTCGACCAAATGTTTCCTCAAGCTCCCCCCAGACAAACTCAAACTCCTCCTCAAGCTCCCCCCTTCCCCAGGTTAGCTCCTCAAGCTCCCCCCTTCCCCAGGTTAGCTCCTCAAGCTCCCCCCTTGGCAAGGGGGGCGGGGGGGGGATCTCCTCAGAGGAAGTGAGACCGGCCCGAGGTTGGACGGTTGATGAAGAAGGTCGAGTGGTACTGACAACTTATGTTACTGCCGACGGCAGCCAGCGTTCTCTATCCAGGCCGAAAAATTGCCCCTAACTAATTTTTGCTAATTGCTAGCTGTCAATTGTCAATAGAGTAGCGAGGCCCAACCTAAGAGGCGCGAGGCCCAACCTAAGAGGCGCGAGGC
>CAZSTZ010000033.1:13728-20237 GCA_964609515.1 uncultured bacterium | reverse complement strand
AGAGTAGCGAGGCCCAACCTAAGAGGCGCGAGGCCCAACCTAAGAGGCGCGAGGCAAAACCTAAGAGGCGCGAGGCAAAACCTAAGAGGCGCGAGGCAAAACCTAAGAGGAGAGAGGCAAAACCTAAGAGGAGGGAGGCCCAACCTAAGAGGAGGGAGGCAAAACCTAAGAGGAGGGAGCGGCTCCCTCCTCTTAGGAGCCGCCCAACAATAACTTATCTGTTACTTCTTCCCTATTCCCTATTCCCTATTCCCTAAATCGACTAAGTTATTTTGCACAACTAAAATGAAAATAGTACAATATGCCAAAGCGACCATACTATTTATTAACGATAGCGATCGCCCTCATCTGTAGCAGCGTCCCCAAAGCCCGGGCCCAAACGCCGCGCCCGGTGACGCCAGAACCGCGCGATCGCCCCGAACTCCAACCCCTACCGCCCCCAGAAGACCTCCTGGAACTGCCACCGGTGCCATCCCCGCCAACAGTTCCCGAGTTTCCCGGGCAGGGCATCCCCGTCAAAGGCTTTAACGTCGTCGGCAGTACGGTTTTTAGCGCCGAGGAACTGGCGGCAGTTTTAGAACCGTTGGTGGGGCGAGAGCTAAGTTTCGCCGAACTGTTGCAAGCAGAAACCGCCATTACTCAATTATATGTCGAAAACGGCTATCTCAATTCCGGGGCCGTCATACCCGCGCCCCAAACCCTCGAAGGCGGCATCGTTACCGTCCAAGTCATCGAAGGCGGCATCGAGGAAATTATCGTTCGCGGTACCGGACGACTCAACCCGGGATATGTGAGGAGTCGGCTGGCGATCGCTACTGCCACCCCCCTCAACGTCAACCGCCTGCAAGAGGCCCTGCAACTGTTACAACTGGATCCTTTAATTGAAAACCTGACGGCGGAACTTTCCGTAGGAGTCCGCCAGGAGTTGTGGGTGTTAGAAGTTGACGCGAGTCGCAGGGATGCTTTTAGCTTGGAAGCGATCGCCGATAACAGCCGCACTCCCAGCGTCGGCACCTTCCAGCGGGGCCCTACTCTCACTCATGCCAACCTTTTAGGGCAAGGAGACAGCCTCAGCATCGGCTATCGCAACACCGACGGCAGCGATCGCTACGAAGCCAGCTATACTTTGCCGATAAATCCCCGCAACGGGACTATCGGCCTCAATTTCACCCTTGGCAACAACAGCGTTATCGAAACTCCCTTCGACGAACTCGACATCGAGTCTGTCACCCGCAGCTACGAAGTCAGCTTTCGCCAACCCATCCTTCGCAATGCCACCCCCACCTTTACCCAAGAACTCGCTTTAGGCATCGTCGGTTCTCACCAACAAAGCGAAACCACCCTCGACGGCGAACCTTTCCCTCTCTCCTTGGGAGCTGATGCCAAGGGCAATACTCGGGTTAGCGCCCTGCGGTTTTTCCAAGACTGGACCAGACGCGATCGCCGCCAAGTCCTCGCCGCCCGTTCTCAGTTTAGCTTGGGAGCAAACGCCTTCGATGCCACCATCAACGACGAAGAACCAGACAGCCGCTTTTTTGCTTGGCGCGGTCAATTTCAATACCTCCGCCAAATTGCGGTGTCCGATACTACTTTATTATTTCGTACCGATATCCAACTAGCCGCTAGCGACTTAGTGCCTTTAGAACAATTTGGCATCGGCGGCATTTATAGCGTTAGGGGATATCGTCAAGATGCTCTCTTAACCGACAGCGGCGTTTTTACTTCCGTCGAGATGCGACTGCCAGTCTGGCGGTGGCGGCAGGTTGACGGGGTGTTATCGGCGATTCCTTTTATCGATTTTGCCCTTGGTTGGAATAATGGCGATCGCTCAACCCCCGATCCTAATAGTTTAGTTGCTCTTGGTTTGGGCTTACAATGGCAAATGAGCGATAATTTTCGCGCTCGTTTTGATTATGGCATTCCTTTAGTAAATATTGATTCGAGGAACCGAACATGGCAAGAACAAGGTTTGTATTTTTCCGTAGAATACAAAGGCTTTTAACTCATCCACCCCGGCGATTTTTTCTGGTTTGGTTGGCAGTTTTTGGCTTGGTTTTAAGTTTAGTTTTAAGCTTAGTTTTAAGCTTAGTTTTAAGCTTAAACTTGGCCGCTATTTCTGCTGAAAGAAACCTCGATGGTTTAGGGTTAGCTACCGAGGCAAAACAATTATATGAAAGGGGAGAATATGCCCGGGCAGCAGAGCTCTGGGAAGAAGCGGCGGCGGCTTACGAGAAAGTGGGCGATCGCTCTGGAAAAATGGAAAGTTCTATAGACCGATCGACTGCCCTACAAGCCTTAGGAATTTATCCCAAAGCCTGCGATATTTTGCTGGAAACTTTAGAGTTAAATTCTCCAAAATGTTTGACTTTAATCGAGCAAACCCAACAACTTCAAGAAGAAATACCGCTTTTAACTGTCTCAGACAATTCTCTAACTCCAGAACAAATTAATAACTTGTCTGAAGAAAATCAAACTTTTTTAGAAGTTGTGCAAGACTTTAGAAATAGCCTCAAGGAAACGGGGAATAAAGATGTCAAAGAAAGGCTGAGGGGTTTGCACTTGCTCGGCATTATTCTCAGACAGGAGGGCAGTTTGGAACTTTCTTTAGAAACGTTCAACCAAAGTTTAGTGTTAGCAGAAAGCTTAGATGATGCCGAAGCAAAAACGGGAATTTTTCTGGATTTAGGCAATACTTATCGAGCTATTGGCAGTAGAAAATTAGAGCGGGATAATCCCTTAGAAGAAGCAGCTTACGCCATGTCTTTAGAGCGGGATAATAACTTGCCTCCAGGATACAATAGGGCTACGGATTTTCTGCTGGATATTTACTATCAGAAGGCTGTTGAGTATTATCTTTTGGCAGCTAATGAAGCAGATTTTTCTGCGGTTAAAATTCAGGCAAACTTAAATCAACTCAGCTTAATTTTGGATTTAAAACAGCAATTAACCTTAGCCATAGAAGAAGGAGAACCAGTAGATAAGAGGTGGGAGCTTGTTAGAGAAAAAATGCCCGATTTTAATTTGGTTTTGTTAGAAAAAATCGAACTATTATTGCCAGAAATATTCGGCGATATTTCTAATTTACCTCTAGGGAGAACCTCCCTCCATGCTGAAATCAATTTTGCTGGGAGTCTTACCCGCCTGATAAAGCTGTTTCAGATTAAAGATGCAAGTTTTAATCGAGAAGCTGCTGTTTTAATTGCCGATACTGTTAACAAATCCAGAGAATTAAAAAACCAGCAAGCAGAAGCTTATGCTCTCGGAATTTTAGGGGAATTGTACGAAATTAACGGACAGTTAGATGCGGCGGAAAAGATTACCCAAAAAGCGCGAGAAATTGCCTCCAGAAATTTATTACCATCTTCTTATTTATGGGAGTGGCAGTTAGGGAGAATTTGGAAAGCTAAGGGAGAAATTAAAAAGGCGATCGCTGCCTACGATGCGGCCTTTAATACCCTCAAATCTTTACGCGCAGATTTGGCGGCAACTAATCCCGATATTCGCTTTTCTTTCCAAGAGAACATCGAACCAATTTATCGACAATTTATCGATTTACTCCTCCAGTCAAAACCAACTCAAACCGACCTCAAAAAAGCCATAGAAATAGCGGAATCTCTCCAAGTGGCAGAGTTGGATAATTTCTTTAAAGATTCTTGCTCGGAAATTGAGGAAGAGTCATTATTAACCATTGAAAAATTAGCAGAAATTGATGCAGGGGCGGCGATAATTTATCCGATAATTTTGCCCGATCGCCTAGAAGTAATGGTCATCTTGCCAGGAGGAATCTTACGTCATTATTCCACGGCGATCCAGAAGCGAAAATTAGAAAATACTATCGAAAAACTGCGCCGGGAAGCCTTCAGCGATCCGGTATCGAGATCTCTGAGAATTCAAAGAAGGGGCAGCTCCCAAGAAACCCTCGGCGTGCAAGATTATATTGAAGAAAACTTGACTGCAGCTATTGTACCTTTGGCGCAACAAATCTATGAGTGGCTGTTAGGAAAAGCCGAACAAGATTTAGTTGCTAATGGTGTTAAAAATCTGGTTTTTGTACTGGATGGAGATTTGCGAAATCTGCCGATGACGCTATTACACGACGGCGAAAAGTTTTTGCTAGAAACAGATTATAATGTGGCAGTAACTCCCGCTTTGCGACTGACGAAAAGTTTAGCTTTAGGGTCAGAAATTAACGTTCTTGCCGCAGGTGTTAGTAAGCCGGTGACAATAGACGATAATTTTTTTACTCCCCTAACTAGCGTACCCATAGAGTTAAAAGAAAATATCCAACCTTTAGTACCGACAGAGGTTTTACTGGATGAAGAATTTACCAAAAATAGCTTCCAAGAAAAACTGAAATCAGATAATTTTAACATCGTACATCTAGCAACTCACGGAAAGTTTAGCTCCAACCCCCAAGAAACATTTATTCTCACATCTAACGGACTAATTAAGCTCCGAGAGTTAGAAAACTTGCTGCGATCGCGCCCTAACAGAAAAATCGAATTATTAGTTTTGAGCGCTTGCCAAACCGCCGAAGGAGACAACCGAGCAGTATTGGGGTTAGCGGGAGTGGCAGTAAAAGCGGGGGCGGGCAGCACCATCGCCACCTTATCCCCCGTGGACGATACCTCTGCGGCGGCGCTGATGGGAGAGTTTTATCGAGAATTGAGCGATCGCCCCCTAACAGGAAATAACAAAGCAGAAGCCCTCCGCAACGCCCAACGCACTTTATTCAACTCATCCACCTTGGAATACAAACACCCCTATTATTGGGCACCTTTTGTCTTAGTGGGGAATTGGTTATAATTGAAGCGCTCTGCCACAACCGACCTGCCATGCTAAACTGAAGCATCGGAGATTGTAGGTTGGGTGAAGCGCAGCGCAACCCAACAAAAACCGTTAAAATCAGAGGATAAACTGTTAATAATCTATCGTCAAATAGGAGCAATAACCATGCAAGCAACCCAAACCCGCTATTCTGCCGAAGAGTATTTAGAGCGGGAAACAACGGCTGAATTTAGAAGCGAATATCGCGACGGAGAGATAATACCGATGACTGGAGGAACCCCAAACCACAATCAAATTGCTGGCAAATTTTACGCAGCACTAATGTCTGCTCTAGAAGACCAACCCTACCTAGTATTTATTAGCGATATGCGCTTGTCAATACCGGCAAGGAATACCTACACCTATCCAGATGTGATGGTGGTTCCCACTCCTTTAGTTTATGCTGAAGGTCGGCGCGACACTATTACTAATGCTGAGATAATTGTGGAAGTCTTGTCCCCTTCCACAGAAAAGTACGATCGCTCGGAAAAATTCGACTCTTATCGGACTGTGGATACCTTTCGAGAATACATTCTCATCGACCAATACAAGCATTATGTCGAACAGTTTACCAAAACTGAGGATGACAAGTGGTTGCTTTCGGTATATAGAGGTGAAGAAGCGGTTTTAGCTTTAAGTTCGGTAGAGTTTGAAATCTCTTTGTCCGATATCTACAAGAAGATAGAATTTTAGTAGGGCAGAAAGTAGGGTGCGCGATCGCGTACCCTACTACTTTGATTAAATCTATATTGAAACCTTAATTAGTAATGACTGTTATCATTTTAACTTCCTCAATCTCTCTAGTTATCGGTCTCGCCCTGGGGCGCAAACTAGCCGCCCGGGGCATCACCGCAGAAAACGGCCTCCAAAACCGTCAAGAAACAGCATATATTGTTTTAGCGATTATCGTTGTACCCATTATTCTTTTTTTATTAATAGGTCGGCTCAACCTCAGCCACTTAATCCCTCAAATTTTCGTTTTATATCTCGGAGAACACCTCCAAAACCTGATGCTAGGTGGGGGATGGTTTGTGCTAGGCTTGCTAGTAGGTATGGAGTGGCCCGGCAGACGCGATCGCCGACGGTTACAGCAGTTATTAGTTGCGATCGCCGCCATCGCCCTCCCCCTCGCCATTCTCCTCCACTACTCCCTCCCCGTCACCGGCCTTCTGGGGGAACCGTTAATCGTAGAAAACATCGTCTTACAAACAACACCCTATACCTGCGCCCCCGCCAGCATCGCCACTCTAGCGCGATTAATCGGCACTGCCCCTAACTTATCGGAACGGGAAGCAGTTATCTTAACAGGTACCGATAGATTTGGCACTAGCACCCTAGCGGAGATTTCGGCCTTGAAGCGTTTGGGTTTAGCCCCTCGATATCGGCGGGGTTTAACCGTGGCCGAGTTAGCGGCGGCAAAACAGCCGGCATTGTTGCACGTCAAAGAGCCCGTGGGCGGTATCAAAATCGGACATACTGTGGTATTGTTAGAAACCAACTCCCAAAAGCAAACCTTCATCATCGGCAACCCTTTATACGGACGTCTTGAGAGAACTTTTGACAGCATGGAGGGATACTGGACGGGGGAAGCGGTGTTTGCGAGTGGGGGCGATCGCTCTAATTTAAAATAATCGTAAAAACCAACAATTAACATCAACCACCAACTTGTCAGACAACCAAGA
>CAZSTZ010000033.1:12544-13628 GCA_964609515.1 uncultured bacterium | reverse complement strand
CACCGTAGAACAGGCATCTTGCCTGTTCTACGGAAATTCACTTTATTAACAAATGAAACGACTAATTTCACTGGCAGTCAGCGCCTTTATCCTGACAATAATCTACCATAAAATCGATTTTCAAGGACTCATCGAAGTCTTGATTAACTGCCATCCACTCTGGATGGTTATCAGTCTCAGTATGGTAGTACCATTAACCATGTTAACCGCCTGGCGACTCCAACAATTAATGCCCAAACAACCCTCGGCAAAAATGACTTTTGGCGAAGCAAATCGCCTAATTTTAGCTGCCAGCGTTTTAAATATGGTCTTGCCTTCTAAAATGGGAGATATTGCCAAAGCTTATTTTATGAAACAACGGGGACATTTAGATGGTTCCTTATCCTTATCTCTGGTAGTTTTCGAGAAAGCTTGCGATTTGCTTTCTTTGCTGCTATGGTGTGTATTTGGTTTGATGTTTTATTCCCAAAAAGATGTCCTCTTTTGGACGATGACCCTTGGGGTTGCCCTGGGATTAATTATCGGCTTGCTGTTGCTAGGTTCCCCCAAATTTGCCCAAATATTTTTTCGGATTGCCGGGACTATTCCGGTTAAAAAAATCCAAAAAACCATTGACAAATTGCGTGTTTCCTGGTCGGAAATGCACGATTATTTCTGGCGCGACAAACGGCAATTAGCCAAAATAACGGTTACTTCAATTATTATCTGGTTCGGTCATTTACTGCAAATTTGGTTTTTTATCTTTGCCCTCAATGCTTCAGTTCCTTTATTAGCTAATTTAGCCTTATCTCCTCTGGCAATTTTAGCGGGTTTGATGCCTTTAACTTTTGCCGGAGTGGGAACTCGCGATGCGGCTTTAATTCTCTTTTATCAACCTTATTTAAACGAACCAACCGCAGCAGCTTTAGGCTTGCTTTGTACTTCCCGCTATCTGTTACCCGCCCTTGGCGGTTTGCCTTTTCTCGGAGAATATTTAACTGCAATGCAGAATATTAAAAGCGTGAAAAAAGGGTAATAAAAAAAGTTATTGTAGTTATTGTAGGTTGGGTGGAGTGAAACGGAACCCAACATTATTAAACTCTGT